>NZ_JBAKFV010000002.1:0-425007 GCF_036889365.1 Caulobacter sp. CCNWLW153
ACCATCGCCCCCGGCATGGCCGCAGACCTCGTCCTCCTCGATGACCAGCGCAACGTCGTCAGGACCTGGATCGACGGACGAGGCTAGGTCGGGATCGGCAGCGCCGTCGTGAACTTGATCTGCTCCATCGCGAAGCTGGACGACACGTCGGTCAGCGGCGCGGTGGCGATCAGGCGCTTGTAGAAGCGGTCGTAGGCGGCGATGTCCTTGACCACCACCTTCAGCAGGTAGTCGACCTCGCCGGCCATCCGGTAGAACTCGACCACCTCGGGCAGGCCCGCCGCGCCCTTGGCGAAGGTTTCGAGCCAGTCCTCGTCGTGGCGGCCGGTCTTGACGGCCACGAACACCGTCAGCGGCAGGTCCAGGGCCTCGCGGTCGAGCAGCGCGACGCGAGCGGTGATGACGCCGGTGTCCTGCAGGCGCTTGAGCCGCTTCCAGCACGGGGTCTGCGACAGGCCCACCCGCTCGGCCAGCTCGGCGATCGAGACAGTGGCGTCCTCCTGGAGGATGGCGAGCAGGCGGCGGTCGATGGAATCGAGATCGATCATCTCGCTTCTTCGCATATCGGAGATGGGAATTCTCCCAGCCTGCGCCGCGCCGCCAAGATCGACAATGTCTTTCTCGCCGAGACAGCGCACCCTTGCGGGCCTCGATCGAGGAGGGACCCGCGATGCTCGAGCTCTTCACCCGTCACCCCAGGCAGGTCGGCGAAACCTATGGCGAGCATTTCGCCATGGCGTGGAGCTTCGGCCTGCCGATGCTGGCCGCGGGCCTGGCCTGCCTGGTCCACGGCATCCTGCCCTTCCTGTTCGAGCGCACGGGCAGCAACTGCGTGAAGACGCTGCACGCCCGCATGAAGGGTCGCGGCGCTCCGGCGTCGACGCCGATCAGCTTCCAAGCCTTCGACGCCGCCATCTGAACCGACGATCCTTCGGTTCGGAGCCGCCCAAACCGGCGTTTCGTCCGTGGAGGGCGCATTTTCGGCCTCGCGCCGAATATCCGTCGTCTTTGCGCCCTGCCCCCTTGGCGGACCCACGATCCCCGGCCATGGTCCCCCGGCAGTCGGGAGGACAAGCATGAGTTTCTGGACGCGCCGCAAGGCGATCGACACGGCGCACGCCGGCCATGACGGCCCCGCGCTGAAGAAGACGCTGAGCTGGTATCATCTGGTGGCCCTGGGCGTCGGCGCCATCGTCGGCACCGGCATCTACACCCTGACCGGCGTCGGCGCGGGCCTGGCCGGCCCCGGCGTGATCCTGTCCTTCCTGATCGCCGGCGCGGTCTGCGCCTGCGCGGCCCTGTGCTACGCCGAACTGTCGACCATGATCCCGGCCTCGGGCAGCGCCTACACCTACAGCTACGTCGCCATGGGCGAGCCGGTGGCCTGGGTGATCGGCTGGAGCCTGATCCTCGAATACACCCTGGTCTGCGCCGCCGTGGCGGTGGGCTGGTCGGCCCACGCCCAGGGGCTGTTCAAGATGATCGGCACGCCCGACTTCCTGCTGGCCGGCCCGCACGCCGGCGGCCTCATCAACCTGCCGGCCGTGATCATCTCGATGGCCGTGGCCGGCCTGCTGGCGCTGGGCACCCGCGAGAGCGCCACGGTCAACATGGTGCTGGTGGTGATCAAGATCGCGGCGCTGGCCGTGTTCGTCGCCCTCTGCCTGCCGGCCTTCGACGCCAGCCACTTCACCCCGTTCATGCCCAAGGGCTTCGCGGCCAACCCCGGTCCCGACGGCGTCAAGGTCGGCGTCATGGCCGCCGCCAGCCTGATCTTCTTCGCCTTCTACGGCTTCGACGCGGTGTCGACCGCCGCCGAGGAGACCAAGAACCCCAAGCGCGACCTGACCATCGGCATCGTCGGCTCGATGGCCGCCTGCACGGCGATCTACATGATCGTCGCCGCCGTCTCGATCGGCGCCTCGCGCACCGAGGTGTTCTCGGCCAGCGAAGCGCCGCTGGTCTTCATCCTGGAAACCCTCAAGCACCCGAAGGTCGCCGCCGGCGTCGCCCTGGCCGCCGTGATCGCCCTGCCGACCGTGATCCTGGCCTTCATGTATGGCCAGAGCCGCATCTTCTTCGTCATGGCCCGCGACGGCCTGCTGCCCCGCGCCCTGTCGCGGGTGAACGCCAAGACCGGCACGCCCGTGCTGATGACCCTGCTGACCGGCGTGCTGGCGGCAGTGCTGTCGGGCCTGCTGCCCCTGAAGGAGATCGCCGAGCTGGCCAACGCCGGCACCCTGGCCGCCTTCATCGCCGTCGGCGCCTCGGTGATCGTGCTGCGCCTGCGCGAGCCCGCCCGCCAGCGCGTGTTCTCGACCCCGGCCTGGCCGGTGGTGGCCGCCGGCGCGATCCTGGGCTGCCTCTATCTGTTCGCCAGCCTCCCGGCCAAGACGCAACACTATTTCCTCTACGCCCAGCTGATCGGCCTCGCGATATACTTCCTTTACGGCGTGAGACGCAGTGTTCTGGCGCAAGGTTCGGCCCCCACGAAGTAGCGTGGGCGCGGGGCGGGCCGGAGGGGTTTCGATGACCAATCTCGACCGCGTCCTGCGCATCTGGCCCACCGCGCTCGTCCTGGGCGCGGCCCTGCTGGCCACCGCGTGCGGCGGCGGCGGCGGAGGCGGCGGCCCCTCGACGGGCGTTACCACGCCCCCGCCGCCCCCGCCGCCCCCACCACCTCCTCCACCTCCTCCACCTCCTCCACCTCCTCCGCCGCCGCCTCCTCCGCCGCCGAGCGTCTCGAGCACGGAGTACCAGCGCAGCTGGGGCCTGGCGGCCATCCACGCCAATGTCGCCTATGACGCCGGCTATACCGGGTCCGGCGTGACGGTCGCGGTCGTCGACACCGGCGTCGACCCGTCCCAGCCGGACCTGGCGGGGCGCCTGTCGGCGGCCTCCACCGACATCGTCGCCGGGCGCGACACCCCGTTCGACACCAGCCGCCACGGCACCCGCTCGGCCGGGATCATCGCCTCCAACTTCAACGGCGCGGGCACGATCGGCGTGGCCTACGGCTCGACCATCCTGTCGATCCGCGCCGACACCGCCTCGACCAATCCCAACTGCGAAGACTGCATCTTCGGCTCGACCAACCTGGCGCGCGCGATCGACTACGCCGTCGCCAACGGGGCCAAGGTGATCAACCTGTCGCTGGGCGGCGAGAACCCGCTGGGCCCGAACTTCGAGGCGGCGCTGGCCCGCGCCACGGCGGCCGGCGTGGTCATCGCCGCGGCCTCCGGCAACGAGGGCCTGGCCGATCCCGGCTGGCCGGCGCGCTACGCCGTCGACCCCCGCTACGCCGGCTCGGTGCTGGCGGTCGGCTCGGTGTCCCGCGCCGGGACGATGTCCAGCTTCTCCAACCGCGCCGGCGTCGCCGCCGAGGGCTACATCGTGGCCCCCGGCGAGGAGGTCATTACCGACTGCGACGGCGCGAGCTGCTGGCGGATCAGCGGCACCTCGTTCGCCGCCCCGCACGTCTCGGGCGCCCTGGCCCTGCTGCTGCAGGCCTTCCCCAACATCTCCGGCCGCGACGCGGTGTCGATCCTGCTGCGCACCGCCGCCGACCTCGGGACCACCGGCACGGATTCCACCTACGGCCGCGGCTCGCTGGACCTGACCCGCGCCTTCCAGCCGCTCGGGACGAGCAGCCTGGCGACCGGCGACGGCGCCGCCGTGATCCTCGACGACGGCTCGGCCCCGGGCGCCAACCTGGCCGGCTCGTTCGGCAACGCCCTGTCGCGCACCACCGCCCTGACCACCGTGCTGACCGACGACTACCACCGCCGCTTCGTCGTCGACCTGGCTGGAAGCGTGCCGTCGGCCTCGCGCCGGGGCGTCGGCGACCTGCCGCCGGCCGCGGCCTCCAGTTCGGTCGTGCTGGGCGGTCCCGCCCTGGCCGGCGCCCAGCTGGCCTTCAGCGCCGAGGCGCCGCTCTTCGAGGACATGCCCAGCGCCAGCACGCCCGACCTCCTGCTGGCGCCCCAGCCGATGCGCTCGGCGCGGATGCAGGCGGCGTTCGGGCGCTTCAGCTTCTCGACCTGGAAGGGCGAGGGCGGCGCGCCCGCCCCGTCCGGCCCCGAGGGCCGCGACGCCTTCCGCATGGTCGCCCGCCCCGACCAGACCGTGCAGGCCGCCGTTCGCCTGGGCCGCTTCGCCTTCAG
Source organism: Caulobacter sp. CCNWLW153 (assembly GCF_036889365.1). Lineage (NCBI taxonomy): Bacteria > Pseudomonadati > Pseudomonadota > Alphaproteobacteria > Caulobacterales > Caulobacteraceae > Caulobacter > Caulobacter sp. CCNWLW153. Next base: position 4,164 of record NZ_JBAKFV010000002.1, read on the forward strand.
CGCCGAGCAGGGCGAAGCCGAGCGTCGCCTGCCGCTGCGCACCACGCAGATCAAGGCCTCGCGCTATGTATCGGCCACCGGCCAGACCGCCGTCGGCGGCGGGGTGCTCAGCCTGACCGCCGGCACGCTGGATGAGCCGCTGGGCCCGCTGGGCTCGTTCCTGGCCCCGGACTCGACCTTCGCCCTGCCCTCGACCACCCGCTTCACGGCCGCGGCCTTCGACATCTCGCCGCGCCCGGGGGTCAGCCTGCGGGCCGAGGCCTCGATGGGCCGGATGGACGCCCAGGGCGGCCTCCTGGCCCTCGACGGCGCGGTCAGCGGCGCCTGGCGCCTGGCGGCCGCCGCCGACTGCGGCCTGATCGGCTGGTCCTGCGCCCAGCTGACCTTCGAGATCGCCCAGCCCCTGCGCATCGAGGCCGGCCGCTTCACCACCACCCTGGCCGACGCCCCGCTGTCCTACAAGGACCCGCTGACCTATTCGACGCGGCGGTTCAGCGCCTCGCCGGACGGCCGCGAGATCGACCTGCGGCTGGGCCTGGAAAAGGCCCTGGGCGGCGAGCGGCGCCTGACGGTGCGCGGCGGGGTGGCGCTGCAACCCGGCCACGACACCTCGGCCGATCCGGAGCTCAACCTCTCGGCCACCTACCGCGCCCGCTTCTGACGGCTCTTCCATTCCGCCGCGCGCCGGCTAAAGTCGGCGAATAAAACGATCGTTTGACGCGACGGAAAACAGGAAGGAACCGCCATGGCCCTCGACCGCGAGACCCGCGACCAGTTGCTCGACATGGTCGCCCGCTTCGTGGCCGAACGCCTGCGGCCGATCGAGGCCCAGGTGGCCGAGAACGACGCCGTGCCCGAGGCCGTGATCGCCGAGATGCGCGAGCTGGGTCTCTTTGGCCTGTCGATCCCCGAGGAGCACGGCGGCCTTGGCCTTTCGATGGAGGACGAGGCGCTGACGGCCATCGAGCTGGGCCGCGCCTCGCCGGCCTTCCGCTCGGTGTTCGGCACCAATGTCGGCATCGGCAGCCAGGGCCTGGTGATGTTCGGCACGGAAGCCCAGAAGGCCAAGTGGCTGCCCGGCATCGCCTCGGGCGAGATCGTCACGAGCTTCGCCCTGACCGAGCCGGAGGCCGGCTCCGACAGCGCCTCGGTGCAGACGCGGGCCGTGCGCGACGGCGATGACTACGTCCTGACCGGCTCCAAGCGCTTCATCACCAACGCCGGCAAGGCCTCGCTGTTCACGGTGATGGCCCGCACCGACCCGGATGCGAAGGGCGGCTCGGGCGTCTCGGCCTTCCTCGTGCCCGCCGGCCTGCCGGGCCTGCACGTGGGCAAGGCCGAGAAGAAGATGGGCCAGCAGGGCGCCCACATCCACGACGTCACCTTCGACGGCGTGCGCGTGCCGGCCGAGAACCGCCTGGGCGCCGAGGGCGAGGGCTTCAAGGTGGCCATGCAGGTGCTCGACCGCGGCCGCCTGCACATCGCCGCCGTCTGCGTGGGCGTGGCCGAGCGGCTGATCGCCGACTGCGTGGCCTATGCGTCCGAGCGCAAGCAGTTCGGCCAGCCGATCGCCAGCTTCCAGCTGATCCAGGCGATGCTCGCCGACAGCAAGACCGAGGCCCTGGCCGCCCGCGCCCTGGTGCTGGAGACCGCCCGCAAGCGCGACGCCGGCGAGAGCGTGACCCTGGAGGCGGCGGCCGCCAAGCTGTTCGCCTCGGAAATGGTCGGCCGCGTCGCCGACCGGGCCGTGCAGATCTTCGGCGGGGCCGGCTATGTCGCCGACTACGGCATCGAGCGGCTGTATCGAGATGTCCGTATTTTCCGGATTTACGAGGGCACCAGCCAGATCCAACAACTGGTCATTGCTCGAGAAACACTTCGTCGCGGCGGATAGCCGCAAGCACAACTCGGTAGAGTGCGACGACCTGACGCGCTCAAAACGGGAAAAGTTGTTGGCGGATTAACCATCAGCCGCGAGAGTGAACCTCGATATCTCAATCGGGGAAGCGGCCAGATGAGCCAGGACTATGCACTGAGTGACCGCGTTGCATTCATGGGCCTCGACAATCGAGCCCGTGCGGCCTTGCGGGCTCTGCGTCCGCTCATCGAGAAGGAAATCGGCCCGGCGCTGAAGGGCTTCTACGATCGCGTCAAGGCCACGCCCGAAACCCGCAAGTTCTTCGGCGACGAGCGCCACATGGACGCGGCCGGCAATCGCCAGAAGTCGCACTGGTCGGTGATCGCCGAGGCCGACTTCAGCGACACCTACGTCAAGGCCGTGCGCACCATCGGCGAGACCCACGCCCGCATCGGCCTGGAGCCGCGCTGGTACATCGGCGGCTATGCCCTGGTCAGCGAGCACCTGATGCGCGCGGCCATCCGCGAGGTCTGGCCCAAGGGCTTCATGGCCAAGGCCGACGGAGCCGAGAAGGCCGGCGACGCGGTGTCTGCCCTGATGAAGGCGGTCATGCTCGACATGGACTTCGCCATCTCGATCTATCTCGAAACCATCGAGGCCGAGCGCAAGCGCCTGGAAGAGGTGCGCCTGGCCAATGAACGCAGCCAGACCGCCGTGGTCCAGGCCCTGGGCGAGGCCCTGGCGCGCCTGGCCGAAGGCGACCTCGCCTCGCGCCTCGACATCGAGGTCACTCCCGACTTCCACAAGCTGAAGGGCGACTTCAACGCCGCCGTGGCGACGCTGGAGGAAGCGATGGCCGCCGTGTCCGCCGCCACCGACGGCATCCGCTCGGGGACCGACGAGATCGGCGTCGCCGCCGACGACCTGTCGCGCCGCACCGAACAGCAGGCCGCCAGCCTGGAAGAAACCGCCGCCGCCCTCGACGAGATCACCGCCACGGTCAAGCGCGCCGCCGCCGGCGCCCGCCAGGCCTCCGACGTGGTGGCCGGCGCCAAGACCGACGCCGAGCGCTCGGGCGTGGTCGTCACCGACGCCGTCGCCGCCATGGGCGAGATCGAGACCAGCTCTCGCGAGATCAGCAACATCATCGGGGTGATCGACGAGATCGCCTTCCAGACCAACCTCCTGGCCCTCAACGCCGGCGTCGAGGCGGCCCGGGCGGGCGATGCGGGCAAGGGCTTCGCGGTCGTGGCCTCCGAGGTGCGGGCCCTGGCCCAGCGTTCGGCGGAAGCGGCCAAGGAGATCAAGGCCCTGATCGGCGCCTCGTCCAAGCAGGTCGAGGCCGGCGTGGCCCTGGTCGGCCAGACCGGCGAGGCCCTGCGCGGCATCGTCGTCAAGGTCGCCGAGATCGACGCCCTGGTCGGCGAGATCTCGTCCTCGGCCCAGGAACAGTCGAGCGGCCTCGCCCAGGTCAACATCGCCGTCAACCAGATGGATCAGGTCACCCAGCAGAACGCCGCCATGGTCGAGCAGACCACCGCCGCGACCCATTCGCTGAAGGGCCAGTCCAGCGAACTGACCCGCCTCGTCGGCGGCTTCAAGACCTCCCGCCAGGCGGCGCCGGCCCAGGCCGCCCGTCCGGCGCCTCGCCCGGCCGCGCCCCGCGTGGCCTCCCGTCCCGGCGCGCACCGCGGCTCGACCGCCGTCGCCATCGACCAGGACTGGGAAGAGTACTGAATTTCGTGAGGTCGGGGCGCGGCTTAGCGTAGCGCGCTCCGGCCAGTTTCTTCGCGCGTCTCCTCAACTGACCCGCCGCGAGGCGGGTCTTTTTCTTGGAGCGCGTATTCTTGGAGAGGACCGGACGTTACTTGGATACGCCGGTATCCAGACAGCAAAACGCCCCCGCCGGTCCGGCCGTGGCGCGTCCCCTGCGGGATGCGCCGGCCTGGACCAGCGGAGGCGCTTGAAACCCCCTCTGGGAAGGCGCGTAAGACTTACGCGCCGCCCGGGAAGCGGAACGGAACCTTCACGGTGCCGGTCTTGGAGCCCATCGGCAGCTTCTCGGCGATGCACATGGCCGCCTTGTCGAAGCCCTTGCCGGCCGCGCTGTTGTCCACGACCTTGCAGGCCGAGAGCTTGCCGGCGTCGGCGGTGCACTCAAGCATCACCTGGGCGGCGTCCTTGGTGTTGGCGAACTGCTGGAGGCAGCGGCCCATTTGGTCTTCGAAACCGCCGGCGGCCGAAGCGGCCTGAGCGACGAAAAAGCTGCCGGCGATTCCCGCGGCAATAGCGATCGGATATTTCATCCCGCTGCTCCTAGTATTTTTTCTTCGTCCGTTGGACGTTGCGCCAACCGGACGCCTGCACCTTTTCGCAGCCGCAAGTTAAGATAGTCTGAGTCACCGAAGAATAATCGATATTTACTTATCGATAACCATAATGACTTGTGAATGGCGCCATGCCGCCACAATCGCCCCTCTCTAGACTCAAATACGCGTGCGTATGCGCACATCGATACGCATGCGGCATGGGGGTGCGACAGGGTGCGGCCATCATCCTTAACCAAAGTCAGGAAGAATTAGGAATCTATCGTGATGATCGCCCCACATTGCGGACGGTCCGTGGGCACGGCCGTCTCTTGGAGGGGATTTGTCATGAAGCGCTTTCGACTCGTCGATCTGCCGTTGATCATAAAAATCGGCTTCGCGCCGGCCTTCGCACTACTGATGCTGGCGGCCATGGCCGTGGGGTCCATCGTCGTGCAGAAGAGCCAGTCGGCGGCGCTGCAACAGGTCGTCGAGACCGACATGCGCACCAACAGCGAGATCCAGTCGCTGTCGCGCCGCATCACCGACGCTCACGGCAAGCTCTACCAGATCCTGGCCTCCAAGGCCGACCCGATGGCCGCTCCGGCCGGTCCGCGCATCACCGAGCTGCTCGCCGAATTCGACACCTTGGGCAAGGAAATGAAGGCCCTCTCCGGCCGTCTTCCGGTCTCGGAGCGTCCGAAGATCGAAGCCCTGGTAAAGGCGCTGGCCGAGTGCCGCAGCGCCGTCGACACCGTCAGCGGCATGGTCGACGTCGACGCGGGCATGGCGATGAGCTTCGCCGGCAGCTTCGAAGACCAGTACGTCAAGATGGCCGCGCAGCTGCAGAAGGTGGTCGACGACGCCGCCAACCGCGCCAAGACGCAGGCCGCCAAGCGCCAGGCCGAGGCCGCCGCCTCGATCAGCATCACCATCGTCCTCTCGCTCATCACCCTGGCCGCCGTCGGCGTCCTGGCCTTCATGACCGTGATGACGACCCGCAAGTCGATCGCCGACATCGCCGGCGCCACCGAGAAGCTCTCCAAGGGCGACAACGGCATCGATCTGGAACGCCTGACTCGTGGGGACGAGCTGGGCGCCATCGTGCGTTCGCTGAAGGTCTTCCGCGACAACCAGCTGCACCTGGAGCAGCTGCGCGCCGAGCAGGAGAAGTCGGCCGCCCTGACCGCCGACGAGCGTCGCGCCAAGGAACAGGCCGCCGCCGCCGCCGCCCGCGAAAGCGCCCTGGTGGTCAGCTCGCTGGCCGAGGGCCTCGAGCGCCTGGCCCAGGGCGACCTGACCTTCCGCGTCACCGCCACCTTCCCGGGCGAGTACGCCAAGCTGAAGGACGACTTCAACGGCGCTATCGCCCAGTTGCAGGACACGGTGAAGGTCATCACGGCCTCGACCGACGGCCTGCGCACCGGCGCCGACGAGATCGCCCACGCCTCCGACGATCTGTCGCGCCGCACCGAGCAGCAGGCCGCCAGCCTGGAAGAGACCGCCGCCGCCCTCGACGAGCTGACCGCCACCGTGCGCCGCACGGCCTCGGGCGCCCGCCAGGCCTCGGACGTCGTCTCCACCACCCGTGGCGAAGCGACGCATTCCGGCCAGGTCGTCCATCAGGCAGTGTCCGCGATGGGCGAAATCGAAAATTCCTCCAAGCAGATCAGCCAGATCATCGGCGTGATCGACGAGATCGCCTTCCAGACCAACCTCCTGGCGCTCAACGCCGGGGTGGAGGCCGCCCGGGCGGGCGAAGCGGGACGTGGTTTCGCGGTCGTCGCCCAGGAAGTCCGCGCGCTCGCCCAGCGCTCGGCCGAGGCCGCCAAGGAGATCAAGACCCTGATCTCGTCGTCGACCCAGCAGGTCTCTGCGGGGGTGAGCTTGGTCGGCCAGACCGGCGAGGCCCTGCAGCGGATCGTGGCGAAGGTCGGCGAGATCGACGCCCTGGTCACCGAGATCGCCGCCTCGGCGGCCGAGCAGGCGACCGGCCTCAACGAAGTCAACACCGCCGTCAACCAGATGGATCAGGTGACCCAACAGAACGCCGCCATGGTCGAGCAGTCGACCGCCGCGACGCACTCGCTGAAGGGCGAGACCGCGGAGCTGGTGCGCCTGATCGGTCGCTTCCGTGTGGGCGAGGGTTCGGCCCAACGCTTTGAACGCCCGCGCGAAGCCGACCTCGCCGTCGACTCGCCGGCCCGCAACCCCGTCGCCGAGCAACGCGCCCGGCTCGGCGCCTTCGCCCGGCCTGGCCGCGGCGGAGCCGCCGCAGCGGCCGCCCCGGTCAGCGACGGCTGGGAGGAGTTTTGATGACTGTGCTTTCGCTGCCCGAGACGCTTGATCTGAAGGCGTCGGGTCCCCTCAAGGCGGCGTTCCTGGAACGCCGCGGCGATGCGGTCGAGGTCGACGCCGGCAACGTCCGTCGCCTCGGCGGCCTGTGCCTGCAAGTGCTCCTGGCGGCCAAGACCGCCTGGGCGGCGGACGGCAAGTCCTTCTCTATCCGGGCCCCTTCGGAGGCCTTTGTCGAAACCACCCGTCTGTTCGGCGCCGAAGGGGCGCTTCTTTCAGCGGATATCCATGGAGTTCAATCGTGACGCGGACGGTCCTCACGGTCGATGATTCCCGAACGATGCGGGACATGCTGCGCATGGCCCTCGCCGGCGCCGGGTTCAACGTCGTCGAAGCGGTCGACGGCGAGCACGGGCTGGAAGTTCTTTCGGCCCATCGCCCCGACGTGATCATCACCGACATCAACATGCCCAAGCTGGACGGCTTCGGCTTCATCGAGGCGGTGCGGGTCGACGACGACTATCGCGCCATCCCGATCCTGGTGCTGACTACGGAAAGCGACCCGGCCAAGAAGGACCGCGCGCGCCGCGCCGGCGCCACGGGCTGGATCGTCAAGCCGTTCAACCCGGAAAAGCTGGTCGACGCCATCCGCCGCGTCGCGGCCTGACGTCGTTTCCCCCTGCCCGGGGGCACTGAAGACTCTCTCGTTTTAGGAACGTTGGAATGGACGAGTTAGAGGCCATCAAGGTCACCTTCTTCCAGGAGTGCGAGGAACTGCTCGCCGACCTCGAAGGCGGGCTCCTGGCCATGCAGGACGGCAACGACGACGGCGACACCGTCAACGCCGTGTTCCGCGCCGTCCACTCGATCAAGGGCGGCGCCGGCGCCTTCGGCCTCGAGCCGCTGGTGCGCTTCGCCCACGTGTTCGAGACCCTGCTCGACGCTGTTCGTTCCAACGAAGTGCCCTCGACCCCGGACCTGGTCGCGACCCTGCTGCGCGCCTCGGACGTCCTGGCCGACCACGTCAGCTCGGCCCGCGGGCTGGGCGTCGTGGACGAGGCCGTCTCGGCCGCCATGGCCGCCGAGCTGAAGGCCTGCACCGACCCGAACGCGGCTCCGGCGCCCGTGGTCGAGACGCCGGTCTTCGAAGCCGCGCCCGTCGCCGCCGCGCCGGCCGAAGCGTTGATCGGGGCCGACGACGCCCTGGACGACGACGACCTCGGCTTCGACTTCCAGCCGATGACGATCACCATCGACGAGCAGGCGGCCGACGTCGCCGCCGCCGTCGGCAACGTCTGGACGGTGTCGATCCGTCCGAAGTCGGACCTCTACCGCAAGGCCAACGAGACCGCCCTGCTGCTGCGTGAACTGGCGCGCCTGGGCCCGATCGAGGCCACCCTGGACGCCAGCGCCATACCGCCGCTGGACCTGCTGGACGCCGAAGCCGCCTACGCCACCTGGACGGTGCGCCTGGAGACCGAGGAAGACGAGACCGCCATCCGCGAGGTCTTCGAGTTCGTCGACGGCGACTGCGACCTGGAAATCACCCGCGGCGAGGGACTGAACCCCGACGCCGCCCTGGCCGCGCTGCTGGCCGGCGATGCGCCCGCCGCCGCTGCGGCCGCGCCCGTGGTCGTCGCCGAGATCCCGGCCCCGGTCGTGGTCGAGGCCGCCCCCGAGCCCGTCGCCGTCGCGCCGGTCGTCGAGGCCGCTCCGGCTCCGGTCGCCGCGCCGATCGCCCCGGCCGCTCCCGTCGCCGCCGCTCCGGCCGCTGCTCCGGCCGCGGCCAAGACCCAGCAGATCGACGTCCCGGGTCCGGGCCAGTCGGTGATCCGCGTCGATCCCGAGCGCATCGACCGCCTGATCGACCTGGTCGGCGAGCTCGTCATCAACCAGGCCATGCTGGCGCAACGCGTCGGCGAGTACGGCATCGCCCCCTCCTCCAACCTGGCCATGGGCCTCGACGAGCTGGAACAGCTGACGCGCGAGATCCAGGACAGCGTCATGGCCATCCGCGCCCAGCCGGTGAAGTCGGTGTTCCAGCGCATGCCGCGCCTGGTCCGCGAAGTCGCCAGCATGACGGGCAAGCAGGCCCGCCTGGTGATGGATGGCGAGAACACCGAGGTCGACAAGACGGTCATCGAGCGTCTGTCCGACCCGATCACCCACATGCTGCGCAACGCCATCGACCACGGGCTGGAAAGCCCCGAGGAGCGCAAGGCGGCCGGCAAGAACCCGGAAGGCGTCGTGCGCCTGGCCGCCCTGCACCGCAGCGGCCGGATCGTCATCGAGGTCTCCGACGACGGCAAGGGCATCAACCGCGAGCGCGTCCACTCGATCGCGATCAAGAAGGGCCTGATCTCGCCGGAACTGCAGCTGACCGACGAGGAGATCGACAACCTGATCTTCCTGCCGGGCTTCTCGACCGCCGACAAGATCTCGGACGTCTCGGGCCGCGGCGTCGGCATGGACGTGGTCAAGCGCTCGGTGCAGGCGCTCGGCGGCCGCATCTCGATCACCTCGCGTCCCGGCCAGGGCTCGACCTTCACCCTCAGCCTGCCGCTGACCCTGGCCGTCCTCGACGGCATGGTGGTCGACGTCGCCGGCGAGACCCTGGTGGTGCCGCTGGCGGCCATCGTCGAGAGCCTGCGTCCCAAGCCCGAAGAAGTTCGCCCGCTGGGCCCGGTCGGCTCGGTGCTGGCCGTCCGCGACAGCTTCGTGCCGCTGATCGACGTCGGCCTGACGCTCGGTTACCGCGACAGCTCGCCGCCGCCGACCGAAGGCGTGGTGCTGCTGGTCGAGGGCGAGGACGGCTCGCGCGCCGCCCTGGTGGCCGACGCCATCCACGGCCAGCGCCAGGTGGTCATCAAGTCGCTGGAGCAGAACTACCAGCAGGTCGACGGCGTCGCCGCCGCGACGATCCTGGGCGACGGCCGCGTGGCCCTCATCCTCGACGTCGACGCGGTGATCAGCCTGCGTCGCCGCGAACCGCCCCGCCCCGCCGAACCCACCCTGATCGCCGCGGAATAAGCCGATGACCGAAGAAATCACCGTCACGGGCGAACGCCGCGAACTGATCTCCTTCCGCGTGGGCGAGCAGGAATACTGCGTGGACATCATGGCCGTCCGCGAGATCCGCGGCTGGAGCCCGGCCACGACGCTTCCGCAGTCGCCCGGCTACATGCGCGGCGTCATCAACCTGCGCGGCGCGGTGCTGCCGATCATGGACCTGGCCTGCCGTCTGGGCATGCCGGTGATCGAGCCGACCGTCCGCAGCGTGTTCATCGTGGTCAAGGCGGGCGACCGCATGATCGGCATGCTGGTCGACGCGGTGTCGGACATCCTGTCGATCACCGACGACCTCGTTCAGCCGACCCCGGACCTGGCCTGCGACGCCGTTCGCAGCTTCATCCGCGGCATCATTTCCATCGACGGCCGGATGATCAGCGAGATCTCGCTCGATCGCCTGCTGCCCGAGCGCGAGGCCCTGGCCGCCTGATGACCTTCGCTCCCTCCTCCACCGATCGGCGCGAGGCTCTGGTCGACGGCGAATTCGCCTTCACCACCCAGGACTTCAAGCGTATCGCCGAGATCCTGTACGGCATGGCCGGCATCAGCCTGCCGGACACCAAGGCCACGCTGGTCTATTCGCGCCTGGCCAAGCGCCTGCGCGCCCTGGGCCTGCGCTCGTTCAAGGAATACTGCGCCTTCGTGACCAGCGAGCAGGGCCACGACGAGAGCCAGGAGATGCTGCGGGCCCTGACGACCAACGTCACCCGCTTCTTCCGCGAGCCGCACCACTTCGACGACCTGCGCGCCAACATCCTGGAGCCGATCGCCGACCAGGTGCGCGCCGGCCGCCGCCTGCGTCTGTGGTCCGCCGCCAGCTCGTCGGGCCAGGAACCCTATTCGATGGCCTTCACGGTGCTGTCGGTCTGGCCCAACGCGGCCGAACTGGACATCCGCATCCTGGGCACCGACATCGACACCAACGTTCTGGCCACCGGCCGGGCCGCCGTCTATGACGAGCACCTGCTGGAAGGCGTGTCGCAATCGATGCGCGGCCAGTTCTTCGAGCGTGATCCGAGCGACCGCCGCGCCTGGCGGGTCTGCGAGGCCGCGCGCAGCCTCGTCGCCTTCCGCGAGCTGAACCTCAACGGCCCGTCGTGGCCGATGAAGGGTCCGTTCGACGCCATTTTCTGCCGGAATGTCGTGATCTATTTCGATGAACCGACCCAGGAGCGGGTCTGGAGCCGTTTCGCGCCGCTGCTGGCGCCGGGCGGCAAGCTCTATGTCGGCCACTCCGAACGCGTCGGCGCCAACGTGCGCGGCTTCGAGAGCTGCGGCCTGACCGCCTATCGCAAGGCGGGGGTCTGAGCATGGCCAAGATCCGCACCCTCGTCGTCGACGACTCGGCGACCATGCGCGGCCTGATCACGGCCGCCCTCAACCGTGACCCCGAGATCGAGGTGGTCGGCGCCGCCGGCGACCCGTTCGAGGCTCGCGGCATGATCAAGGCCCTGAACCCCGACGTCGTGACCCTCGACATCGAGATGCCGAACATGAACGGCATCGAGTTCCTCGAGAAGATCATGCGCCTGCGGCCGATGCCGGTGGTCATGGTCTCCAGCCTGACCCAGGCCGGGGCCGAGATGACCCTGCGCGCGCTGGAACTGGGCGCGGTCGACTGCGTGGGCAAGCCCACCACCGCCACCGGCACCGCCGAGGCCCTGGCCGAAGTCGCCGAGAAGGTGAAGACCGCCGCTCGCGCCTCGGTCCGCACCAAGGCCGACGCGCCCGCCGCTCCGGCCCGCCGCGGCGCCTACCTGCCCTCGGGCGACGTGGTGGCCATCGGCTCGTCGACCGGCGGGGTGGAAGCCCTGCTGACGATCCTGTCGCAGTTCCCCGAGACCTGCCCGCCGACCGTCATCACCCAGCACATGCCGGCGACCTTCACCGCCAGCTTCGCCGCGCGCCTCGACCGCGCCAGCGGGGCCAAGGTGCAGGAAGCCACCGACGGCGCCCTGCTGGAAGTCGGCAAGGTCTATGTCGCCCCCGGCGGCGCCACGCACCTGGAAGTCGTCCGCTCGGCCGGCCTGCGCTGCCGCCTGGTCGCCGGCGACCCGGTCAGCGGCCACCGCCCCTCGGTCGACGTGCTGTTCCGCTCGGTGGCCCAGGCCGTCGGCGACAAGGCCGTCGGCGCGATCCTGACCGGCATGGGCCGCGACGGCGCGCAAGGGCTGCTGCAGATGCGCCAGGCCGGCGCCCGCACGGTGGGCCAGGACGAAGCCAGCTGCGTCGTCTACGGCATGCCGCGCGCCGCCCAAGAAATCGGGGCCGTGGAGAAGCAGGTTTCCCTGTCCTCCATCGGCCAATCCATCCTCGATCTGGCCTCCGCGAGGCGATAGTCCCATGCCCCAAGCAAGCTCCATTTCCGTTCTCGTCGTCGACGACCAGCTGACCATGCGGGCGCTGATCCGTAACGCCCTGCAGCAGATCGGCTTCAAGGACATCCGCGAGGCGCCCGACGGCGAGGAAGCCCTGAAGAACCTGCTGGCCAAGCCGGCCAACCTGGTGATCTCGGACTTCAACATGCCGAAGATGGACGGCCTGGCCCTGCTGCGCGCCGTGCGCTCGCACCCGCCGATCCGCCAGACCGCCTTCGTCATGCTGACCGGCCGCGCCGACCGCGAGCTGGTGCAGCGCGCCGTGCAGTTCGGGGTCAACAACTACTGCGTCAAGCCGTTCACCGTGCAGGGCCTGCGCGACAAGATCGAGCAAGTGTTCGGACAGCTGACATGATCGGCAGGGACTATTCTCACGACGACGAGCTGCGCGCGACCAAGGTCCACGTGACCCAGGGCGAGAGCCATGTCTCGACCGATCCCAACGTGGTGATGACCACGGTGCTGGGCTCGTGCATCGCCGCCTGCATCCGCGATCCCCAGGCCGGGGTCGGCGGGATGAACCACTTCCTGCTGCCCGACGCCGGCGACGGCCGGGGCGGCAGCGGAGGCGACGCGGTGCGCTACGGCGCCTACGCCATGGAACTCCTGATCAACGGCCTGCTGAAGAAGGGCGCCCGCCGCGAGCGGCTGGAAGCCAAGATCTTCGGCGGCGGCAAGCTGTTCGACAGCCTGTCGGACGTCGGCGCCAGCAACGCGGCCTTCGCCGAGCGCTTCCTGCGCGACGAAGGCATCCCGATCGTCTCGTCCAGCGTCGGCGGCGTCTCGGCCCGTCGGGTCGAGTTCTGGCCGGTCACCGGCCGGGTGCGCCAGCGCCTCGTGGCCGTCGACAACGCGCCGCAGGAAGTGCGTCGCCCCGCCCCCATTCCCCAGCCCGCGTCCAACGCCGGCGACCTGGAGCTGTTCTAGTCCTCATGACCGCCCCGTCGACCGCCGCCGCCGATATCGTCGTCTCGCCGGACCACCAGCTTCCGGTGGGCGAACTGTCGCGCCGGCTGGCGGCCGAACTGGCGGCCGCGGCGACGATCTGCCGCGAGTGCGAGCACGTGGCGGGCGAGCTGGCCACCGGCGGCGCGGCGCTCGAGAACATCACCCGGCTCCAGGCCCTGGACGAACTGAGCCAGCGCCTGCACGGCCTGTCGGACGTGCTGGCCCGTATCAGCCAGCATGCCTCGGGCGAATGGAGCCTGTCGGTCGACCCGCTGCTCGAAGGCCTGGGCCTGGCCGACCTCGTCGTGCGTCTGCGTTCTGACCAGGAGCATTCCGGCTGGGGCGCCGAGGCCGGCGAACTCGATTTCTTCTGAGGCTCCGATGCCCGAGCCGCTCAATCCATCGACGCGGATAAACCTCGAGCGCGCCACCGTGCTGGTGCTCGACGACAACGGCGCGTCCCTCGACATCCTGTCGGGCGTCGTCTCCGGCTTCGGCGTGCGCAGCCTGCACCGCGCGGAGTCGGTCAAGGACGCCCAGGCCCTGGTGAAGATCCACACCTTCGACCTGATCATCAGCGACGTGCAGATGCCCGAGGTCGACGGCTACGAGTTCATCCAGTGGCTGCGGCGCGAGGCGCCCGAGCAGAACCGCTACGTCCCGGTGATCCTGGTCACCGGCCACACCCGCATCTCGCAGGTGTTCAAGAACCGGGACGCGGGATCAAACTTCACCGTCGCCAAGCCGATCACGCCCAAGATTTTGCTGGAGCGGATCTTCTGGGTGGCGCGCGAGGAGCGAGCCTTCATCGAGTGCGATACGTACATCGGACCCGACCGGAGGTTCAAACACGAGGGGCCGCCGCCGGGGACGGACGGCCGACGCAAAGACGACCTTCAGGGGGAGGTTGGGAATGCCCAGGAGCCCAACATGTCCCAAGAGGAAATCAACAATCTGATGAAGGTCGCGAAGGTGCAGATATGACCGTTCGCAAGTTCCGCCCCCCCAACCGCCTGGCCTCGATGATCAAGGATCGCGGCGGCATCCTGGCCAAGGACGCGCTCGCCGCCGCCGAAGCCAATATCGAGACCCTGCGCGAAAGCTCGCTGGCCGCCCTGGACGCGGCGCTGGAAGCCATCGAGGCCCGCTTCGGCCCCGGCGCGCCCGACCGCGCGAGCGAGGATTTCGAGACCCTCTACACCATGACCCTGAAGGTCGTGGACGTGTCCGGCTTCGCGGCCGACGCCGGGGTCGACGAGGCGGCGGTGTCGCTGTGCGCCCTGGTCGACGCCTGCGCGGAAGCCGGAGCCTGGCGCTGGGACGCCGTCGACGTCCACCTGTCGGCCCTGCGCCTGCTGCGCAACGTCGGCGCCAGTCTGCCGGCGGAGCATCGCCGGGGCATGCTCGAGGGCCTGCACAAGGTCGTCCAGCGCTGAAAACCGCGCGAACGTAGCGCCGGCGCCACGTTCGCGTCGGTCGTTACAACTGTTACCGGTCCCATCACTTGATGCGTCCTCCGGTGTTTGTTACGCGTTCGTTGCTACCGGTGTCAGAGAACTCCAACAAGGAGTGACACCGGTTTCCAGAATGACGGCCGAGAACGGTCGCGTGGGAAGGACGCGGGACTGTTTCGAAAGCCACGGCGGGGTCTCTCCAAGGCCGCGCCGCAACGAAACGAACGGGAGGAGGACAAATGTCTTACGGACATGACGCGCGCCTGCGCGCTCTTAAGATCAGCGTCTCGGCCGGCGCCGTCGCCGTGGCCCTGGCGGCCGCCGGCTCGGCCATGGCCCAGGAAGCCCAAGCCACCACCGAGGACACCGCCGTCGAGGCCGTCGTCGTCACCGGCTTCCGCAACAGCCTGGCCAAGGCCCTCAACGTCAAGCGCGAGGAAGCCGCGGCGGTCGACTCGATCCTGGCCGAGGACATCGGCAAGTTCCCCGACCTCAACCTGTCGGAATCCATCCAGCGCATCCCGGGCGTCGCCCTGGCCCGCGACGGCGGCGAGGGCCGCCAGATCTCGGTGCGCGGCCTTGGCCCCCAGTTCACCCGCGTGCGCATCAACGGCATGGAAGCCCTGACCACCGCCGGCAGCGCCGACTCCTCGGGCGGCACCAACCGCGGCCGCTCGTTCGACTTCAACATCTTCGCCTCGGACCTGTTCAACTCGATCACGGTGCGCAAGACCGCCGAAGCGACGACGGAAGAAGGCTCGCTGGGCGCCACGGTCGACCTGCGCACGGCCCGTCCGTTCGACTACAACGGCTTTGCGATGTCGGCCTCGGCCCAGGCCGGCTTCAACGACCTGTCGGAAAAGACGACGCCGCGCGGCGCCTTCATGATCTCCAACACCTGGGCCGACGGTAAGCTCGGGGCGCTGTTCTCGATCGCCTACACCAAGCGCAAGACCGTCGAGGAAGGCCACAGCACCGTGCGCTGGGCCACCGGCAACGCCTTCTCGCCGGGCTTCGACGCCGTGCCGAACGGCGCGGGCCTGCCGACGACGGCCAACACCTCGGCCTCGGCCGTGGCCAACAACGCCGCCTTCCACCCGCGCTTCCCGCGCGTCGACCGCTTCCAGAACGACCAGGAGCGCCTGGGCGCGACCCTGGCCGTGCAGTTCCAGCCGTTCGAGGGCACGACGATCTCGTTCGACGCCCTCTATGCCGACCTGAAGGGCACCCGCGAGGAGTCGTACCTGGAGGCTCCGTCCTTCAGCACCGGCGGCGCCTGCACCGCCGCCAACGTCGCCACCAGCTGCGGCATCGCCGACACCAACGTGGTCTCCTCGACCATCCAGGACGGCGTGATGGTCAAGGGCGTGTTCGACGACGTCGACCTGGCCGTCGAGAACCGCTTCGACAAGCTGCGCACCAAGTTCACCCAGTTCTCGCTGACCGGCGACCACCAGATCAACGACAACTTCACGATCCACGGCTTCGTCGGCCACTCGGAGTCGGACCACACCAACCCGGTCCAGACGACGCTGCGCTTCGACTACTTCAACGTCGACGGCTACGGCTACGACTACACCGACAGCCGCAATCCGAAGTTCAACTACGGCAACGCCGCGCTGACCGACCCGACCAAGTGGCGCCTGACCCAGATCCGCCTGCGCCCGCAGACAGCGCTCAACACCTATGACGCCGCCCAGGCCTGGGGCGTCTACAAGCTGAACGACACCTGGACGATCAACGCCGGCCTGAACTTCAAGCAGTACGACTTCGAAACCACCGAGATGCGCCGCACGGTGGGCACCACGACCAACCAGGAAACGGTGATCCCGGCGGCCATCGCGGCCATGTCGCTGGCCAATTTCAGCACCCTGGCCACGCTGGGCGGCACGCAGACCGTCATCCCGAGCATCGCCAAGGCGATCTCGGCGCTCAGCCTCTACGACCAGACCGCCTATGGCGGCGCCTTCCGCCTGGGCTCGGAACCGTCGCTGGGCAACAACCGCAGCGTCGCCGAAGAAAACCGCGGCGGCTACGCCCAGGCCGACTTCCGCACCGAGGTGGGCGACTGGGGCCTGCGCGGCAACTTCGGCGTCCGCTACGTGAAGACCAAGCAGTACGCCACCGGCTATACCTATGTCGGCGGCGCGCCCGTCGCCATCTCGTCGGGCCGCGAGTACGACGACACCCTGCCCTCGCTGAACCTGGTGCTGGAGCCGGCCGACAACTTCCTAATCCGCTTCGGCGCGGCCAAGGTGATGTCGCGTCCGGACCTGGGCAGCCTGACCCCGGGCTCGACGGTCAGCGTCTCGGGCACCGCCCGCAGCGTCACCGCCGGCAACCCGAACCTGGACCCGTTCCGCGCCAAGACCTTCGACCTGGCGTTCGAATGGTACTTCCAGAGCCAGGCCCTGCTGTCGCTGGCCCTGTTCCAGAAGAACATCGACAGCCTGGTGCAGACGGTCACCACTTCGACCACCTTCACCGGCAACCCGTTCGGCATCCCCGACAGCGTCGCCGTCGCCGCCTGCGGCACGACGGTCGGCTGCAGCCCCTCGGCGCAATGGAACTTCTCGACGCCGGTCAACACCGACGGCGGCAAGGTCAAGGGCTTCGAGGTCAATTACCAGCAGCCGTTCAAATTCCTGCCGGGCTTCCTGGCCAACACCGGCGTGCTGCTGAACTACACCTACGTGAAGTCGGACGTCAGCTACGTGAACTCGACCGGCGCCGTCGTGGCCTCGACCGACCTCACCGGCCTGTCGCGCAACGGCTACAACGCCACCCTCTACTACGAGGACGCCAAGTGGAGCGCCCGCGTCTCGGCCTCGTACCGCGACAAGTACCTGACCCGCGTGCTGGGCCAGGAGAACACCGCGGCCGCGCCGGTGCTCTATGACGGCACCAACGAAACCTTCAACGTCGACGCCTCGGTGCAGTACACCTTGAACGACCAGTTCAAGATCACGCTGGAAGGCGTGAACCTGACCGACGAGTACCAGGACCAGTTCACCGGCGCCCAGAACATGCCGGTGGTCTACCACCACACGGGTCGCGAGATCCTGCTGGGCCTGCGCTACAAGTTCTGATCAGGACTTAAGAAGCGCCCCGCCTTCGGGGGGAGGCGGCGGAAAGGGCGTCGGCGAAAGCCGGCGCCCTTTTTGGTTCGCCGCCGCGCTCCTGATCCTTCTCCCTGAAGGGAGAAGGTGGCCTGCGAAGCAGATCGGATGAGGGGTTAGGGACGGTCGACGGCGTAACCCCTCACCCTCCCAATGCTTCGCATTGGGCCCCTCTCTCTCGCTATGGGAGAGGGTCATCGGGGGCCTCCCGCCCCTCAGTCCGGCCAGAGGTCCTGGATGTCGCCCTTGCGGTTGAGCATGTGGGTGGCGCGCTTGATCAGCATCAGCAGGCGCTCGCGGCGGCCTTCGCCGTCGTAGGTCAGGGTCGTACGGGCCAGGCCTTCGAGCATGAAGCGCGCCAGGTCGCGGCTGGCCTGGAAGCGCGGACCGGCGCCGGCGTGCAGGATCTTCAGGAAATGGTCGCCGGCCTGGGCGCGGTCGAACTCGGCCTGGGCGGGCGCCAGCAGGGCCTGGATGGCCGGGTCGGTGCGGCCGGCGGCCTCCAGCTCGGCGAAGGCCAGGAACGGCTCGCTCTGCAAGAGGTCCCAGTAGCTGTCGATGGCGTGCTCGGTGACGTCGGCCCCGGCCGGAATGCTGTCGGCGGCGGCGCGGAACAGGGCCGAGCGGGCGGCCTGGACATGCGCCACCCCGGCCTCGACCAGGGCCTCGCGGGTCGGGAAATGATAGAGCATCGCCCCGCGCGTCAGGCCCGCGGCGTCGGCGATCACCGGGTTGGTGGCGGCGTGGTAGCCGATCTCGGCGAACAGGCGCATGGCGCAGTCGAGGATGCGCGCGCGCGTCTTCAGCGACTTCGGTGTGTCCTTGGCGAGGCGGGCGGCGTCCATCGGGGTCATCTAGTGCGGACGATGCTGCGCTGCAACAGTCGTTTTCCCTATCAATGCAAGGGATCGCGGCGGTTTCAAGTCGTCGGCTGAGCGCCTGCCACAACGGCGCCCTCTGATCGAAAGAAGGGCTTCCGTAACGGCGCCTTTCGAAACACCGCCCTCCCCGCCCGCGACAGGGCGCCGCGCCCGACGCCGAACCCGGACGGTTTCATCAAAGCGACATGCAATCAGCTTATCCGCCTGCCTCAAGTTCTCGCTTGGGGAGCGGCCGCCGCGGGGGCGGGAGCCGCGCAGCGCTGGGGAGCCGTCATGGCCGCCGACACCGAGATCCGCCGCTATCGCAGCATCTTCATCAGCGACATCCATCTGGGCACGCGCGGCTGTCAGGCCGAGCTGCTGCTGGATTTCATCCGCCACGTGGAATGCGACAAGCTTTACCTCGTCGGCGACATCGTCGACGGCTGGAAGCTGCGCAGCGGCTGGTACTGGCCCCAGAGCCACAACGACGTGGTGCAGAAGATCCTGCGCCTGGCCCGCAAGGGGGTCGAGGTGATCTACGTCCCCGGCAACCACGACGACCGCGTGCGCGACTTCTGCGGCACCCACTTCGGCGGCGTGGTCGTGGCCCGCGACGTGATCCACGAGGCTGCCGACGGCAAGCGCTACCTGGTGGTCCACGGCGACGAGTTCGACGGCGTCGTGCAGCACGCCAAGTGGCTCGCCTTCCTCGGGGATTGGTCCTATAGAACCATCCTCATGCTGAACACCTTGCTCAACCGCGCGCGGCGGAGGATGGGGTTCGGCTACTGGAGTCTCTCGGCCTATCTGAAGGTCAAGGTGAAGAACGCGTTGCAGTTCATCGAGAACTTCGAAGCCGCCGTCGCCGACGAAGCCCGTCGGCGCGGCGTCGACGGCGTCATCTGCGGCCATATCCACAAGGCCGAGATGCGGGAGATCGACGGTATTCTTTACGTCAACGACGGTGACTGGGTTGAAAGCTGCACCGCTCTGGTGGAGCATATGGACGGCCAGCTCGAAATCCTCGAATGGTCCAAGATGAGGTCCTGGTCGGTGATCGACCGGGCCCGGGCGCTCGCCGTCGAGCCCCCGTTGCCGGAGCCTGCCGCCGCCTGATGCGGATACTTCTCGCCACCGACGCATGGGAACCGCAGGTCAACGGCGTGGTTCGGACCCTCACCAAGGTGATGGCCGAGCTTCGCGCCATGGGCCATGAGGTGGACGTGGTCAGCCCTGACCAGTTCCCGACCTTCCCGCTGCCCACCTATCCCGAGATCAAGCTCGCGATCGGCGCCTACGAGCCGGTGCAGGAGCGCTTCAAGTCGTTCGAGCCCGAGGCGATCCACATCGCTACCGAGGGTCCGATCGGCCTGGCCGCGCGCCGCATCTGCCTGGAGTGGAAGCTGCCGTTCACGACCAGCTATCACACGCGCTTCCCCGAGTACGTCTCGGCCCGCCTGCCGCTGCCGCTGGCGGCCGGCTACACCTACATGCGCTGGTTCCACAAGCCGTCGGGCCGCCTGATGGTGGCCACGCCCACCATGCGCGACGAGCTGGTGCGCCACGGCTTCCGCAACATCTCGCCCTGGTCGCGCGGCGTCGACACCGACGTCTTCAAGCCGCGCCAGCCGGACGAGCCCGACCTGTTCGAGGGCCTGGCCCGCCCGATCTTCCTCAATGTCGGCCGCGTGGCCGTCGAGAAGAACATCGAGGCCTTCGCCAGCCTCGACCTGCCGGGCACCAAGGTCGTCATCGGCGATGGTCCCCAGCGCGAGGAACTGGCCGAGAAATATCCCGAGGTGAAGTTCCTGGGCGCCAAGTTCGGCGACGAGCTGGCCCGCCACTTCGCCTGCGCCGACGTCTTCTGCTTCCCGTCGCTGACCGACACCTTCGGCCTGGTGATCCTGGAAGCCATGGCCGCCGGCGTGCCGGTGGCGGCGTTCTCGGCCCCCGGCCCCATCGACATCATCCCCGGCTCAGGCGCCGGCGTGCTGGCCCCCGGCCAGACCGACGGCCTGCGCGAGGCCTGCCTGGCGTGCCTCGACATCGATCACGCCACGGTGCGCAAGTTCGCCGAGGGCTTCTCGTGGCGCGCCTGCGCCGAGGAGTTCTTCAAGAACCTGCAGCCCTACCCCGAACCGGAAAAGACCCGCTTCTGGCGCCGCCTGCGCCGCCTGGCGCGGATCCGCAGGAAGACGGCGGCCTAGCACGCCGAAAGCGCGAGTCTCACCGCACCACCCCTTGAAGTTGATAGCGCCGTTACGCTACAAGCGTGACCGTATCGACCGGGGGGTAATGATGCGACTTTTGCCAAGCCTGCGCGGCCTCGCCATCGGCGGCGTCGTTCTCCTGAGCCTCGGCGCCGGGGGATGCGCCTCGTTCCGGGGCCAGCCCGAACCACTGGAGGCCAAGACCGACGCCCTGGCCGCGATCAAGGGCGAATACGCCCGGGTCAAGGTCCTGCCGGCCTATGAGAAGCTGCTCTCAGACAAGAAGGCCGCCTACCGCAACGAGGTGGCCTACATCTGGATCGGCGCATCCGACGCGCAGTACAACGCGTTCAAGGCCAGCCTGTCGCGGGAGATGAAAGGCTCGGCCTTCGGTTCCGCCCTGACGGTGCTGGTGCTCAACGGCGCGGCCGCCGTATCTGGCGCCGAGGGCGCGCGGGCGCTCGCCGTGGGCTCGGCGACCGTCGTAGGCGCCAGTGGTGCTCTCAACAAGGACGTCTTCCAGGACCGCACCATATCGGGCGTGATTTCGACCATGGATGCGGCCCGCACGCGCAAGCTGACCGCGCTGCGGCGACGGCTGCTGCAGGAAACCGCGGCGGACTTCCCGCTTGGCGACGCCCTGACCGCCGTCTCGGAGCTGAACGACTCGGCCTCGCTGTTCGCCGCGGCCGACCAGATCGCGGCCACGGCCGCCGAGGCCAAGACCGCCGCCGACGCCGAAGCCAAGACCGTGCCCGCCACGCGGGTGGCTCTGTTGTCGCCGGAGCTTCAAGCCGTCCGGGTGCAGTTCAAGGCCTACGTCCTGGGCCTGGACGACGCCTCGCCACAGTTGCAGCAACTGCGCGCGGCCTTGGGCGCCGCCAACGACGCGCAACCTCGCGAACTGAAGCAGAACATCATCGACAAGTACGTCGAACAAGCGACCGGGACAGAAGTCGTCAACGCCCTCACCGCCCCCCTGAAGGCGATCACCGGCAAGGAGTTCAAGGCATGAGCCGCGACTATTTGGGCGATAGGGGCTTCACCGTCGAGCAACTGGCGCTATGGATCGACCAAGTCGAAGACCTGACCGGCCGGATCGTCGCCCTTCAGGTCAAGCCAGGCGACAACGCCACGCGCGGCTCCTTCGACATCTACGCCTCCAAGCCCGCGACCAAGGTGAAGATCCTGATGGGCCACCTGCCGGCGCCTGGCGGGATCGCGTTCCAGGGCCGCGCCTACATCCTCGGCCAGGTGATGGACGTCACGCTCTACCGCGGCTAGTGGCGCGACCTATTCCCGCCACCGCAGGATCAGCTGCCCGCCGCGGACCTCGTAGGAGTCCAGGGTGTTCAGGAAGGTCATGCCCAGCAGCGAGGCGCTCATCGGGGCCTGGTTGACGTCCATCGGGAAGCGGTCGCGGCGGATCGGGCCGATCTCCAGGCGCTCGGCGGTCCACTGGGCGCCGTAGCCCAGGCCGTTGGCGGTCTCGCTGGTCTGGTCGAAGCGCAGCGAGGCCATGTCGACGCCGATCCGCTGGGCGTCGGCGGGGCTGAGCACGGTGTTGGTGGCGCCGGTGTCGACCAGGAACAGCACCCGCTGGCCGTTGACCTGACCGACGATGACGAAGGCGCCGCTGGCGTCCTGGGCCACGCGCAGTTCGCGCTCGCCTGTGGCCACCGGCTCGCCGATGTTCAGGGCCATGCGCAGGCGCTGGGGCGCCTCGGCCAGTTCGGCGCGATAGAGATAGCCGACAGCCAGGGCCAGGACGATCCCCGCCCAGATCGCCGCATAGCCCAGGCCGTGCAGCGCCTGGCGGCGGGTCGCCCGCAGCAGGCCGGTGGACAGGGCCGCGGCCAGCAGGCCGCCCCAGGCGAGATAGAACCAGTCGTTGGTCTGCCGCATCGCCCAGGGCGAGGCGCGAAACAGCAGGCCCAGGACGGCCAGGCCCGCCGAGACCACGACGAACCAGACCAGCCAGCGCCGCCACGAGGCGCGCTCGGGGCGCGCCTCGACCGGCTCGGGCGGCGGCTCGCCGCCCCAGGGGCCCGGATGGCTCATGCCTCGCGCCCCGCCGTCAGCCCTCGTCGCCCTCGCGGCCCTTGCCGGCCTTGAGGATGACCTTGTCGATGCGCGAGCCGTCCATGTCGACGATCTCGACGTCGAAGGCGCCCAGGTGCAGGATCTCGCCCTCGGCCGGGATGCGGCCCAGGCGGTCGAGGATCAGGCCGGCGACGGTGTGGTAGCCGCCCTCGGCCTCGAAGTTCTCGCCCAGGGCGTCGTTGAGCTCCTGGATGTCGAGGCGGGCGTCGACCAGCCAGCTGCCGTCTTCGCGGCGCAGGATCCGGCGCTCGCCCTCGTCGTGGTCTTCCGGGAAGTCGCCGGCGATCATTTCCAGCAGGTCGATCGGGGTGATCACGCCCTGCACCGAGCCGAACTCGTCGACCACCAGGGCCACGTGCAGCGAGGTCTGCTTGAAGACGGCCATGGCGCGCAGCAGCGACATGGTCTCGGGAATGGCGATCGGCTGCTGGATGTGGGCGCGCAGGTCCAGCGGCTCGCCGCCCAGGCAGGCGTCCAGCAGGTCCTTCTTCAGCACCACGCCGATCTCGCCGTCGAGGTCGCCTTCCATGGCCACGACGATGCGCGAATAGGGGCACTCGCGCACCTCGGCCAGGACGGCCTCGGGCTCGTCCGAAAGCGAGATCCAGTAGAGGTCGCGACGCGGGGTCATGGCCACGCGCACGGGACGATCGCCCAGGCGCAGCACCTCCTGGATCATCGAGCGCTCTTCCGGCTCGATCAGGCCGGCGTCGGCGCCTTCGGCCAGGACGGTCTCGACCTCTTCGGAGGTGATACCGCTGTTGCGTTCGTCGCGCACGCCCATCAGCTTAAGGATGGCGGCGGTCGACACGGTCAGCAGGGTCACGAACGGACGCAGCACCGTGGCCACCAGGGCCAGGAACGGGGCCATGGCGCGGGCGATGGTGTCGGGGAAGATCAAGGCCAGGCGCTTGGGCACCAGCTCGCCGAGGATCACCGAGACGTAGGTCAGGCCGACGACGACGATGGTGGTGGCGATGATTTCCGAATGCGGGCCGATCACCGGCTGCGGCTCGAGCCACTTGTCCAGCGCGCCGGCGATGGTGGCCTGGCCGTAGGCGCCGGCCAGGATGCCGATCAGGGTGATGCCCACCTGCACGGCCGACAGGAAGCGGGTCGGGTGCTCGGCCAGGGAGAGGGCGATCTTGGCCCCGCGGTCTCCCCGGTCGGCCTGGCTCTGTAGTCTGGCCCGCCGCGCGGAGACCACCGCGAGTTCGGACATGGCGAAGACCCCGTTCAGCAGAACGAGGAACAGAACGACGGCGAGCGCGAGGAGTATCATTGTCCCTAGGGGCAAGTGACGCGGCGCCGGACGGCTGCCACGGCCCAGACTTTCATTACGCGGCGCGGGCGGACCGGGGGACACTATACAAAAGAAAACGCCGCGGCCCATAGGACCGCGACGCAATCTTCGGTCGCGCGGCGCGAACCGCCGCACAAAAGAGCCCTTTTTTACGAAGCCGGACGGGCCATGGCGGTCTTCTTGGCCACCACGTCCTTCTGCGCCTGATGCTGGCCCGGGGGCAGCGGGATCAGGCCGCGACCCTGCAGGTAGCCGCCGCGACCGGTGGCCGCGTCGGAGGTGAACTCCTTCAGGAAGTCCTCCAGGCCCGGCGTCACGCCGATATTGGACTTCTTGACGTAGATGAACAGCGAGCGCGACAGTGGATAGGAGCCGTCGGCGATGGTCTGGGCCGAGGGACGCACGCCGTTGATCGAGGCGCCCTTGATCTTGTCCATGTTCTCTTCGAGGTAGGACCAGCCGAAGACGCCCAGCGCGCCGGGGGTCTTGGTCAGGGTGCCGACCAGGGCGTTGTCGTTCTCGCCGGCGTCGATCCAGCCGTCGTTGCGCAGCGGGTCGACCTTGGCCTTGAACAGCTTCTCGTTGTCCGAGCGGATCGCGTCGATCGACGGGAACTTGCGGGCGCCGGCCTCGATGGCCAGCTCGACGAAGGCGTCGCGGGTGCCCGAGGTCGGGGGCGGACCGTAGACCAGGATCTTGTTGCCCGGCAGGCCGCCGCCGACGTCGTCCCAGCTGTTGGTGGTGTTCTTCACCCACTGGCCGCCCTTGTAGACATTGGCGGCCAGGCCCAGGAACAGCTGCTCGGTCTTGAAGTTGTAGTCGGCGCCGTCCTTGTCGGTGGCGACCACGATGCCGTCGAAGCCGATCTTGATCTGGATGATGTCCTTGACGCCCTTGGCGGCGCAGGCGTCGAACTCGCTCTTCTTCATCGGGCGCGAGGCGTTGGCGATGTCGGGGAAACCCTCGCCCGCGCCGCCGCAGAACAGCTTGATGCCGCCGCCGGTGCCCAGGCTCTCGACCTTGGGGGCCTTCTTGCCGGACTTCTTGGCGAAGTTCTCGGCGGTGCGGGTGGCGAACGGGAACACGGTCGACGAACCGGCGGCCCAGACATAGTCGCGGGCGGCGTGGGCGGGGACGGCGGCCAGGCCCGACAGGGCGACGGCGGCGGCCGCGCAGGACAGGAGCTTCTTCATCTTTGATTTCCTGAAGGGGAAAGGAAGGAGCCGGACGGACGCGTTCCGCCCGCCCGGCGAAACGCGGCCTTAGAAGTCCAGCTGAGCGCGCAGCTGGAACTGCTTGATGCTGTAGTCCTGGTTGGCGCCGAAGTTGTCGACGTCGCCGTCGGTGTAGTTGGCCTGGAAGCGCACGTACGAGGTCGGGTAGTAGTTCACCCCCAGGGTGACGCCCTTGTATTCGCCGGCCTGCGAGGTCGCCGGCTTGGTCTTCAGGGTCTCGTAGGCCTCGGTGGTGTCGGCGATGTCGTAGCGCAGCGCCAGTTCGACGCCGCCCCAGCCGCCGGCGGTCACCGGGTTGAGGATCTTGGGCCGCTTGAACTCGCCGGCCATGGCGTCGTAGTTGCGCATCTCGCCGGTCGGCCAGAAGGTCACGTAGGCGTAGCCGACCTTGATCTTCGGGTCGCCGCCGACCGCCGCGCCGCCCAGGCGGGTGACGTCGATCGAGGCGTACTCGCCCTGCACCGAGAACGGCCCGTGCACATAGGCGCCCTCGAAGGCCAGGGTGTTGTCGCGGTTGCCGATGCCGCCCGAGGTGTAGAAGGTGGCGTTGCTGTAGGCGGTGTTGGTGCGGCCGCTGTAGACGAAGGCCCCTTCGTCGCCGCGGTTGCGATAGCGGTAGGACAGCGCCAGGTGCAGCTTGTCGAGGTCGCCGTTGACCGGCGCCCAGTGGGCGCGGGTGGTCAGGGTCAGGCGCTCCTTGGAATCGGCGTTGGCGTTGGCCAGGTCGGCGGTGTTGATCGGCGCGCCCTGCACCGCGCCGGTCAGGCTGTAGTTCAGGCCCTGGTACTTGGCCACCACGCCCAGCAGGTAGGAATCGACGCCGAAGTCGCCGTACGGACCGCGGTCCATGAAGGTGATGAAGCGGGTCGAGGTCAGGTTCTCGAGGCCGGCGGCCTTGATGTTGCCGAACAGCAGCGAGACCGGCTCGTTCGGCTTGTACTCGATGACGACGTCGTCCCAGGCCCACGCGCCGCCGTTCACGGCGCCGCCCTCGGCCTTGTAGGCGAAGTAGTTGTTCAGCTTGCCCTCGACGCCGAGGAAGACCTGGCGGCCGCGCACGTTGCGGGTGTCGAAATCGCCACCCGGACCATCGCGCTCGACGTCCTGGAACACGGCGTCCAGCAGGATCCGACCACGGACCTTGAAGGCCACGTCGTCATTGGAGAATTGCGGAGAGCCGCTCCATCTCACGCCCAGGTCCTGGGCTTGGGCGGCGGCGGCGAGGCCCAGGGCGAGCGTCAAGCCCAGCGCCGAACGGGAAAGCAAAGAGGCACTGATACTCATCACGAGACACCCCCCTTTAGGTTTGCG
Organism: Caulobacter sp. CCNWLW153; assembly: GCF_036889365.1. Lineage (NCBI taxonomy): Bacteria > Pseudomonadati > Pseudomonadota > Alphaproteobacteria > Caulobacterales > Caulobacteraceae > Caulobacter > Caulobacter sp. CCNWLW153. The sequence goes on from NZ_JBAKFV010000002.1 coordinate 30,616, forward strand.
CCTGTTCTCCGTGGCCCATGACGGGCGGGATAACGACGTTCTGGGGATTAACGGGAGCGCGTGACGGTTCGGATACCGATTTACGACAAGTCGGCGACAACTGTTTTCCGGTTCGCTGAACAGTGTTCTGACGGCCACGGACGGACTTCGGACAGCGCCTGGAAAATTCCGCTCACAGACAAACAGCCCGCCCCGGGTCCAGGGCCCCCGGCGCCGCCAAAAGCAGAAGGGCGGCCCATCGCTGGACCGCCCTTCGCCGTTTCGACCCCTTGATCCGGTTCCGGACGACCCGGAACCGGAAGATCCGGGCCTAGTACTTCACGCGCAGTTCCAGCCCGTAGGTGCGGGGCGGGTTGAAGTTGGCGTAGTCGCCGATCGTGCCGCGGTTGGCGGCCGAGATACGGTAGATGTGCTCTTCGTTGAGCAGGTTGCGCGACCACAGCGACAGGCTGGCCGAGGCGGCGCCGTCAGCCATGCTGATGTCGGCCAGGGTCAGGTTGCCGTTGACGATGAAGCTGCTGTCGGTCTTCGCCGCCACGTATTCGGTCCGCGAACCGGTCGCCGAGGTGTCGGCGAATTCGGTCTGGAACGAGTACTGGGCGTCGGCGTAGTTGGCGTCCAGGTGGGCGCGGAAGGTCATCGAACCGACCGGCTTCTTGTAGTCGATATAGGCCGAGGCGGCGTTCGGCGGCGTGTAGACCACGTTGACCGGGAACGGCGTGCCCTGCGGAACCACCGAGTTGCCGGTGAACGGGAACGGCGCGTCCGGCACCTTCACGTCGGTGTAGGCGTACGAGAAGCCGACCAGGATGTCGTCGGTCAGCTTGGCCGTGATGTCGGCCTCGAAACCGCGGATCTTGGAGGTGCCCGGCGCGTTGCGGGTCTCCTCGGTGTGCGCGCCCTGGGTCGGGCTGCCGGGGGTGGTGTCGACGTTGTCGAAGTCGATCTGGGTGTCCTTGCGGTCCATGGCGTAGGCGGCCAGGTTCACGCGCAGGCGGTTGTCCAGCAGGTCCATCTTGGCCCCGACTTCATAGGACTTCACCGTTTCCGGATCGAAGGCCTGGAAGTTCGACGAGCGGGCGTTGGCGCCGCCGGCGCGGTAGCCGGTCGAGAACTTGGCGTAGAGGTTGATGTTCTCGGCGGCGTCGTAGGCGACGTTGATCATCGGGTCGAAGCGACCCTTGTCGTAGTCGAACTTGAAGTTCGTGGCCTTGCCGTTGACGACGTAGAGCGTGCCCTCGCGGGTGTCCTTGGTGTAGCGGCCGCCGAGCGTCAGGTGCAGGGCGTCCATCGACGGCGGGGTGTAGGTGCCCTGGCCGTAGACGGCGTAGCTCTCGGCGTCGGCTTCCGAGGCGCGGGTGATGAAGCGGGTGCCGCGCTGCCAGCCGGCCGTGCCGGCCGCGTTCTTCGAGGTGCCGTAGGCCGAACGGATGGTGTAGGCGGTGCCGTCGGCGTTCCACTGGTTGGTGAACGGCGTGGCGGCCGATTCCTTCACGTGTTCCTTGAAGTAGTAGAGACCGCCGACATAGGTGAAGTTGTCACCGAAGTCGCCGACCAGCTGGAACTCCTGGCTGAACTGGCGCTGGTAGAGGTCCGACAGGCTGTAGCGGCCGAAGTTGGCGTTCGGCGCGAAGACGTTGCGCGACTCGATGCCCGAGTTGTCCCACTGGTTGGTGGCGACGGCGCGGGCGGCGGTGATCGAGCGCAGCTCGAGGTTCGGCGCGAAGCGGTACTTCAGGTTCGCCATCAGGCCGCCGGTCTCGTCGACGCTGGGCTGCTGGATGGTGCCGATGTCGGAGACCGACTGGCGGTCGGTGTGGACCTTAACCAGCGGCGAGAGCGGGTTGATCGTGCCGGCCGGGGCGCTGGCGGCGGCCAGCAGTTCGGCCTGGGTGCGCACGCGCTTGCCGTAGGGGTTGTAGCTGACCAGCTGGCTGAAGAACGGGGTGTTCTCGTCCTTGGCGTAGTCGAAGGCGACCAGGGCGCTGAACTTGTCGTTCGGCTGGTACAGACCGCTGATGCGGCCGCCCTTGCGGTCGTACTGGTTCCAGCCGGCCTGGCCTTCCAGCGGGTTCTTGGTGGTCGGATCCTGGTGCTGGACCAGGGCGTCGACCTTCACCGACAGGTTGGCGAACTCCTGGAAGTCCTGGTGCAGTTCGGCGGTGTAGGAACCGTAGTTGCCGACGCCGGCGACGACGCGGCCGCCGAACTCGCCCGTCGGGGCCTTGGTGACGATGCTGAGCGCGCCGCCTTCGGTGTTACGGCCAAACAGCGTGCCTTGCGGGCCGCGCAGGACCTCGATGCGCTCCAGGTCGAGCAGGGCGGCGTTCAGGCCCTGCTGGCGGCCCAGATAGACGCCGTCGATATAGACGCCGACGCCCTGGTCGCGGGCGGTCTGGTTGGCGTCGAACGGCACGATGCCGCGGATGCCGATGGTCAGCGCCGACTGGCGGGCTTCGAAGGTGGCGACGCGCAGCGACGGGATGGCGCCGTCCTGCAGGCTGATCAGGCTTTCGGCGTGGCGGTCGGCCATAGCCGTCGCGCTCAGCACCGAGATGGCGATCGGCGTCGATTGCAGATTGGTTTCGCGCTTGGTGGCGGTGACGACGACGTTGTCCAGAGCGGTGGCGTCATCGGCGGGCGTGGCGGGCGCGACATCGGCGGCGTACGCAACTTGCGCCGAGGCGAGCAGGAGGGCGGCGGCGGCCGCGCCTTCGAAATACTTACGCATGAATGTGTACCCCTTTTCGGTGGGGCGGGGGATAAAACGCCAGCGATGACGCTTCGGCGACACCAATATGTATGTTTCAAGACGTGATAAATTTGCGCCACAGCTGACACTCAGCAGCGCGCTCATGCATAAATCACAGATAACAACGTTCGTTTTTGGCATCGAAAGTCACGCCTGAAACTATTGGTCTGGCTGTGAGATTTCAGGGCCCGCCACAAGGCGGCTCGCCAAACTTAGAAATTTTGGAACGAGCGGCGATATACAGATCGATCGCGACCGATATGCTCTCGAATGCTTTCCCGCGGCACGGGACCTCGGCCGCACCTGGACGGCAGAACCGCCGCCGGGCGCCCGCACCGCCCGCATGACACAAAACCGTCGCCGGGAATTTTCAACGGGCCGCCCCGGTCGGGCGCCCGGAACCGCCTAAAGCAGCCGCGAGCGGATCGCCTGGGACAGCAGGTCGATCATCGACACCGCCACCACGATGACCAGCACGATGCAGCCGGTCTGGTCGAACTGGAAGGCGTTGATCGAGTCGATGAGGATCTGGCCGATGCCGCCGGCGCCGATCAGCCCCAGCACCGTGGCGGCGCGGGCGCTGCTTTCGAAACGATAGAGGGCATAGCTGGTCCACAGCGGGGCCACCTGCGGGATCACGCCCCAGATGATCTCCTGCAGCTTGACCGCGCCGGTGGCGCGCACGCCCTCGACGGGGCCCTTGTCGATCGACTCCACGGCCTCGGCGAACAGTTTCGCCAGCACGCCGCCGGTGTTGAACATGATGGCCATCACGCCGGCGAAGGGGCCAAGGCCCACGGCGGTGATGAAGATCAGGGCGACCACGAGATCGGGGATCGAGCGGATCAGGTCGAGCAGGCGGCGCACCGGCTGCTGGATCCACCACGGCGTGATGTTGCGCGCGCCCAGTATGCCCAGCGGCACGGCGACGAGCACGGCCAGCGCCGTGCCCCACAGCGCCATCTGGATCGTCTCCCACATCTTGGCGATGAACAGCGACCAGTCCATCGCCAGGAAGGCGTCGAGGTCGGTGAAGGCCGAGAAGAAGCCGCGCGCGAAGTCGCGCATCCGCTCCGAACCGCCGAACAGTTCGGGGAACTTGTCGATCTCGGCAGGCTTGAAGCTGATCAGCAGCAGGACGGCGACGCCGCCCCACAGCAGCAGGTCGAAGCCGATGGCCGAAGCCGAGCGCTTCGGCGGGGCCGGGATCGGGGTCTCGCTCATCGTCAGTTGGCGGGCAGGCCGGCCTTGGCCTCGGCGGCCAGGCGTTCGGCGCGGACGCCGTCCAGCTTCTTCTGGGCGTCGACGATCTTGGCGGCGTCGCCGCCTTCCTTGGCCAGGCCGAAGTTCTCCAGGGCCTCCATCTCGCGCACGGTCAGCAGATGACTGTCATCGGCCGGCTTGAAGCCGCCGATCGACAGGCGCCGCAGGTTCTCGCGCTGCCTGGCGGCCTCGGGGCTGTCGCCCTGGGCGTAGGTCAGGAAGAACTGGCGCAGCTTTTCCTTCACGACCGGGTCGAGGTCCTTGCGCCAGATGATCGGGTCTTCCGGCAGGGTCGGCGACTCCCAGATCACCTTGACCCTGTCGGACTGGCCGTCCTTGCGCTCGGCGTTGAGACGAAGGCTGGTCGAGTTGTTGGTGGCCGCGTCCAGCTTGCCGTTGGCCACGGCGAACAGGTTGGTCTGGTGGTTGCCGGTCAGCACCTGCTTGAAGCAGGTCTCGGGCTTCTTGCCGGCCGGGATGAACAGATAGGTCATCGGGGCCAGGGTGCCGGAGGTCGACTTCTTGTCGCCGATGCCGAAGTTCAGCGACTTGTCGCACTTCAGCAAGCTTTCGAGGGTCAGCTTGCTGTCCTTGGGGACGATGACCACCGACTTGTAGCCGTCGACGCCCGAGGGGTCGAAGGTGCGGGCGAAGACCTCACCGTTCGAGCGGCGCACGGCCTCCAGGCCCGACTGGTTGGAGAACCAGCCCAGGTCGGTCTGCTTAGCGCCCATGGCCACGATCAGCGACGAGTAGTTGGACGAGAAGAACGGCTTCACCTTGAGGCCGGTCTGCTTTTCCATGTCCTGCAGGATGGGCTTCCAGTAGCCCTCCATGTTCTGGGCGGACTCGGTCGACAGGATCGAGAAGGTCACCGTGTCCTTCGACGCGGGGGCTTCGGACGGGCCCGAGCAGGCGGCCAGGGCAAGGGCCGAAAGCGCGAGGCCGGCGATCAGGCTGCGGCGGATCATTGCGGGGCTCCTTCCCAGAACACGTCCTCGAATTCCGGGCCGTAGATTTCGATGAGCTTTTCGCGGTCCAGCGCGTCGGCCGGACCGTCATAGACCTTCTGCCCCGCCTTCAGGGCCACGACCCGGTCGCAGTAGCGCAGGGCGTAGTCCACCTGGTGCAGGGTGACGATGACGGTCAGGCCGTCGCTGGCGTTCAGGTCGCGGAGGATCTCCATGACCTTGCGGGCCGAAACGGGGTCGAGCGAGGCGACCGGTTCGTCGGCGAGGATGATCTTGGCCTTCTGGACCAGGGCGCGCGCGATGGCGCCGCGCTGCTGCTGGCCGCCCGAAAGCGTGTTGGCGCGCTGGCCGGCATAGTCGGAGATGCCCACGCGGTGCAGGGCGGCCATGGCCGCCTCGCGGGTCTCTTTCGGCCAGGCGCCCAGCAGGCCGCGCACCAGCGGGATGCGGCCCAGCGACCCCAGCGCCACGTTGCTGAACAGCGACAGCCGGCCGACCAGATTGAACTGCTGGGCGATGAAGCCGATGCGGATGCGAGCCTTGCGAACCTGGTCCGACACCCGGCCCCTGGCCTGGACGGGACCGCCGAAGGCGCTGATCGCCCCCTCGCCCGCGTCGATGGTCTGCAGGCCGTCGATCGAGCGCAGCAGGGTCGACTTGCCCGAGCCCGAAGGACCGATAAGCGCGATCATCTCGCCCCGCGCCACCTCGAGCGAAACGGCGTTCAGGGCCTTCCGAGACCCGAAGGTCTTGGATACGGCGCGGATCGAGAGAACAGGGTCCGACGTCATGGTCGGGACGAATCCTTAACGTGGTTTCCGGCGCGGGCAAATCCGTTCCCTGCTTTGCGGCGCGCGCGCAACGGATTTGTGACGGCCGGTGGATCAATTCGCCTCGCCCGCCACGATCAAAAGGGACTTTACATCCCCGGCCTATGCCCCTATTTCGCACGGCTCCGGCGGACCCGAAGTCCTCTAAAACGCTGCTAACGCCGGCCTGGGTTTAACTTCCAACAGGGGGTTACGTGAATTGTCCACGTACCACACGCCCCTGGACCTGGTCCGTGAGCGGTCACCGGAACGTCCCGTCGCACTCGTGCGACCGGACGCGGTGTCGGTAGCGGCGCGCTGGTTCCAGTCTGAATTCAAAGGCGACGTTTTCTACGCGGTGAAGGCCAATCCTTCACCGTGGGTGATCCGCGAGCTGGCCAGCGCCGGCGTGCGGTCGTTCGACGTCGCGTCCGTGGCCGAGATCGAGCTCGTGGCCGAGCACGCTCCCGGTTCGCGCATGGCCTTCATGCACCCGGTCAAGAGCCGGCGCGCCATCTCGGCCGCCTATTTCGACCACGGGGTGCGCACCTTCTCGTTCGACACGCACGAGGAGCTGGCCAAGATCATCGACAGCACCGGCCAGGCCAAGGACCTGAACCTGATCGTCCGCATGGGCGTGCAGGCCGAAGGCGCGGCCTATTCGCTGTCGGGCAAGTTCGGCGTCGACCTGCACAACGCCCCGTCCCTGCTGCTGGCGGCCCGCCGCTCGACGCAGGACCTGATGGGCGTCAGCTTCCACGTCGGCAGCCAGTGCATGCGCCCGACCGCCTACCAGGCGGCGATGGCCCAGGCCTCGCGGGCGCTGGTGCGCGCCGGCGTGCTGGCCGACGTCGTCGACGTCGGCGGCGGCTTCCCGTCGATCTATCCGGGCATGGTCCCGCCGGATCTGTCGGAATACCTGGCGGCCATCGACCGCGGCTTCGCCGAGATGATGGTCCACGAGACCACCGAGCTGTGGTGCGAGCCGGGCCGCGCCCTGTGCGCCGAGGCCTCGTCTCTGCTGGTCAAGGTCGAGCTGAAGAAGGGCGACGCGCTCTATCTGAACGACGGGTCGTACGGCTCGCTGTTCGACGCCGCGCACATGAAGTGGCCCTTCCCGGTGAAGCTGTACCGCAAGAACGGCGAAGTGGTGGAAGAGGGCCTCAAGCCCTTCCGCTTCTACGGCCCGACCTGCGACAGCGTCGACCACATGCCGGGGCCCTTCTGGCTGCCGGAAAGCGTCGACGAGGGCGACTACATCGAGATCGGCATGCTGGGCGCCTACGGCGTGGCCATGTCGACCCGCTTCAACGGCTTTGGCGAGACCGACACCGTCGAGGTTTCGGACGCGCCGATGGCCTCGATGTACGGCCTGGCCAAGCGCTCGATCCCGGTGGTCCGCACCGAGGCCGAGGAACGCAAGGTCGTGCGCTTCTCGCGTCCGAAGGGCGCGGCCGGCAAGCGCAAGCGCCGTCGCTAAACGGACGTGTTTCGTCAGTAGACCGTTTCTGAGTTAAACCGCGCGCCGCGCCCGATGTTAGACAACGTCGGGTGCGGTTCGCATTTGCAGCCTCCGTCGGTCGCTCCGTCCCGGCGAAGGCTTCGTTCCAACGACGGGCGTCCAAAGTCAGGGAAACCGAAGCGATGAACGCTCCCGTTCCGAACAACCAGAAGGCCGAGCTGCTCCAGAACGTGGTCGAGCACGTCGACATCACGAGCTACGACGCCCGTCCGATCATCGACTCGATGCGCAAGATGTCGTTCAGCTCGCGCGACACCGCCCGCGCCGCCGACATCTTCAACATGGCCCTGGCCGACAAGGGCTGCTCGACCTGGCTGATCCTGGCCGGTTCGACCTCGGCTGGCGGCTGCATGCACGTCTACCGCGACATGGTGAAGAACGGCATGATCGACGCCGTGGTCGCCACCGGCGCCAGCATCGTCGACATGGACTTCTTCGAAGCCCTCGGCTTCAAGCACTACCAAGCCGCCGGCCCGGTCGACGACAACGTCCTGCGCGACAACTACATCGACCGCATCTACGACACCTACATCGACGAAGAAGAACTGCAGGCCTGCGACCACACGATCCTCGAGATCTGCAATCGCCTGGAGCCGCGCGGCTATTCCTCGCGCGAGTTCATCTGGGAGATGGGCAAGTGGCTGTCGGAAGGCAACGCCAAGAAGGAAGGCAGCCTGATCCAGACCGCCTACGAAGAAGGCGTGCCGATCTTCTGCCCGGCCTTCGTCGACAGCTCGGCTGGTTTCGGCCTGGTCAAGCACCAGAAGGAAAAGATCGCCGAGAAGGCGCCCTACCTGATGATCGACGCCGTGGCCGACTTCCGTGAACTGACGGACGTCAAGATCGCCGCCGGCACCACCGGCCTGTTCATGGTCGGCGGCGGCGTGCCGAAGAACTTCGCCCAGGACACCGTCGTCTGCGCCGAGATCCTCGGCGTCGAAGCCGACATGCACAAGTACGCCATCCAGATCACGGTGGCCGACGTGCGCGACGGCGCCTGCTCGTCGTCGACCCTCAAGGAAGCCGCCTCGTGGGGCAAGGTCTCGACCACCTACGAACAGATGGTCTTCGCCGAAGCCACCACCGTGGTGCCGCTGATCGCCAGCGACGCCTACCACCGCGAAGCCTGGAAGGGCCGCGAAAAGCCGCGCTGGAACAAGCTGTTCGGCAAGTAGGCTTGATCGGCGAAGGCCGAGATTGCAGGGTCCCGGGAAGAGATTTCCGGGACCCTTTTTCTATGCGCCTGCCCACCGTCGTCGCCGCCGCGCTCGCCCTGGCCAGCTGCGCCGCCCTGCCCGGCGACGATGACGACCGCTACCTGCATCCGCGCGCCTTCGACGCCCGCGACCACCTGCCCCCGCCGCCGAAGGAGGGGACGCCGGCCGAACGACGCGACCGCGAGATCTTCCGGGCCACCCGTCCGCTGAAGGACGGTCCCCGCTGGTCGCTGGCCCAGGCCGACGCCGACAAGAGCCGCATCCTCGACGGCTACGCCTGCGCCCTGGGGGCCAGCATCACGCCGCAGACCAACCCGAAGCTGGCGGCGATGATGGAGAAGATGCGCGGCGACGTGCGCGCCGCCGTGGCCGGCCCCAAGTGGAAGCACCTGCGTCCCCGGCCCTACCTCTTCGAGGACGCGCCGATCTGCCTGCCCAAGACGGTGGGCCTGGCCGTCTCGCCCGACTATCCCTCCGGCCACTCGACCTGGGGCTGGACCGTCGGCCTGCTGCTGGCCGAGGCCGCCCCCGACCGCGCCCCGGCGCTGCTGGCCAGGGCGCAGGGCTTCGGCGAGAGCCGGGTGGTCTGCGGGGTGCACAACATGAGCTCGGTCGAGGCCGGGCGGCGCAACGCCCGCAACCTGCACAAGGCGCTGAAGTCGTCGCGCGCCTTCAAGGCCGACCTGGCGGCGGTGCGCGCCGAGATGACCGCCGTGCGCCGCACCGCCCCGGCGCCGGACAAGCTGCGCTGCGAAGCCGAGAGCGCCCTGGTGGCCCGGCCGCTGCTGTAGCTTGCGCGGGACCCTTCGGCCCTCTACCTGTGGCCCATGGCCCACACCGCGTGCGATCACGACCACCACCACCACGGCGTCGCCGGGGACGCGCTCGCCGCCGAACTGGCGGCGGCCGAGACCCGCTGCGCGGCGGCTGACCAGCGCCTGACCGCCCCGCGCCGCCGGGTGCTGGAACTGCTGCTGCAGGCCGGCCAGCCGGTGAAGGCCTACGACCTGATCTCGACCTTCGCGGTCGACGGCCCGCCGGCCAAGCCGCCGACCGTCTATCGCGCGCTGGAGTTTCTCGAGAAGCAGGGCTTCGCCCACCGCATCGAGAGCCTCAACGCCTATGTCGCCTGCCGGCGCGAGGCCGACGGCCACGCCGCCGCCTTCCTGATCTGCGACTGCTGCGGCGCCACCCGCGAGTTCGAGCCCGAAGCCACCGCCGACATCATCGCCGCGGGTCAGGCGGCCGGCTACGCCCTGACCGGCGTGACCATCGAGGCGCACGGCAAGTGCGCCGACTGCAAGGAATAGCCGCGAGCGCCTGCGCGATTGCGGCGGCGCGGAGAAGCCGTCTAGGCTGACCCTCGCAACGAGGAAGCCCGCATGACCACCGCCCCAGACCTTTCCGGCGTCGAGATCTGGCGCGGCGGGGTCAACACCTGGGACTGCGACGAGATGGGGCACATGAACGTGCGCTTCTACGTCGTCCGGGCGATGGAAGGCCTCGTGGGCCTCGCGGCCGAGATGGGCCTGCCGCACGCCTTCGCCCCGCACGCCAACGCCACCCTGGTGGTCCGCGAGCACCACATCCGGTTCCTCAAGGAAGCCCACGCCGGCGCGCCGCTGCACATGCTGGGCGGGGTGATCGAGATCGGCGAAAGCGAGGCCAGGCTGCTGCAGCTGCTGGTCCATTCGGCCACCGGCGAACTGGCGGCGACCTTCCAGACCACGGTGGCCCATGTCACCCCACGCGAGGGCGAGGCCTTCCCGTGGCCGACCATCGTCCGTGAACGCGCCAAGGCCCTGATGGTCGAGATCCCCGAACGGGCCCAGGCCCGCAGCGTCGACCTGTCGCCGGCCGTCCCGCAGGCCTCGCTGGCCCGTGCCGACGCGCTGGGCCTTGCCCGGATCAGCCTGGGCGCGCTGGGCGCGGGCGAGAGCGACGTCTTCGGACGGATGCGCGCCGAGCAGTTCATCGGCCGGGTCTCCGACGGCATCGGCGCCTTCATCGCGCCCCTGCGCGACATCGTGGCCGAAGCGGCCGAGACGCCGCCTGGTCGGGTGGGCGGGGCCGTGCTGGAATACCGGATCGTCTACCTGGCCTGGCCGCGCCTGGGCGACCGGCTGGAGGTGCGCTCGGGCCTGATCGGCGGCGAGGGCCGCGTCATGCGCTGCGCCCACTGGCTGCTGAACCCCGACACCGGCCAGGCGTGGGCGACCTCGACCGTCAGCGCCATCACCTTCGACCTCGACGCCCGCAAGGCCGTGGCCATCAGCCCGGCGGCGACCGCGAAGCTGGAAGAAAGGTCGGTGGCGGGCCTGGGCCTCTAGTCCGCCCTGATTATTGACTCAGTCAACATGACGAAATATTGACTCCATCAACATCGGAGTCGCCATGACCTTTCAGCACGACCAGGACGTCGCCGACCTGCGGGCGTTCAATCGAACCTATACGCGGCGGCTGGGCCTGCTGGATTCCAGCTATGACGGCAGCCCCTTCACGCTCAGCGAAGCCCGCGTGCTGTACGAGGTGGCGACGCGGACCGACCCCGTGGCCGCCGAGATCGTTCGCGCCCTGGGCCTGGATCCGGCCCAGGTCAGTCGCACCCTCAAGCGCTTCACCGAGCGCGGCCTGGTCACCGCGCGCGAGAACCCGGCCCATGGCCGCCACCAGCTGCTGTCGCTGACCGACGAGGGCCGAGCGGCGTTCGCCACCCTGGAGGCGAACACGAAAGCCAGCGTCGGAACCCTGATCGAGAGCCTGCATCCGCTGCGCCAGGCCCGGCTGCTGGCGGCGGCGCGCGACATCAACGCGGTCTTCGAGAACGACGCCCCACCCGCCGCGACGCTGCGCGGCCTGGAGCCGGGCGACCTCGGGATGGTCACCGCGCGCCAGGGCGTGATCTATGCCCGGGAATACGGCTGGGGCGCCGACCACGAAGCCCTGGTGGCCGAGATCGTGGCGGGCTTCCATCGCAACTTCGATCCGGCCAGGGACGACGCCTGGATCGCCCAGGCCGACGGCCGGATGGTCGGCTCGATCTTCCTCGTCCAGGGCGATGCGCCCGGCGTCGCCAAGCTGCGCCTGCTCTATGTGGAGCCCGACGCGCGCGGCATGGGCGTGGGCCAGATGCTGGTCGAGGCCTGCGTCGCCCGGGCCCGGGCCCTGGGCTACCAGCGGCTGGACCTGTGGACCGTCACGGTCCTGAGCGCCGCGCGGAAACTCTATCAGCGGGCGGGCTTCCAGGTGATCGAGGAGACGCCCTGCCAGCGGTTCGGCCAGGACCTGGTCGACCAGGTCTGGTCGCTGGATCTGACGGCGTAGCGGCCTCCCCTCCGCGTCATCCCGGCCGGAGCGCGTAGCGCGGAGAGCCGGGCCCCAGGGGCCGCCGCACCGCGTTCGCGACCGCTTGGGCGGTAAACCTCGGCGTTGCGGCCAGTCCCCCGGGTCCCGGGCCTGCGGCCCGCTACGCGGCCCTTCGCCCGGGATGACGAACTGATGTGCAGGCGCGGAGACTATTAACGGCCACGCTTAAACGCGTGTTCGTCATTTTTGACGTTTCTGTCGAAAATTGAAACCAAGGCCCAGATACACCAAGACCCGCTGCGGGGGATAAACGCAGCGGGTCTGGCTATTTCTCGATCATTCGATCTAGGCGGGCGTTTCCTCCCCGAAACGCCGAAGAGAGGGGGTTCTCTGTGGACCCGTTTCTCTCTTGCCCAGTCAGAAAACGGCAAAACCGAGATCGTGTCAACGGCAACGATCTAGATTCCACAAGGGGTTCGACGTTTTTTTGACATCAGACCCGTAGTTTGGACGCTTTAGTCAAACTAATCACCGTTCGGTTCGGTAATTTTTGACATACTTGTCAAATATCAGCCGTTCAACCGCCCCTTGAGCGCCTCCAGCACCGCCGAGCGGGATTCGAACACGTAGTCGGGACGCGACACGGTTACCGGCTCGACGCCGGCCTGGGCGAGGGCGGCGGCGGCGGCGAACAGGTCGCCAGTCGCCAGCAGGGCGCCGTTGGCCCGGCGCGAGCCGCCGGCCTCGACGAACGGAGCGACGGCCGCCTGGCCGGCGACGTCCTGTTCAGCGGGCCAGACCAGGGTGGCCAGGGTGCGGGCGCGGCCCTTGGCCTCGACCACCGACAGCAGGCGAGCCAGGCTGTCGAGCTGCCCTTCCGTCCACGGCGTGACCAGGGAGGCGGTCAGCTGGGCCTGGCTCTTGAGGATGACGCCGTCGGACAGCACCTTCAGGCCGTTGGCGGCCAGGGTGGCGCCGGTGGTGGTGATGTCGACCACCAGTTCGGCCGCGCCCGCGGCGGGCGCGCCCTCGGTCGCGCCGCTGCTCTCGACGATGCGGTAGTCGGCGACGCCGTGACGGGCGAAGAAGGCGCGGGTCTGGGTAACGTACTTGGTGGCCACCCGCAGGCGGCGACCGGTCTTGGCCAGATGCAGGTGCCCGACCTCGTCGATGTCGGCCATGGTGTCGACATCGAGCCAGCTCTTGGGCGCGGTCACCACCAGGTCGGCGCGGCCAAAACCCAGGGCGCGCAGCAGCATCACCCGGCTGTCCATGTCGTCGCCGCGCTCGCGCAGCAGGTCCTCGCCGGTGACCCCCAGGTGCAGGTCGCCGCTGTCGAGACCGGCGGCGATGTCGCCCGCCGACAGCAGCCGCACCGACACGCCGGGCAGGCCCGACAGCTCGGCCGAATAACCGCGCGCGCCGCCGGTCATCTCGACGCGGAAGCCGCATTCGGCCAGCCAGGCCTCGACCTGTTCCTTCAGGCGCCCCTTGGAGGGGATGGCGAAGATCATCGGGGTGTCCGCAGTCATTCGCCGCCTCCGGCATAGGCGCGGGCCGGGCGCACCATGCAGCCGACAGCCCCGGTTTTCGTCTCGGCCCCGAGCCGCGCGGGCAGGCCGTCGTAGCGGCCGCCGGCGGCGACCGGGCGTTCCTCGCCGAGAGCGGCGCTGCGCACCTCGAACAGGTAGCCGTCGTAATAGCCGAAGGCCCGCCCGAAGGCGGCGTTCAGCTGGATGCGCTCGGCGGGCACGCCGCGCGCGACCATGCCGGCCAGGCGCTTGCGCCAGCCTTCGATGGCGGCGTCCAGCGGACCGCGGTTCGGGCCGGCCAGGGCCGCGATGGCGTCGAGCACGGCGTCCGGCGCATCGCTGACCGCCAGGAAGGCGCGGACCTTGTCGGCCTGGGCTTCAGAAAGACGGCCGGCCTTCACCACCTCGGCCTTCTCGACCAGGCGATGGGCGATCTCGGCGGGACGGCGGCCGCCGACCGGCTCGATGCCGGCCAGTGACCACAGCTCCTGCAGCACGGCGGCGGCATCGGCCTCCGGCAGGCCGGCCAGCAGGGCGGCGATGCGGCTGCGCTCGCTGGAAACGATGGGGTCGGCCTCACCCTTGAGTTCCGCCTTCAGCTGGCGCGGGCGCGAGAAGGTGCGCTTCAGCCGCGCGCCCAGCGGCGGGGTCAGGTCCAGGCTGTCGACGAAGGCGGCGAACAGGCCGACATCGCCCAGCAGCAGGGTCAGGTCGTCGCGACCGCCGGCCGCGGCGCCGGCCCAGGCGAGAGCCGCGATCTCGGCGTCGGCGGCCACCGGATCGGCGGCCTCGAAGGCCTCGACGCCGATCTGCAGGAATTCCTCGGCCCGGTCGCTGCCGCGCGGGGCGACGCGGAAGGCCTTGCCTTCATAGAGATAGCGGCCGGCGCCGACGCCCGAGGCCAGATGCTGGCGGGCGACGGCGACGGTGAAATCCGGACGCAGGCAGGCCTCGTCGCCGCCGTCGCCGGAGACGACGAACAGCCGCGAGCGCATGGCCTCGCCGGCCAGGTCCAGCAGCAGGCCCAGCGGCTGCAACACCGGGGCGTCGACCGGCGTGGCGCCGGCCGAGAGGAACGGGGCGCGGATGGCGTCGAGCGCCTCCGCCGGGATGGAACGCTCTAGCCTCAACGGATCAGCCCCCGATGATCTTCTTGACGGCGGCGACCAGATCGCCGCGCGGGATGGTCTGCTGGCCGGGACGCTCGGCCTTCCAGGCGGCGTTATCGGCGACGCCCGAGGCCAGCTCGCGGCCCAGGTCCAGGTCCTTGATCGTCACCGTGCCGGCGGCGATCTCGTCGCCGCCCAGCATGATGGCGGCCGGCGACAGGCGGCGGTCGGCGTACTTCATCTGCGGGCGCATGCCCGAGGTGCCGAGATAGACCTCGGCCGGAATGCCCGCCGCGCGCAGCTGGCCGGCGACGGCGAAATATTCGCCCATGTGCGCCTGGTCGAAATTGATGATCACGACCGGACCGCGCGCCGCGGATGCCGGCTCGCGACCGGCCGCCCGCAGGGCCGCCGCCAGGCGCGAGACGCCGAACGAGAAGCCCGTGGCCGGCACAGGCTGGCCAGTGAATCGAGCCACCAGGTCGTCATAGCGACCACCGCCGCCGATCGAGCCGAAGGTGACCTTGTTACCCTTCTCGTCGGTGGTGCTGAGCAGCAGCTCGGCCTCGAAGACGGCGCCGGTGTAGTATTCCAGGCCGCGCACGATCGACGGGTCGATGATCGCCTGGTCGTCGGCAACGCCCAGGCTGGTCAGGGCCGCGTCGATCTTGGCCAGCTCTTCCAGGCCCTCGTCGCCCTCGGCCGAACCGGCGACGACCTTGGCGATGTTGTTCAGCGTGGCCGAACGACCGCCGACACCGGCCTGGACGAAGTCGAGCACGGAATCGATGGCCTTGCCGGCCAGGCCCGCGCCCTTGGTGAAGTCGCCGCTGTCGTCCAGGCGCCCCTCGCCCAGCAGCAGGCGCACGCCGTCGACGCCCAGGCGATCCAGCTTGTCGACCGCGCGCAGCACGGCCAGCTTCTGGCCCTCGCTGGTCGCGCCGGCACCGGTGAGCAGGCCGTTGAGGAGCTTGCGGTTGTTGATCTTCAGCACCGACGCGCCGCGCGGCAGGCCGGCGGCCTCCAGGCCCTCGACGGCCATGGCGATGATCTCGGCGTCGGCCTCGGGACGGGCCGAGCCGACGGTGTCGGCGTCGCATTGGATGAACTGGCGGAAGCGGCCGGGGCCGGGCTTCTCGTTGCGCCACACCGGACCGAAGGCGTAGCGGCGGAACGGCTTGGGCAGGGTTTCCCAGTTCTGGGCGGCGAAGCGGGCCAGCGGCGCGGTCAGGTCATAGCGCAGGGCCATCCACTGATCGTCGTCGTCCTGCAGGGCGAAGACGCCTTCGTTGGGACGGTCGCTGTCGGGCAGGAACTTGCCCAGGGCGTCGGCATATTCGAAGGCCCCGGTGTCGAGCGCCTCGAAGCCGTAGCGTTCGTAGACGGCCGAGACGGCCTCGAGGATCGACTTCTCGGCGCGCAGGTCGCGGGCGCGCTTGTCGGCAAAGCCGCGCGGGGCGCGGGCCTCGGGGCGGAAGTCTTCGGTCTTGGGGTTCTTGGTGTCGTCGGAAGCGTCGGTCATCGTCGGTCCTTAGAGATCTCTAGGCTTCGACGGATGGCGCTTGCACTTAAGCCCCATCCGCTAGGCGGGGCTCTGGCTGGGTCGCTCGGCTTTAGAGCGTGCGGACCCGGCCGATCCCGCGAGGCGAGGTCGGATGGTGGTGGTGGCCGTGGTGGTGCGGCGTGCGGGTCATCGCGGCGGCCTATAGCCCAGCCGCCGGGGCTTGTCATCCCACGGGACAACCCTCGCTGAAATAAGCGTGCGCGTCGTGGTTGGCGATCTCGATCGTGATCCGGTCAGGATCCTCGAACATCAGGCCGTGATAGCCGCCGCGATAGTCGGAGGCGTAGCGGCCCTGGCCGAGCAGCGGCACGGCCAGGGCGTGCAGATGGCGCTGCATCATGTCCAAGTCCTCGGCCTCGGGCACGACCAGGGCCAGGTGGTGCAGGCCGGGCGCCTTGCGATGGTGACCGCGATCGAGGAAGCGGACCTCGGCCTGGGCCAGGACGATCACCAGGTCGGCCTGGTTGGTAAGGCGACGGTAGCGTCCGGCCTCGCCGTCCGCCCCGACGACGCCCAGCGGTTCGAGGACACGAAGATAGAACGCCTCCGATCGCGCCAGATCGGAGACGTTGAGGGCCAGGTGGCTGAACCGCGCGAGCGGCATGGGGTCTCCAGGGCGCGGGAGCGGCGCGCGTGCGCCGCCCCCCGGCCAGGCTCAGTGGATCACGACCTCGCCATGGTGTCGATGGAACAGGGTCAGCACGTCGAAGGACATCACCTTGCCCTTCACGTCGCGGGCGTCCGTCTCGATCACCGCCGACCTCAGATCCTTGATCGTCACATCGGTGACGGTCACGGCCGGATCGTCGAAGGCGATCCGCACCTTGCCGGGCTCGAGGTCGCAGTCGGCCTGGATCTTCAGCTCCACCTTCGAGCCGCTGGCGGTGGCCGTGGCCTGGGGCAGCGGCAGGGGCATGTCCCAGGTCTCGAAGTGCAGGCGCGAGGAAATCGGCTCGCCCAGGTCGTTGGACTCGACGAACAGGTAGTCCATGCTGACCATGTTGGCCTTCTGCCCGGCGCTGTAGCACTCCGAGGCCGAGAAGCCCGCGACCAGCGGCATCTCGTAGTTCAGCAGGGCCGAGGGCGGGAAGTAGATGCCGCCCGCCGACGAGTTGCTGGAGAACAGCTGTCCCTCCTCGGTGCTCAGCACCATGATCAGGCCATGGCCGTCGCTCACGCCGTTGCCGAAGCTGTTGCGGCCGCCGACCGTGCTGGGAAACACCTCGACCGCGACCTTGCGGGTCAGGCCCTTAACCCGGATCGCCTCGACCAGGGCCTTCTCAGCGACCACGTAGTTCACCGCCAGGGCTTCGTCGCGATCGTTGAGGGCCAGGGGCACATGGAAGCTGCCGCCCTTGTCGACGATCGGCTTGGCGTAGCCGGGCGCCGGCGTGAAGCCCTTCAGTCCCGACAGGTCGATCGGCTCGGGCTTGGAATAGCGGCGGCCGCCATCGCTGGAGCGGATCAGCGCCGGCACGGGCTGATCGTTCTTAAGAAGGTCGACGCGGGCCAGCACCTCGTCGCCGTAGATGGCGAACGACACCCCGCCGAGGGCCTCCTCGGCCACCACCTGCTCCTCGCCCAGCTTGCCGCCCTCGATCCGGCGCAGATAGAGCTTGCCGCTCGCACGGTCCTTGTAGCCGAGCACGCCGAACGGCGGGGCCTTGGTCTGCACGCGGCCGACCGGAACCTGGCTGAAGGCCAGGAACGGGAAGTCGACGTCGGCGGCCTTGGTCTTCACCGCCTCGCCATCGAGCCACAGCGTGCGGCGGCCGGGCGCGCCGGCGATCCAGGCCACGCCGGGCTGGCCGCTGAACTTGTCGAGCGCCAGGGCGTAGCGCCAGACGGGCGCGCGGGTCAGGACGCGCCGCTCGATGCGCTGACCCGTGTTGCGCTCGACGTTCGGGCCCGCGTACTGGCTGAGGATCAGCGCGCCGGCCTCCACCCCCGCCGCCCAGGTCACCCGCCGCATGTCGTCGCGCGTGATGACCACCTGCGGCCCGAGGAGATAGCGGTCGCTGTCGATCTGGGTAGAGAGGGTGCGCTGCTGGTGCACCGCGCCTTCCGGCAACCAGTTGCGGGCGAGAATTTCCCGCGGCGTCGGACGGCCGTCGAAAATGGCGTCCGACAGGCCCTCGGTGGCGGCCAGGGCCGCGACTCCATAACCCACGCCGGCCTTCTTGGATTGCTCACGCCGAGTGATCACGCGCATGGCGTCCTCCCTTTGATGAAGCTGATTTTCCGATGACGAAAGCGGGTTGTTGCCGAAACTTCGGCGCGCCCTCGGGACCTTCCCGGACCCGACAGCGACACAAGATACTCAACCTATGATTTTATCAAGCCCACCCTCAGCACGGAGTCGTGATCGCGCCGCCGCTTCCCCGCGCGCACCGGCTTGACAGCACGCACCGGTCAAGCCACATCTCCGCCCAACAACAAATTGGCCTGACCAATATGAGGGAGAGGTCCATGCGACGTTCGTTGACGCTTCTGGGCGCCGCCAGCCTGCTGGTCCTGGCCGCCGCACCCGCCCTGGCGATCGAGACGCCGTTCAACGACGACTGGCGCATGGCGACCGGCGAGCTTTCGGGCGCGGAAGCCCCGACGTTCGACGACGCCGCCTGGAAGCCGGTCACCCTGCCCCGCGCCTTCAACGAGGACGAGGCCTTCTCGCGCGACATCCACGAGCACTCGACCGGGATCACCTGGTACCGCAAGCGTTTCGTGCTGCCGGCGGACCAGGGCCCGGCGGTCGGCGGCCGCGCCATCCTCGACTTCGAGGGCGTGCGCCAGGCCGGCGAGGTCTATGTCAACGGCGTGCGGGCCGGCGGCCACGAGAACGGCGCCACGGCCTTCGGGGTCGACGCGACCAAGCTGCTCAAGCCCGCCCCCTTCGTGAACGTCATCGCCGTGCGGGTCGACAACGACTGGAAGTACAAGGAACGCGCCACCGGCAGCGGCTTCCAGTGGAACAACAACAACTTCAATGTGAACTATGGCGGCATCCACCGGGCGGTGCGGCTGCACCTGACCGGCGACCTGCACCAGACCCTGCCGCTCTACACCAGCCTGGGCTCCACCGGGGTCTATGTCTGGGCCGACGGCTTCGACATCAGGGGCCGCAAGGCCACGGTCCACGCCGAGAGCCAGGTGCGCAACGACAGCGCCCGCCCGCGCACCTTCGCCTACCGCGTCACGCTGAAGGACGTCGACGGCAAGCCGGCCGGCCAGTTCACCGCCCCGGCCGTGACCATCGCCCCGGGCGAGACCAAGACGGTGTCCGCCAGCCAGCGGCTTTCCGACCTGCATTTCTGGAGCTGGGGCTACGGCTATCTCTATGCGGTGACCACCGAGCTGGTGGAGGACGGCGAGGTCGTCGACAGCGCCCTGACCCGCACCGGCTTCCGCAAGACCGAGTTTCGCAACGGTACCATCTTCCTCAACGACCGCGCCATCCAGGTGCATGGCTACGCCCAGCGCACCAGCAACGAGTGGCCGGCCCTGGGGACCAACATCCCGCCGTGGATCAGCGACTTCTCCAACGGCCTGATGGTGGAAAGCGGCGGCAACCTGGTGCGCTGGATGCACATCGCCCCGGCCCGCCAGGATGTTGAAAGTTCCGACCGCGTGGGCCTGATGCAGGCCATGCCGGCCGGCGACGCCGAGAGCGACGTCTCCGGCCGCCGCTGGGACCAGCGGGTCGAGGCCATGGCCGACGCCATCGTCGCCTTCCGCAACAACCCGTCGATCATCTTCTACGAGGGCGGCAACGAGAACATCAGCGAGGCGCACATGGCCGAGCTGAAGGCCGTGCGCGACCGGCTGGACCCGCACGGCGGCCGCGCCATCGGCTCGCGCGAGATGCTCGACAGCAAGGTCGCCGAGTACGGCGGCGAGATGCTCTACATCAACAAGAGCGCCAAAAAGCCGATGTGGGCCATGGAGTATTCCCGCGACGAGGCCGCGCGGAAGTTCCAGGACGCCTTCACAGCCCCGTTCCACGCCGACAGCCCCAGCTACAACCGCAACCAGGACAGCATGGTCGTCGAGACCGTGCAGCGCTGGAACGACTACTGGGTCGAGCGCCCGGGCGGCGGCGAGCGGGTCAGCGCCGGCGGCGTCAACATCATCTTCTCCGACAGCAACACCCACTTCCGCGGCGACAACAACTATCGCCGCAGCGGCGAGGTGGACGCCATGCGCATCCCGAAGGAGGGCTTCTTCGCCCACCAGGTGATGTGGGACGGCTGGGTCGACGTCGAAAAGCCCCGCGCCCACCTGGTCGGCCATTGGAACTACGCGACCGGCACGGTGAAGGACGTGCTGGTCGTCTCCAGCGCCGACAGCGTCGAGCTGGTCCTGAACGGCAAGTCGTTGGGCAAGGGCGAGAAGTCGGACGGCTTCCTCTTCACCTTCAAGGGCGTGGCCTATGCGCCCGGAACACTGACGGCGATCGCCCGCGACGCCAAGGGCAAGGAAACAGCGCGCGACGAGCGGGTCACGACGGGTCCGGCGGTCGCTCTCAAGCTGACCCCGCGCACCGGCCCCGGCGGCTGGAAGGCCGACGCGGCCGACATCGCCCTCGTGGACGTCGAGGCGGTGGACGCGCAGGGCCGCCGCGTGCCGACCGCTCTCGATCTGGTCAGCTTCGATGTGAGAGGCCCGGCCGAATGGCGCGGCGGCATCGCCCAGGGCGACTCCAAGGGCGCGGTCAAGCCGACCGACACCCCGGTCTCGGCTTCGGGCGAGCCGGTGACCAAGGGCCCAGCCGGCGTCGACGCGGTGACGCAGTACGCCGGCAGCAACCGCAAGGACGACAACTACATCCTGGCCAAGGCCCTGCCGGTCGAGGGCGGGATCAACCGCGTGGCCCTGCGCTCGACCCTGGCGGCCGGCCAGGTGACAGTGATCGCCAAGGCCGAGGGCCTCAAGCCCGCGACCCTGACCCTGGACGCCGTGGCCGCTCCTGCCGAGCCGCCCCTGCCGCCCGTCAGCCTGGCGCGCGGTCCCACGCCCTCGACGCCGGCCTTCAAGATCCGACGCGACACGATCAAGGCCGTGGACATCACCGCCGGCTCGAACGCAGGCGCGGTCTCGGCCACGGTCGACGACGACGAGGCCACCCACTGGGCCAGCGACGGCAAGCTGGAGAACGCCTGGATCGAGTACCGCCTGGCCAAGCCCCAACAGGTGGACGAGATCTCGCTGAAGCTGATCGGCTGGCGCATCCGCTCCTACCCGCTGCGGATCACCATGGACGGCAAGGTCGTCTACGAGGGCGAGGCGCCCAAGAGCCTGGGCTACGTGACCCTGCCGCTGAAGGCCGCCAAAGGCTCGCGCCTGCGCATCGCCCTGGCCGGCGCCACGGCCGACCGCGACGCCTTCGGCAAGATCGTCGAGGTCACCGGCGCCAAGGGCGGCTTCGACACCGGCGCCGAGAAGGTCAAGACCGGCGGCGCGCTGAGCATCATCGAGGCGGAGTTCTACAAGAAGCGGTAGCCCCTTCTCTTCCCGTCATTCCCGCCCTCGTGGCGGGAACCTCTGGTTCCGCCCGCAGGTGAGGCGCAAGCGGCGTGCCGAGCACGCCGCCCCATCCGCGCTTGCGGCTGACAGAGGGGTTCCCGCCACAAGGGCGGGAATGACGGGAGCTGAGAAGGCAATACCTCCCTGAACTTCCTGTAATGATTTCGGATATTTAATCCACATTTCCTGCGTTTAATTTGAGAACGCCGGTCGCGCGCGGCAAGACCTTCCCCGGGATTGAGGGGAAAGTTCATGTCGAAGACCGTCTTGTTCGCCACCGCGGCCGCAGCCCTGCTCGCCGCCGGCGCGGCCCATGCCGCAGACAGCGCCCAGGCCGCCCAGGCGCCGGTTCCGACCGGCCCGGTCAGCGAGGCGCCGCTGGACGACGCGACCCAGAAGGGCGTGCTGATCTTCGTGCCGGACTTCTTCACCAGCCTGCGCCCCAACACCGCGTTGGACATGGTCAATCGCCTGCCCGGCTTCGTGCTCAACGACGGCGCGGGCACGCGCGGCTTCGAGGGCGCGGTCGGCAACGTGCTGGTCAACAACAACCGCCCCGCCTCCAAGGCCGAGACCGGCTCCAACGTCCTGCAGCGCACCCCCGCCAGCCAGGTCGAGCGCATCGAGCTGATCCGCGGCGGCGCGCCCGGCATCGACATGCAGGGCTATGGCGTGGTCGCCAACGTGATCCTGAAGAAGGGCGCGGTCCGCCAGTCGATCCTGACCGTGAACAGCCAGATCTTCGACGGCGGCCACGACGTCTGGGGCGGCTCCTACCAGTTCACCGCCCGCGACGGCGACAAGAGCTGGGGCGTCACCCTGTCGGACGGCACCAGCAGCAGCGACTCCAACGGCGCGGGTCGCTCGGTGCGTCGCGACGGCGCTGGCAACATCCTGCGCGACGAAGCCTTCGTGAACGACGGCTACGGCGGCGGCCGCTCGATCCGTGGCAACTATGCCGGCCCGCTGGCGGGCGGCAAGATCGACGCCACCGCCCGTTACGGCGTCAACGACTGGCAGGACTGGCAGGAGCTGACCTCGCCGACCTCCAAGCGCCGCACCGCCTATGAGGAAGACAGCCGCTCGGGCGAGCTGGGCCTGACCTACACCCGCCCCCTGGCCCCGCGCTGGAACCTCGAGACCCGGGTGATGCACGAGTTCGAGAAATTCGACAGCGAGGCCACCAGCGACGCCACGCTCAGCGGCGTCGTCAGCCCGCAGGAGCTGTTCGGGGCCGAAGGCGACTCCTCGGAATCCATCCTGCGCGCCACCATCCGCCACGAGCGCAAGCCCGGCCTGACCTTCGAGTTCGGCGGCGAGGTCGCCTACAACATGCTCGACGTGAAGCAGGCCTATTCGGTCGGCGGGACGGCGGTTCCCCTGCCCTCGGCCTCGGTCAAGGTCGAGGAGACGCGCGGCGAGGCCTTCCTGAAGACCACCTGGCGGGTGAACCCCAAGCTGACCCTCGAGGGCGGCGTGCGCCTGGAGACCTCGACGATCAGCCAGTCGGGCGACGCCGACCAGGAGAAGAGCTTCTTCTACGCCAAGCCCCGCTTCCAGGCGACCTGGACGCCCAAGGCCGACCACCAGCTGCGCTTCCGTTTCGAGCGCGAACTGGGCCAGCTGGACTTCGGCGACTTCGCCGCCTCGGCCGAGTTCGGCGACGGCACGGTCTATGGCGGCAATGTCGACCTGGAGCCCGAGCAGCGCTGGATCTCGGAGCTGACCTACGAGCGCCGCTTCTGGGGCGAGGGCGTGGTGTCGATCGGCTGGCGCCACGACGAGATCATCGGCGTCATCGACCGCCTGCCCCTGCCCGGCGGCCTGTCGGCGACCGGCAACATCGGCGACGGCACGCTGGACAAGCTGTCGCTGAACATCGTCGTGCCCACCGACAAGCTGGGCGTGAAGGGCGGCCGCCTGACTTTCAAGAACGACTGGAACGAGACCCACGTCACCGACCCGACCTCGGGCGAGGACCGTCCGATCACCCAGATCCGCCCGACCCAGGCCAACATCGGCTTCCAGCAGGACCTGATGCGCGGCCAGGTGCAGTGGGGGATCAACTGGCTGCCGCTGCTGGGCCAGCGCACCTACGATCCGGACCAGACCAACGGCTGGCGCGGCGCGAACTACTACGAGGCCTTCGCCGAATACAAGCCGACCAACACCCTGGCCATCCGCGCCCAGCTGAACGTCTGGGACGACTTCGTCGTCACCCGCACGGTCTATGCCGACCGCGTGACGCGCCCGGTGCGCTACCAGGAAGTCCGCGACATCGACCCGCGGACCTTCGTCAGCCTGCGGGTGCGCAAGACGTTCTGATGATCGAGATCCCTCTCCCCTTGTGGGAGAGGGTGGCCTCCGAAGGAGGTCGGGTGAGGGGTCGCACGTACGAGAACGCCGCGAAAGCCGATCAGCTTTCGCGGCGCCCAAAGTTTGAGAGACCCCTCATCCGTCGGCTTTCGCCGACACCTTCTCCCGCAAGGGAGAAGGGCGTGGAGCTTACTTCTTCAACCGCTCGATCAGCGCGGTCGTCGACGGATCGTGGCTGCCCACGGCGCCGGCTTCCAGTTCCGGCAGGATGCGACCCGCCATCACCTTGCCCAGCTCGACGCCCCATTGGTCGAAGCTGTTGATCCCCCAGATCACGCCCTCGACGAAGGTCTTGTGCTCGTAGAGGGCGATCAGGGCGCCGAAGGTCTGCGGCGTCAGGCGGTCGAGCAGCACCAGGGTCGACGGCCGGTTGCCGGCGAAGGTGCGCTGCGGGGCCAGGGTCGCGATCTCGGCGTCCGAGACGCCCTTGGCCTGAAGCTCGGCGACCACGTCTTCGGTGGTGCGACCCACCATGAAGGCTTCGGCCTGGGCCAGCAGGTTCGACAGCAGCTTCTCGTGCATGCCGGCCGGACCTTCATCCGACTTGGCCAGGCCGATCAGCTCCATCGGGGTGATGTCGGTCCCCTGGTGCATACACTGGAAATAGGCGTGCTGGACGTTGGTGCCCTCGTCGCCGAACACGACGGTGGCCGTGCCGCGCTGGGCGGGCTTGCCGTCCGGGCCGACCGACTTGCCGTTGCTCTCCATTTCCAGTTGCTGGAGGAAGGAGGCCAGGCGGCGCAGACGGTGCGAGTACGGAACAACCGAGCGGGCCCGGCGATCAAGGCCGTTGCGGTTGAAGATCTGGGCCAGGGCGACCAGCACCGGGGCGTTCTTCTCGAGCGGCGCGCTGGCGAAGTGGGCGTCCATCTCGGCGGCGCCGTCGAGGAAGCCCTGGAACACGTCCCAGCCGGCGGCCACGGCCACCGACAGGCTGACCGCCGACCACAGCGAATAGCGGCCGCCGACCCAGTCCCAGAAGCCGAACACCCGCTCGTCCGCCACCCCGAAGGCCGAGGTCTTGTCCAGCGCGGTCGACACGGCGGCCAGATGGACGTTGGCGCCCTCTTCGCCGAGGGCCGCGACCAGCCAGGCGCGGGCGGCGGCGGCGTTGGACATGGTCTCCTGGGTTGTGAAGGTCTTGGACACCACCACGACCAGGGTTTCTTCCGGATCGAGATCGGCCGTGGTCAGCAGGAATTCCGCGCCGTCCACATTGGCCACGAAGCGCAGGTCGATCGCAGGCGCCGCCGGGCGCAGGGCGTCCCACAGCAGGCGCGGGCCAAGGTCGCTGCCGCCGATGCCGATGTGCAGGATGGCCTTGAACGGCTTGCCGGTGGCGCCCTTGATCGCGCCCGACCGGACGGCCTCGGAAAAGGCCTTCATCCGCTCACGGACGGCCTCGACCTCGGCCATCACCGGAACGCCCTGGGCCTTGATGTCGGCGTTGCTTTTGGCGCGCAGGGCGACGTGCAGCACGGCGCGGCCTTCGGAGCTGTTGATCGCCTCGCCGCCCAGCATGCGGGCGCGAGCGGCCTCGACGCCGGCGGCGTGGGCGAGGTCGAGCGCGGCTTCCAGGCCGGCCTCGTCCCAGGCCTGCTTGGAGAGGTCCAGATGCAGGCCGGCGACGTCGAGGGTCAGGGTTTCGAGACGCTGGGGCTCGGTGTCGAAGAACTCGACGATGCGCTTCTCCCCGGCGGCCTTGGCGGCGGTTTCCAGGCGGGTCCAGGCGGCGTCGAGATCGGACACTGGCAACTCCTATGTGTGGTAAAACGGCGTTTACGAGGGCGGGCTTACCAAAGGTCAGTCTCGGCGTCATGAAGACCAATGACGTTTTTCGACCGGAGTAGCCGATGTCCTGCGACGCGATCGCTTTTTCCGCCATGCTGTGGTTGGCTTCGACCGGTTCGGCGGCGCCGGTGAACCAGGCTCCGGCCGTGGTCCAGCCCGGCCAGGCCCCGCCTTCGGTGGCGGGCGAGCCCCTCTTCGCCGACATCGTCAAGCGCGCCGGCGCCCTGAAGACCCGCGTCGAGGGCTATCGCGAGGCCCTGCCCAAGGATCCCGCCGCCCCGGCGGCGGCCCTGCCGGGCTTTGCCGCCTTCAAGGCCGAGATCGAGGCGCTGTCGGCGCTGGACATGAAGGGCCACGTCACCCTGAAGGAGCGCGGCGCGGTCGACGACCTCAAATGCATCCTGCGCGGCATCAGCCAGGACCTGCCCGAGAAGCTGACGGCGATGGCCGACGCCAAGACCGTCAAGACCCAGGACCAGGCCCTGCGCGACATGGTCTACCTGCTGAACGACAACGTCGAGGTCATCACGGCGCCGCCGCAGCCCGCGGCTTGAGCACCGCCCTCTCTCACCTACTCCGTCATCCCGGCCGCAGCGAAGCGCAGAGCCGGGACCCAGGGGCCGCCGCATTGCGCCGACGAGCGCCTTGGAGGCTGACTTGAAGCCGCGTCCAGTCCCCTGGGTCCCGGATAAGCGCTGCGCGCCTTCCGGGATGACGAGCAAGGAGAAAGGGAAAGGGTCTTCCGACTACGCGTCCTTGTACTTCACCGCGCAGCCGTACGGCTGGCTGGCGGGAACCGCCACCTTGCGGCCGGCCTTGAGGTCCGAAAGCGCGGCGGCGACGTAGTTCTTGGCCGTGGCGATGTCCTCGACCTTGTTGGACGGCTTGTCGTCGATGGCGCCCTGGTAGACCAGTTGGCCGGCCGGATCGATGACGTACATGTGCGGCGTGGTCTTGGCCTTGTAGGCGGTGGCGACCACGCCCTCTGGATCGAGCAGCAGGGTGGTCGGCTTGGCGCCCTTGGCGCTCATCCAGGTCTTGGCCTGGGCGCCGTCGGCGAAGTAGCCCTGCTTGCCGGGCGCCGAGGAGGCGACGCTCAGCCAGACCACGCCGTCGGCGGTGGCGGCCTGCTGTAGGCCCTGCATGTTGCCCGAATAGTGCTTCTTCACATAGGGGCAGCCCTCGTTGACCCATTCGAGCACGACGGTCTTGCCCTTGAACTCGGAGAGCGAGCGGGTCTTGCCGTCGATGTCCCTGGCGGTGAAGGCCGGGGCCGGCGCGGCGAAGGCGAGACTGGGCGCGAGCACGACCAGCGGGGCGCTGGCGACGATCAGGCGACGGGTGATCATGGGAACCTCCGGAAGCGGGATGGCCGGTGTTGCGAGACACTCTCACGGATCGCCCTGCGGTGGAACAGCGCAGCGCGCGCGCAATCCTTTGTCTTGCGGCCGAAAGCTTGGCCATGAAGGCTTGATCCGCCGCATTTCGGCCGCCAGAAGACGGCATCGCTTCGCCGTTTTCCTCCCGCCCCGCACGATCATGACGCTTCGCTCCAAGCTTTCGCTCGCCCCGCTGGTCGCAACGGGCCTCGCCTTGGGCCTGGCCGTCGCCGGCTGCACGACGACCAAGGAGACGACCGTCTTCGTGCCGGTGGTGGCGCCGACGCCGCCCAGCTCGCTGACGCCGCAGCCGGTGATGCTGTTCAACCAGTCCAAGGAGGGCCGCAAGCTCTTCACCCTGGAGGCGGAGTTCCCCTACTGCGACGTCGAGACCGGCAAGGTCATCGTCGTGCCGCGCTGGTACGTCACCGACTTCGCCAGCGTGCCGTGGTACGGCCAGGGCTTCGTCGACCCGCAGGGCCCTACGGCCCGCGCCGCCATCGTCCATGACTGGCTGTACGCCATCGGCGAGAAGGACAAGCGGGCCGAGGCCGACGCCATCTTCCTGCGGGCGATGCTTAAGTACGGGGTCAAGCCGTTCCAGGCCAATATCGCCTACCAGGCGGTGAAGACCGGCGGCGAGAAGGGCTACGGCCTTCCCGGCGACTGGCGGTTCATCGATCCGCGCCGCCAGACCGTCGCCCAGCCGCCGCCCTTCGCCAAACCCAGGACCGGCGCGGTCAGGATCATCCCGCGCTGCCAGGGCTTCGAGGCCCTGATCCAGACCGGCTGGCGGGCCTATCCCCTGCCCAAGCCCGTCGTCGTCGCCCCGCCGCCGGTGACGACCACCCGCACGCCGATGGACGGGGTGAAGGAACGTCTGCCCTGGGGCGGCAGGAAGAAATAACGCGGCCCTCGCGACGAAGCGCGAGGGCCTGATCCGCTATTTCGGCGGCAGGACCGTCCAGGTGCCGTCGCTGCCGTTGTTGTTCAGAAGGCTGTTGCTGTTCGAGAAGATCTGGCCGCCCGACACTTCGTGGAAGCCCGTGGTGTTGCCCACGACGGTCGAACCGGCGACCGTGATCAACGCCTGCGCCGAACCATTGGACGCCGCGCCGAAGTTGTTGTTCGACATGATCGACTGGTTGACCGCCAGGATCGACGAGCCGCCGCCGGCGGTGTCGAAGGCGGCGGCGCCGGCCACCACGTTGTTCGACATCTCGCTGCGGCCCACCGAAACGACGGCGTTGCCCGAACTGGCGCTGGCGTCCGAACGCACGCCAGCCTGGTTGTTGTTCATGAAGCTGTTGGAGATCGAGGCGACCGCGGTGGCCGAACCGGTCGGGGCCACATGGACGCCGATGCCGACATTGTCCGAGATCGTCGAGTTGTCGATCGCCAGCTTCGCCACACCCGAACTCGGCGCGAAGAACACGCCGGGCCCGCCCTGGGCGCGGACGATTACGCTGTCGAGCGTCAGGGAGCCGCCGGCGAGGAACCGCACGCCATAGGTCCCGGTCTTCGACCCCATGATCTCGATGCCGCGGATATAGACCGCGTCGTTGGCGCCGGCGTTGACGATGATCCCGCTGGTGCCGGTGTTGGTGATCCCCGCGGTGCCTTCAGGGGCGATGATCGCGATCGCCTTGGTAATCGTCACCGAGCCGTAGCCGCCCGGGTCCAGCACGTTGATCTGGCCACCGGCGGCAGTCTTGCTGATCGCACCGGCGAAAGTCTTGCACGGCGCGGTTCGAGAGCACGGATTGGCGTCGTCTCCGACACCCGAGACCCAGGTTCGGGTCGCCTGCGCCGCGGCTAGTTGCGGCATAGCTCCGATGGCGACAGCCATCACGACGAACTTCAAAAGCGATTTCATTTGTCTCTGCCTCATGTTTTCACGGACAGCGGACGCTCGAGCTACTTCGCTTTGAAGTGGTTAACCTATTTCAAGTTGTAGTTAAAGGCGTCAAAATCGGCATCGTAGATTTTGTTGACGATCTGGATCGTCTCGGGCGGCAGGCTTGGCCGTTTCCGCTCCGAATTTTCCACGTGGTGACCGAAGGGTTCGCCGATTCCCGTGGCCTGGCGCACGACCTCCATGTCGGCGGCGAGGGTCTCGAACCGCGCGACGAAGTCGAGCTCCTCGTCGAGAATGTTGCCGTAGACCGACCCCGGCCGATGGCGCGGCGATAGCAGTTGCGCGCGGTCGAAGAAACGATGGTCGTGCTCGATCACCACCGCTTCGCCGAACCGGGCGTGGTAGGTCGAGAAATCGACCTGGCCGTCCTCCCCCTGCACCAGCCCGAAATGCTCGGCGTACTTGAGGCAGGAGATGATGCGGTCGTAGGGATTCCGGACGATCGAGAACTTGAAGTAGTCGTCCCAGAACTCGGCGTAGGCGGCCTTGGCCTGGCTGGCGAGCAGATGCTTGCTGCCGGCGTCTATCGTCCACCAGTCACCCCCGGCGATCCAGGTCTCGATGCTGGTTCCCGCGCAGCGCGGAATGTGTACGAAGATGCAGCGATACTGGTGGGATATCATCGAGGCCTCTAGGCCAGCCGGCGCCAGCCGCCCCCTTTTCCCCAAACCACGTGCATACGCAATAGGAGAC
This sequence comes from Caulobacter sp. CCNWLW153, assembly GCF_036889365.1. Lineage (NCBI taxonomy): Bacteria > Pseudomonadati > Pseudomonadota > Alphaproteobacteria > Caulobacterales > Caulobacteraceae > Caulobacter > Caulobacter sp. CCNWLW153. The sequence goes on from NZ_JBAKFV010000002.1 coordinate 60,341, forward strand.
GTCGCGCGCTAGAGGGCGACGCGCGGCCTCAACCCTTCGCCGCCTTTTCAACCGCCTCGATCACCAGGCCCTCGGTCAGCAGCTGGGGCAGGATGACAGGCGCGCCGGCGCCCTTGGGATAGACCAGATAGAGCGGCACGCCCGCGCGGCCGTGCTCGGCCAGGGCGGCGGCGATGGCCGCGTCGCGCCTGGTCCAGTCGGCCTTCAAGAGGACGGCGTTCTGGGCCTTGAAGGCGTCGGCCAGGCGCGGACCGGCGAGCGCCGTCTTCTCGTTGACCTTGCAGGTCACGCACCAGTCGGCGGTGAAGTCGACCATCACCACCTTGCCCTCGGCCTGCAGGGCGGCGACGCGCGCGGGGCTCCAGGGCTCGGCGGCCAGGCCCGGGCCGGCGGCCTCGGCGACCTGCGCGCCGACGGCGGGAACCGGGGCCTTCAGGGCGCCGATCGTCAGGAGAACACCGCCCGCCAGGCCGGCGAGAGCGAAGCCGAAGGCGACCAGCGGGGTCTTGCCGGCGAACCGGCGCGTCTCGCCCAGGCCATAGGCCCAGGCGGCGAAGGCGACCAGCACGGCGGCGGCCAGCAGCAGGGCCAGCGCCACGCCGCCGGCCTGCTGGCTGAACACCCAGACCAGCCAGGCGGCCGCGCCGTACATCGGAAAGGCCAGGGCGTGCTTGAGCACGTCCATCCAGGCGCCGGGCCTGGGCAGCTTCTTCAGCAGCCCCGGCGCGAAGGCCAGGATGACGAAGGGCGCGGCGAAGCCCAGCGCCAGGGCCAGGAACACCAGCAGGGCGAAGGCCGGCGGCTGGGTCAGGGCGAAACCGAGGGCGCCGGCCATGAACGGCGCGGTGCAGGGGGCGGCGACGATCACCGCCAGAGCGCCGGTCAGGAAGGCGCCGGCCAGGCCCGAGCCGGCCGAGACGCCGCCCGCCGCGCCCTGGACGGCCGCGCCGACCTCGAACACGCCCGACAGGTTCAGCGCCACCAGCAGCATCAGCAGCGACAGCACGGCGACCACCGCCGGCGATTGCAGCTGGAAGCCCCAGCCCACGGCCTGCCCGCCCGCGCGCACGGCGATCAACAGGCCGGCCAGGGCGAGGAAGGTGGCGACCACCCCGGCCAGGAAGGCCAGGCCCTGGACGCGGGTCTTGCCGGGGTCGTGGGCGTGGGCGGCCAGGCTGGCGGCCTTCAGCGACAGCACCGGGAAGACGCAGGGCATCAGGTTGAGGATCAGGCCGCCGAGAAAGGCGAACAGCAGGGCGACCGGCAGTCCGCCGACGCCGGAGGCCGAACCGACCGAACCGGTCCCTCCGGAGGCTTGCGCGCCGCCGGTCGAACCGGCGCCGGCCGCGGGCAGAGAGCCTAGCCCTACAGACCCCGCGGGGGTCTCGCCGGGCGTGGCGGTGATCTCGTAGGAGCCGCCCTTCAGGGCCAGCACGCCCGAAAGCTCGGTCGGGGCCTCCGTCGCCTCCGGGCCGAAGTCGAAGCCGGCGGTCAGCGAAAGGGTCAGGCCCTCGGCCCCGCGCTCAATCGCCTGGGGCGCGGCGTGGTCGATGGCCTTGCCCGAATAGGGGAAGAAGTAGGCGTCGGCGAAGTCGGCGCCCTTCAGGGCGGCGCCGGTCACCGACAGCTTCAGGGTCTCGCCGTCCTTTCTCCAGGTGGCCTTCAGGCCGGCGGGCTTGGGGGCGGCGGCCAGCACCTGGGCGACCGTCTCGCCCCACTTGGGATCGGGCTTGGCGGGGCCGGCGACGACGGGCAGCGACAGGGTCACCACCGCGTCCTCGGGCACGCAGATCTCCTCGCAGACCAGGAAGGCGGCGGCCGCCTTCAGGGTCACGGTCTGGCCCGGCTTGGCCGAGGCCGGCACGGTGATCGGCACCGGCAGCAACACCTCGCCGCTGTAGGCGTAGTCCTGCAGCGGCCCGACGCGCACGCGCTCGGGCGTCGGCCACACGATGTCGCCGGCGGTCCAGCCCGCGGGCAGGGTCCAGACGATCTTGGTGGCGTCGCCGGCGTCGCCGGGATTGCGCCAGTAGGTGTGCCAGTGGGTCTGGATCTTCTGGCGCAGGGCCACGAACACCGTCGAGCCGGGCACGGCGGCGGCTTCCTGCGAAACCAGCTCCACCTCGATGTGGCCGGTCTTGACCACCTCGGCGCGCGCCGGGGAAGCGGCGGCGGCAAGAAGGGCCAGCGGGGCCAGGACGGCGGCGAACAACCTGCGCAACAGCATCGGCGACCTTGCAAAGAAACTTCGCGATGACACATGGCCCGTGCGCGCGCTCTCGACAACCTTCAAGGCGCCGTGGTCAGGTCGCTCGTCCGCTTTGACGGGCGTATCGACAGGAGAACACCCGTGCCGGCTTCCTTCGACGACATCCAGATCGGTCAGGTGGTGACCCTGGGCGCGACGGTGGTGGACGAGAAGGCGCTGGACGTCTTCATCGCCGCCTTCCAGCCGGGCTGGGATCCTTCGCTGGGCGCGCCCGACGCCATGGTCTTCGCGATCTGGACCCGCCTCGACAGCGAAGCCTCGGCCGACTGGCCCCAGACCAAGCGCGTGGGCGTCGACGCCCTGCGCTGGCTGCGCAACCCGCCGGCCGGCGAACTTCTGCGCGGCCGCATGACGGTGATGGGCAAGGATCCGGTTGGCGAGGGCAAGGGCATCGTCATCGCCCAGCAGGACCTGCTCGACGAGGCCGGGCGCCTGGTCTTCTCGTGCCTGACCCGCAGCATCTTCGCCCGCTGAGGCGGCGCTTGGCCCTCCCGTAGGAGCGTACCCATGATCAACAAGACGCTGATCGCCGGCGGGCTGGCCCTCGCCTTCGCCTGCGTCGGCCCCGCCATGGCCCAGGACGACGAGATCGATCCCAAGACCGTGGACCTGGCCAAGCTGATCGCCTGCGAGACCTACGACGTGCCGAGCTACAATACCGTCGCCTTCTGGCTGGCGGGGACGGAGGGCGCGGACGCCCGCAGGCATTTCGGCCTGACCGAGGTGAAGTCGCCCAACTTCATGCTCAAGCAGTATCGTCTGGCCAGGCCGATCGAGGTGTTCGGCCGCACGACCAGCCTGATCGCCTTCAACAGCTCGGGACCCCTGGCGGTGCTGGACGAAGCCGATCCGCATCCGCTGGCCAAGCAGTTGAAGATCGAGCCGGCGATCGACGTGCCGGCCAAGTTCATGGGCGAGCGGGTGATCTCGGAAAAGACCGAGTCCGCGGACGGCCTGACCACGCAGACCCGCATCACGCTGAACGTCTCGACCGTGACCACGCATCCGGGCAAGACGCTGGCCGGCTGCAGCTACAAGATCGAGGTGCTGTAGGGGGCCTTAAGCCGCCGTCGGGGTCGCGGTCTCGCGGGCCAGCAGCACGTGCACGGCGTCGGCCGAGCGGGCCTGGCGCAGTTGCTCGCGCAGTTCGGGCTGGCGCAACATGCGCGAGACGCGGGCCAGGGCCCGCAGGTGCTGGGTGTTGGCCTCGGGCGGGGCGAACAGGGCCAGGAACAGGTCGACCGGCTTGTCGTCCAGCGCGTCGAAGGCGACGGGAGTTTCCAGGCGCACGAACACGGCCCGCACGCGATCCAGGCCCGGCACGCGGGCATGCGGCAGGGCGACGCCCTGGCCGACGCCGGTCGAACCGGCCCCCTCGCGGTCGATCAGGCCGTCGAGGGCGATGTCGGAATCGAAGCCGAGCACGCGGCCGGCGAAGTCGGCGATGACGCCGAGAACCTGGCGCTTGTCCTTGGCGCTGACGCGCAGGGTCACCGCCCCGTGGTCCAGAAGATCGCCGATAGTCATGGACTTCAACTAGCTCGCTCTATACCGGCCGCCGAAAGCTCGGCCGCCGCGGTCCCGAAACGCGCCGGGACCGCTTAGGCTCCAGCTAGCTCAAGGTCGAGCCGTTTCCGTTCAGCGGCTTGGTGCGCTCGGGGTCGATCCAACCGATATTTCCGTCCGGCCGGCGGTAGACCACCGACAATCCGCCGTGGGCGGCGTTCCTAAACACGATTGCCTGGGACTCGGTCAAGTCCAGTTCCATGACAGCCATGGAAACGGTCATCGTCTTGAGCGAGGCCTGGGTCTCGGCGATCACCATGGCCGACGGGGCGCCGGCGGGGTGGTCCTCCTCGATCGACCAGTCCTCGTCCTCGTGCTCGTCCTCGGGGGCGCGCAGCACGTAGAACGCCGCGTTCTCGGCCTGCTTGGCGGTGGCCGCCTCGGTGTGGCTCTTGAGGCGGCGCTTGTAGCGCCTTATGCGCGTCTCGATCTTGGCCAGGGCCTGGTCGAACGCCACATGGGCGTCGCCGCCAGAGCCGTGGCTCATGAGCTGCTGGCCCGAAGCCAGCTTTACCGAACAATCGACCCGGAAGGCGTAGCCCTCCTTACTGATCACGACGTCGGCGTCACCGCCTCGGTCGAAATACTTGCCGATGCTCAGGGCGATTTCGTCGGCGACTCGCGCTCGCAGAGCCTCACCAACGTCGACATGCTTGCCGGAGATTTGGACTTGCATGCCCTATCAACGCGCCGGTCCGGGGGCGGTGTCAAGCGGGAGCAAAAGGGCCTCAGAAGAGTCCCGAAAAGACCCCGATCAGCCTCTTGACGGCGGCGGTCACGACACCAGCGCTGAGGAACAGCAGCGCGGCGCTGGCGGTCGCCATCAGGTAGCCGAGCAGGGCCAGCAGGCCGTCGCGCTGCAGCAGGGCCAGGGCCAGGACGGCCACGGTCGCGCCTGGAGCAAGGTTTCCAAGGGGAATCGGCAGCACCAGCACCAGGGCCAGCAGCGTGCAGACCACGCCGATGAAGCGTTCGCCGCCGGCCGCGAACATGAAGCCGAGCCTGGGCCGCGTCACCACTTCCAGGCGGCGCAGAACCGGCGTGATGCGCCGGAAAAGCCCCCTTAGGTCGTCGCGCTTAAAGGGTTTTTCCAGCACCCCGCGCGGCAGCCAGGGGGCGTTGGCGCCCCAGGCGATCTGCGGCGCCAGCAGCAGGATCGGCAGCGACAGCAGGGTCGAGGAGCCGGGCGGCAGGGGCAGGCAGTTGAGCAGGCCGAACACCAGCAGCGTGGCCCCGAAGGCGCGGCTGTCGAAGGCTTCCAGCATCTGGCTGACGGTCAGCACCGGGCGCGGGTCGTCCCCGAACCCCTCGATCACGTCTGACAGCTTCTCGTCGCTCATTCCCGGCCCTGGTTCACAAGGCAGGTATAACGCAGGACGAGCGCAAATCGCTTGCGCGAAAACGTCGCTATTCGACGCGGCGCGGGAACGACTACGCGCTTTCCTTGATCAGGCGGCGGCGCTCGACCGAAGAGGGAATGCGCATGGCCTCGCGGTACTTGGCCACCGTGCGGCGGGCGATGTCGACGCCGGCGGTCTTCAGGATCTCGACGATGCGATCGTCGGAGTGGACGTCGCTTTCGGTCTTCTCGGCGTCGACCAGGCCCTTGATCTTGTGGCGGACGCTGGCGGCCGAGTGGGCCTCGCCGCCTTCCGACGACTGGATGGCCGAGGTGAAGAAGAACTTCAGTTCGAACACCCCGCGCGGCGTGGCGACGTACTTGTTGGAGGTGACCCGGCTGACCGTGCTCTCGTGCATGCCGATGGCGTCGGCGACGGTCTTCAGGTTCAGCGGTCGCAGGTGCTCGACGCCGTAGGCCAGGAAGCCGTCCTGCTGGCGCACGATCTCGCTGGCCACCTTAAGGATGGTCTTGGCTCGCTGGTCGAGGCTTTTGACCAGCCAGTTGGCGGTGGCGAAGCTGTCGGAGACGAAGGTCTTTTCCTGGTCGCTGCGCGCGCCCTTGGAGACGCGGGCGTGGTAGCGCTGGTCGACCAGCACGCGCGGCAGGGTGTCGGTGTTCAGCTCGACGTGCCACATGCCGCCGAGGCCCTCGCGCACATGCACGTCGGGCACCAGGGTCTGGGGCGGATCGCTGTGGAAGGCCGCGCCCGGACGCGGGGTCAGGCCGCGGACCTCGGCGATCATCTCGCGCAGGTCCTCGTCGTCGACGCCGCAGATCTTGCGCAGCGCGGCCAGGTCGCGGCGCGCCAGCAGGTCGAGATTGTCGAGCAGGGCGGCGATGGCGGGATCGTAGCGGTTGACGTCGCGCAGCTGCAGTTCCAGGCACTCGCGCACGTCGCGGGCGGCCACTCCGCAGGGCTCGAAGCCCTGGACGACCTTCAGCACGCGCTCGACGCGGTCCAGTTCGCAGCCCAGGCGCTCGGCGATCTCCCAGAGATCGGCGCGCAGGTAGCCGGCCGCGTCGACGGCGTCGATCAGGATGGCGGCGATGGCCTCGTCGGCGGGCGACAGGCCGGCCAGCAGCAGTTGACCGTTCAGGTGTTCGGACAGCGTCTCGGGACGGTTCAGGGCGCCTTCGAAATTGTCGTCGCCCTCGAAGCTGCCGCCGCCGCCGGCGCGCGACCAGTCGATCTGCCCGCCGGCGTGCTCGGCGCCATGGTCCTCGCCGTCGCCGGTGGCGCGCTCGCCGGGCGAGACGTCGTCGCCGGGCGTGTCCATCTCGCGGCTGGCCGAGGCGTCGGAGACGCTTTCCATGCCCAGGTTCTCGACGGCGCGCTCGGGCTCGCCCTCGCGTTCGACCTCGCGGTCGCTGTCGTCGCGCTGCAGCAGCGGATTACGTTCGAGCTCGGCCTCGACGAAGGCTTCCAGCTCGATGTTCGACAGCTGCAGAAGCTTGATCGCCTGCTGCAGTTGCGGAGTGATGACAAGGCCCTGGCCCTGCCGGATATCGAGTCTGGGGCTGAGCGCCAACGCGCCCTCCTGGCAAATCGAACGAAAGTTACGATCGCCATTGAAAGGCCGGTCTGGTTAACGGGGCGCGAACGCCTGCAAATATCGGGCCGGTGCGACCATCCGTCCGTGAAAAAGAAAAAGGCCTTGCGGGACAAGGCCTTTTTCGCAGTCGCCCCGGCAGGCCGCCGCGCCGCAATCATGTCCGAACCGTTTATGCGCGGTCGGAGAAGCTGTCGCCCAGGTAAACCCGGCGCACTTCGGGGTTGTCGACGATCTCCTTGGGGGATCCTTCGAACAGCACCTCGCCGGCGGCGATGATCGAGGCCCGATCGACCATGTCCAGCGTCTCGCGGACGTTGTGGTCGGTGATCAGGATGCCGATGCCGCGGTTCTTGAGATAGTTCACGACCTCGCGGATGTCGGAGATGGCCAGCGGGTCGATGCCGGCGAACGGCTCGTCGAGCAGCATGAACGACGGCTCGCTGGCCAGGGCGCGGGCGATTTCCACGCGGCGGCGCTCGCCGCCCGACAGGGCCACGGCCGGCGACTTGCGGATGTGGGTGATCCGCAGCTCCTCGAGGATGCTGGTCACCGTCTCGCGCGCCACCCGCTGGTTCTTCTGGCGCATCTCGACCACGGCCATGACGTTCTGCTCGACCGTCATGCCGCGGAAGATCGAGGCTTCCTGCGGCAGGTAGCCGACGCCCAGGCGGGCGCGCTGGAACATCGGCTGGGCGGTGATGTCCTCGCCGTCGAGATAGATCGAGCCGTAGTCGGCGGCGATCAGGCCCGTGACCATGTAGAAGGTCGTGGTCTTGCCGGCGCCGTTGGGCCCCAGGAGGCCGACCACCTCGCCGCGCTTGAGGCGCAGCGAGACGTTCTTGACGACCGGCCGGTCGCCGAAGGTCTTGCCGACGCCGTCGACATAGAGGCCGTCCTCGGTCGAACCGCCGCCCAGGGAGTTGAATTGCATCACGGCTCTCAGGGCTTGGGCTTGCTGGCGTCGTCCGCGGTGCTGGGATAGACCACGGCGCGCACGCGGTTCTTCTTGCCCGCGCCCTTGGTGGTCGATTCCATCCGCACGTCGTTGGTCTTGGTGTTGACCACCATGCGGTCGCCGCGGGCCACGTCCTGGCCCTGGATGGCGATGACATTGCCGGTCACGACGATGGTGTTGGAGGCGTAGTCGTAGGTCGCCCGGTCGCCGCGCACGGTCTGCTTGGGCGTGACGTAGAACACCTCGCCCTCGGCCTCGACCCGGTCGACGTTGCCGCAGCCGCTGCCGTCGCCGCTCTTGGCCTTCTTCTGATTGTAGAGGGTCATCTTGGCGGCGCGCAGGCGCGAGGTCTCCTGCAGCACCTCGACGGCGCCGCGGAAGATCGTCTTGCACTGGCTGGAGATGGTCTCCTGCTCGTCGGCCGAGATGTCGACCGGCGCGCTGGAACTGTTCTGCGCCAGGGCCGGAGCGGCCGAAAGCCCCCCAAGGAGGCTCGCGGCGATAGCGACCGCCATTGCTCGTTTCATCGACCTCGCCCTCATCTGTCGCATCGTCCTCTAGTTCCCGTCGCCGTCGACGCGGTCCAGGCGCGTTTTCACGCCGCCCCGGAAAACGATGCGGTCGCCCTTGTCATATACGGAATAAGCGTTGGATTTCACCTGTCCTGTGGGGCCTTCGCCCTGCAGCAGGGTTTCTCCGGTGATCACGCCGGTCTTGGTGTCGACGAAAGCCTCGTCCGACGCGAAGCGATAGCCGCCCCCGTCGTCCATGCGCACGTCGCCGCGCAGCACGAGCTTGAGGGTGTCCTCGCGATAGACGCCGTTCTTGGAGGTGACCCGCGTCGGCTTGGGCTCGTCGGTGCCCAGCGTCAGGGTCGGATCGTCCAGCAGCACGCGCTTGAGGTCGGCGTCGTCGCGGACCGCCGAGCGGGCGGTGATCAGGAAGGCCCGGCCTTCGCTGGACTGGCCGTAGAAGCGCGGGTTGAGCATGCGGATCTGGGCCTGGGGCCTTTCCGGCGCGCGCTCGGCGGCGGTCACCGTGCGCCAGATCACCTGGCCAACGGACGCGCCGACCAGGGCGAGGATGGCCACCGGCAGCAGCAGGCGCGCGCCGCGGACCAGGCGCGAGCGACGGCGCCAGCGCCGCAGATCGCGCTTGAAGCCGCCCCTCATCGCCACGTCCACCACGGCTCGTCTCTCCTTAAGCGTGCGCGAAGATGTCGACGTCTTCCCAGCCGGCCAGGTCGAGCGCGGCGCGGTGGGGCAGATAGTCGAAGGCGGCCTGGGCCAGGGCCATGCGGCCCTCGCGCACCAGCATGGCGTTCAAACGCTCGCGCAGGCCATGCAGATGCAGAACGTCCGAGGCGGCGTAGGCCACCTGCTCGGGGCTCAGCGAATCAGCGCCCCAGTCGGAGCTCTGCTGGGCCTTGGACAGCTCCACGCCCATCAGCTCGCGCGTCACGTCCTTGAGGCCGTGGCGGTCGGTATAGGTGCGGGCGAGCTTGGAAGCGATCTTCGTGCAGTACACGGGGGCCGTCATGACGCCCAGATGCAGCAGGAACATGGCGATGTCGAAGCGACCGAAGTGGAAAAGCTTCAGCACGGCCGGATCGGCCAGCAGCTTCTTCAGGTTCGGCGCATGATAGGTCGAGCGGTCCAGGCGCACCACGTGGGCGTCGCCGTCGCCGGACGACAGCTGCACCACGCACAGCGGATCGCGCCCGAGGCGCAGGCCCATGGTTTCCGAATCGATGGCGATCGCGGTCGCCCCGGCGAACACGCCGTCGGGCAGGTCGCCTTCATGAACAAAGCTGGCCAAGTGTCTTTCGTCTCCACGCGTCGGCGTCGTCGCGACCGGCGCCGCTCCGACGTCTTATAGTGGAGCGTCGGCGATGCACGCCAGATGAACGGAGTATCTATTGTAAGGAAAGCTTGGCGCCACCCGCTCTTCGCATGCTTGCGAGAGGGGTGGTGCCCAGGAGAGGACTCGAACCTCCACGACCTTTCGGTCACTGGCACCTGAAGCCAGCGCGTCTACCAATTCCGCCACCTGGGCCCGCGGCGCAACCCGTTGGGCCGCTGCGAGGCCGGGACGTTTATGCAAAGGTTCCGGCGGCGTCAATCGCATTTCTCACTTTTCTTGCGAACATCCCCAGGCTCGTCTAATCCCCCCTTCATCGCAGCGACGAGGAATGAAGATGCAGGGTCTGGTCACGGTGTTCGGCGGCTCGGGCTTCGTAGGAAGCCAGGTGGTGCGCGCCCTCGCCAAGTCGGGCTATCGCGTGCGCGTGGCCGTGCGTCAGCCCAATCTGGCCTATCGCATGCGCATGCTGGGCGATGTCGGCCAGATCGAGGTGATCCAGGCCAATGTGCGCAACGAGGCCTCGGTGGCCCGCGCGCTGGACGGCGCCGAGGCGGCCGTCAACCTGGTGGGCGTGCTGTGGGAAAGCGGCCGCCAGCAGTTCCAGAGCCTGCACGCCATGGGCGCCAAGACCGTGGCCGAGCAGGCCGCCGCCGCGGGCGTCAAGCGCCTGGTGCAGGTCTCGGCCATCGGCGCCAACGCCGATTCGGACGCCAAGTACGCCCGCACCAAGGCCGAGGGCGAGGCCGCCGTCCGCGCCGCCTTCCCGACCGCCACCATCGTGCGCCCGTCGGTGGTGTTCGGCCAGGAAGACAAGTTCTTCAACAAGTTCGGCCAGCTGGCCGCGACCGCCCCGGCCCTGCCGCTGGTCGGCGGCGGCGCCACCAAGTTCCAGCCGGTGTTCGTCGGCGACGTGGCCGCCGCCATCGCCAAGATCATCGCCACCCCGGGCGCGCAGGGCCAGACCTATGAGCTGGGCGGCCCGGCCGTCTACACGTTCAAGGAGCTGCTCGAGCTCGTTCTGACCGAGACCGGCCGCGCCCGCGTGCTGGCGCCCCTGCCCTGGCCGATCGCGGGCCTGGTGGGCAAGCTGGGCGACATCCAGGCCTCGCTCCTGCCGCTGGCCCCGCCTCTGACCACCGACCAGGTCGCCCTGCTGAAGGCCGGCGACAACGTCGTCGCGCCGGGCGCCAAGGGCCTGGCCGACCTCGGGATCGTCCCGACCGCCGTCGAGGCCGTCGTGCCGTCCTACCTCTACCGCTACCGCAAGGGCGGCCAGTACGCCCCGACCCCGGCCGGCGCGTTCTGATCCAAACCTTCCCTCTCCCCTTGCGGGAGAGGGCGGCCTCCCGGAGGGAGGTCGGGTGAGGGGTCGCACCAACGAAAAACGCCGCGACAGCTGATCGGCTGTCGCGGCGTTTTGCTTTTGAGAAACCCCTCATCCGTCGGCTTACGCCGACACCTTCTCCCGCAGGGGAGAAGGGCCGCGGCCGGCTCAGCGCGGGATGTAGAGCAGAGCCAGGCCGACGACGCCGACGGCGATCCGCCAGTAGGCGAAGGGCGCGAAGCCGTGGCGGGTGATGAAGTTCAGCACCGTCTTGACCACGAACACGCCCGAGATCAGCGCGGCCACGAAGCCCAGGCCGATCATGCCCATGTCCTTGGTGCTGAGCTGGTCGATGTTCTTGTAGAGGTCGTAGGCGAAGGCGCCGGCCATGGTCGGCATGGCGAGAAAGAAGCTGAACTCGGCGGCCGAGCGCTTGTCGCACTTCAGCAGCAGGGCGCCGGCGATGGTCGCCCCCGAGCGCGAGACGCCGGGCACCAGGGCCAGGCACTGGAAGAGACCGATGATGAAGGCCGTCTTCAGCGGATAGTCGGCCACGTCGGTGTGCCTGGGCTCGAACTTCATGCGGTCCAGACCCAGCAGGATGAAACCGCCGACGATCAGGGTGGCGCAGACCAGCGTGGGGCTCTCGTAGAGCACGGTCTTGATGAAGTCGTGGGCCAGCACGCCGACGAACACCGCCGGCAGGAAGGCCAGCAGGATGCCGATCACGAACCGGCGCGAGCCCGGATTGGTCGGCAGGGTCGTCAACAGGCCCCACAGCCGCCCGAAATAGACGCTGGTGATCGCCAGGATAGCGCCCAGCTGGATCAGCACCTGGAAGGTGTTGCCCGGGCTGTGGAAGCCCAGGAAGTGGCCGACCAGCAGCAGGTGCCCAGTCGACGAGACGGGAATGAACTCGGTCAGGCCCTCGATCAGGCCCAGCACGATCGCGATCAGCCAATCCGGCATGTCATTCCCTTGTGTAACAGGCCCTTACGAGCGGAAACGGGCGTGCGCCCGACACGGTAAAGAAAGGGTTTATCCAAAAAGTGGACCAATTTAGGGCATAGCTGCGAGTCGCTCGCAATGACCATGGCGGCGCCCCGGATATATTCGTACACTAATTTTACCACCGCATTCTTATTGCCCTGAAGAGTCCGTATGAGGCCCTCGCAAGCAAATTTTTCCCCGGCAGCGGGGGCGAGGGAAGGCGCATGGCCGAGCGCATGTTGAAATTCACGACCGTCGCGCGTCGCACGCCTGAAAAGCGGGCGGCCGAAGAGCGTAACGGCGACTTTCACGAGATCTACGCCGACTTCATCGACGCCAAAGCCAACGAGCAGGCCTCGCGCTGCTCGCAGTGCGGCGTGCCCTACTGCCAAACCCACTGCCCGCTGCACAACAACATCCCCGACTGGCTGCGGATGACCGCCGAAGGCCGGCTGGAGGAAGCCTACGCCCTGTCGCAGGCCACCAACTCGATGCCGGAAGTCTGCGGCCGCATCTGCCCGCAGGACCGCCTCTGCGAAGGCAACTGCGTCATAGAGCAGTCGGGTCACGGCACCGTGACGATCGGCTCGGTCGAACGCTACCTGACCGACAAGGCCTGGGAGATGGGCTGGGTGAAGCCGCTCGTGGCCGCCGCCGACCGCGGCCAGTCGATCGGCGTCGTCGGCGCCGGGCCCGCGGGCCTGGCCGCCGCCGAGAAGCTGCGCGAGCAGGGCTACGCCGTCACCGTCTACGACCGCCACGACCGCGCCGGCGGCCTGCTGATCTACGGCATCCCCGGCTTCAAGCTGGAAAAGGACGTCGTCGAGCGCCGCACCCAGCGCCTGGCCGACGGCGGCGTCACCTTCAAGCTCGGCTTCGAGGTCGGCAAGGACGCCACCCTGGAAGACCTGCGCGCCCAGCATGACGCCGTGCTGATCGCCGTCGGCGTCTACGCCGCGCGCGACCTGACCGTTCCGGGCTCGGGCGACAAGGGCGTGGTGCCCGCGCTCGACTACCTGATCGCCTCCAACAAGAAGACCCTGGGCGACGACGTGCCGGCCTATGACAGCGGCGAGCTGAACGCCCAAGGCAAGGACGTGGTCGTGGTCGGCGGCGGCGACACCGCCATGGACTGCGTGCGCACGGCCATCCGCCAGGGCGCGACCTCGGTCACCTGCCTCTATCGCCGCGACAAGGCCAACATGCCCGGCTCGCTGCGCGAAGTGGCCAACGCCGAGGAAGAAGGCGTCACCTTCGAATGGCTGGCCGCCCCGCGCGCCCTGTCGGGCGACGCCGACGCCGTCACCGGCGTGAAGGCCATCCGCATGCGCCTGGGCGCCCCGGACGCCTCGGGCCGCCGCAGCCCCGAAGAGATCCCTGGCGGCGACTTCGACCGTCCGGCCCAGCTGGTGGTCAAGGCCCTGGGCTTCGAACCCGAGAACCTGCCGCAGACCTGGTCGGCGCCCGACCTGAAGACCACCCGTTGGGGCACGGTGAAGGCCGACGTCCGCAACCAGATGACCAACCTCGACGGCGTCTTCGCCGCCGGCGACATCGTCCGCGGCGCCTCGCTGGTGGTGTGGGCGATCAAGGACGGCCGCGACGCCGCCGCCGCCATCCACCGCTACCTGAAGGCCAAGGCCGGCGCTCCCGCGCTGATCGCGGCGGAATAAGGAAAGAGAGATCAGACCATGAGCCAGATCGACCTCTATCTGAAGAACCGCCAGGCCCTCATCGACGGCCACGCCTACGACCCGACCACCGAGCGCGACGCCTGCGGCGTCGGCCTGGTCTGCGCCATCGACGGCCAGCCGCGCCGCGAGGTCGTCGAACTGGCGATCAAGGCCCTGAAGGCCCTGTGGCACCGCGGCGCGGTGGACGCCGACGGCAAGACCGGCGACGGCGCCGGCGTGCTCGTCAGCGTCCCGCAGGACTTCTTCATCGACCAGGTGCGCCGCACCGGCCACGCCCTGCGCCAAGGTCCGATCGCCGTCGGCCAGATCTTCCTGCCGCGCACCGACCTGGGCGCCCAGGAGACCTGCCGCACGATCGTCGAGGCCGAGGCCCTGCGCTTCGGCTTCTACATCTACGGCTGGCGCCAGGTGCCCGTCGACACCTCGGTGATCGGCGAGAAGGCCAACGCCACGCGTCCGGAAATCGAGCAGATCATGCTGGCCGGTCCGGCCGGCCTGGAGGGCGAGGCGCTGGAGCGCGCCCTGTTCCTGTGCCGCAAGCGCATCGAAAAGCGCGTGCACGCCCAGAACATCAGCGACTTCTACATCTGCTCGTTCTCGGCCCGCTCGCTGATCTACAAGGGCATGTTCCTGGCCGAGTCGATCGACGAGTTCTATCCGGACCTGAAGGACGAGCGCTTCGCCGCCGCCGTGGCGATCTTCCACCAGCGCTACTCGACCAACACCTTCCCGCAGTGGCGCCTGGCCCAGCCCTTCCGGATGCTCGCCCACAACGGCGAGATCAACACGATCAAGGGCAACATCAACTGGATGAAGTCCCACGAGATCAAGATGGCGGCCGACGCCTTCGGTGAGTTCGGGGACGACGTGAAGCCGGTGATCCAGCCGGGCGGCTCGGACTCGGCGAGCCTGGACAACACCTTCGAGGTGCTGGTCCGCGCCGGCCGCGACGCGCCGATGGCCAAGGCCCTGCTGGTGCCCGAGGCCTCCAACCCCAACATGAGCGACGAGCACAAGGCGCTCTATTCCTACTGCAACGCCGTGATGGAGCCCTGGGACGGTCCGGCCGCCCTGTGCGCCACCGACGGCCGCTGGGTCGTGGCCGGCAAGGACCGCTCGGGCCTGCGCCCGCTGCGCGTGGCCTATACCGACGACGGCCTGGTCATCATGGGCTCGGAAGCGGGCATGTGCGGCGTCGAGGAAAGCCGCATCACCCGCAAGCTGGCCATCGCGCCGGGCCGGATGATCGCCATCGACCTGAACGAGGGCAAGCTCTACGGCGAGGACGAGATCGTCGACGAACTGGCCGGCCGCCACCCCTACACCGAGTGGCTGGGCAACATGGTCGATCTCGAGAAGGAGATCGCGCCCGGCCCCGAGCCGCGCAGCTACGGCCGCGAGGAGCTGACCCGCCGCCAGGCCGCCGCCGGCTACAGCCTCGAAGACCTGGAGATGATCCTCGCCCCGATGGTCGAGGACGGCAAGGAAGCCGTCGGCTCGATGGGCGACGACACGCCGCTGGCGGTGCTGTCGGAGAAGTACCGCCCGCTGTCGCACTACTTCCGCCAGAACTTCAGCCAGGTGACCAACCCGCCGATCGACCCCCTGCGGGAGACCGGCGTCATGAGCCTGAAGACCCGCTTCAAGAACCTCGGCAACATCCTGGCCCAGGACGCCGCCCAGGCCGACGTGTACGTGCTGGAAAGCCCCGTGCTGACCACCGGCATGTACATCCGCATCCGCGAGCTGCTGGGCGAGAAGAACGTCGCGGTCATCGACTGCACCATGCCGCTGCCGGCGGCCGAGGCCCGCGCCGGCGACGCCCTGCGCGCCAACCTCGACCGCATCCGCGCCGAGGCCGAGGACGCCGTGCTGCGCGGCTGCGGCGCCATCGTCCTGACCGACGAGGCCAGCGACGAAGGCCGCGTCGGCCTGCCGATGATCCTGGCCACCGGCGGCGTGCACGCTCACCTCGTGGCCAAGGGCCTGCGCTCCTACGTCTCGCTGGTCGTGCGCTCGGCCGAGTGCCTGGACACGCATTACTTCGCGGTGCTGGTCGGCGTCGGCGCCACGGCGGTCAACGCCTACCTGGCGCAGGAGAGCTTCCAGGACCGCCTGGAGCGCGGCCTGGCCGGCGACAAGACGCTGCGCGACGTGTGCCTGAACTTCAAAGGCGCCATCGAGGGCGGCCTGCTGAAGATCATCTCCAAGATGGGCATCAGCGTCATCTCCTCGTACCGCGGCGGCTACAACTTCGAAGCCGTCGGCCTGTCGCGCGCTCTGGCCGCCGAGTTCTTCCCCGGCATGCCCTCGCGCATCTCGGGCATCGGCCTGGCCGGCATCGAGACCAAGACCGTCGAGCTGCACCGCAAGGCCTGGGAGCTGTCGGCGGTGACCCTGCCGGTCGGCGGCCTCTACAAGTCGCGCCGCTCGGGCGAGGCCCACGCCTTCGAGGCGCGCCTGATGCACACCCTGCAGAGCGCCTGCGACACCGGCGACTACGAGCTCTATCGCCGCTGGTCCTCGGGCCTGCGCACGCAGAAGCCGATCCAGCTGCGCGACCTGCTCGACTGGCGCTCGGACCGCAACCCGATCTCGACCGACGACGTCGAGAGCGTCAACGAGATCCGCAAGCGCTTCGTCACGCCGGGCATGAGCCTGGGGGCCCTGAGCCCCGAGGCCCACGGCGCGCTGAACATCGCAATGAACCGCATCGGCGCCCGCTCGGTGTCGGGCGAGGGCGGCGAGGACTCGGCCCGCTACAAGCCGCTGCCGAACGGCGACAACCCCAACAGCGCCATCAAGCAGGTGGCTTCGGGCCGCTTCGGCGTCACCGCCGAGTACCTGAACCAGTGCGTCGAGCTGGAGATCAAGGTCGCCCAGGGCGCCAAGCCCGGCGAAGGCGGGCAACTGCCCGGCTTCAAGGTCACCGAGATGATCGCGCGTCTGCGTCACTCCACCCCTGGAGTGATGCTGATCAGCCCGCCGCCGCACCACGACATCTATTCGATCGAGGACCTGGCCCAGCTCATCTACGACCTGAAGCAGATCAACCCGATCGCCCGGGTCACGGTGAAGCTGGTCGCGGCCACCGGCATCGGCGCCATCGCCGCCGGCGTAGCCAAGGCGAAAGCGGACGTGATCCTGGTCGCCGGCGGCGTCGGCGGCACGGGCGCCTCGCCCCAGACCTCGGTGAAGTACGCCGGCGGTCCGTGGGAGATGGGCCTGTCGGAAGCCAACCAGGTGCTGACGCTGAACAACCTGCGCCACTCTGTGGTCCTGCGGGCCGACGGCGGCATGCGCACGGGCCGCGACGTGGTCATCGCCGCGATGATGGGCGCCGAGGAGTTCGGCATCGGCACCGCCTCGCTGGTGGCGATGGGCTGCATCATGGTGCGCCAGTGCCACTCCAACACCTGCCCGGTGGGCGTCTGCACCCAGGACGAAGCGCTGCGCGCCAAGTTCACCGGCACGCCGGACAAGGTCGTCAACCTCTTCACCTTCGTGGCCGAGGAAGTGCGCGAGATCCTGGCGGGCCTGGGCTTCAAGTCCTTGCAGGAAATCGTCGGCCGCACCGACCTGCTGGCGCAGGTTTCGCGCGGCGGCGAGCACCTCGACGACCTCGACCTGAACCCGCTTCTGGTTCGCGCCGATCCGGGCTCGAACAAGCCGTACAACACGGTCGTCGGTCGCAACGCGGTGCCCGACACGCTGGACGCCCAGATCGTTCGCGACGCCGCTCCGCTGCTGGAGCGCGGCGAGAAGATGCAGCTGACCTACACGGTCCGCAGCACGGCGCGCACCATCGGCACCCGCACCTCGAGCCACATCGTCCGCAAGTTCGGCATGAAGGGCCTGCCCGCCGGCCACCTGACCGTCCAGCTCAAGGGCTCGGCCGGCCAGAGCCTGGGCGCCTTCGCGGTGCAGGGCCTGCGCATCGAGTTGACCGGCGAGGCCAACGACTATGTCGGCAAGGGCCTGTCGGGCGCGACGATCACCATCAAGCCGCCGCGCGGCCTGGCGGCGCCGGAGACCAACACCCTGATCGGCAACACCGTGCTGTTCGGGGCCACCTCGGGCCGCCTGTTCGCGGCCGGCCAGGCCGGCGAGCGCTTCGCCGTCCGCAACTCGGGCGCCACCACGGTGGTCGAAGGCTGCGGCGCCAACGGCTGCGAATACATGACCGGCGGCCAGGTGGTGATCCTCGGGCCCACGGGCGGCAACTTCGGCGCGGGCATGACCGGCGGCATGGCCTTCGTGCTCGACCAGCACGACCGCTTCTCGGCCAACTACAACCCCGAGAGCATCATCGTGCAGCGCCTGGCCTCGCCCTACTGGGAAGGCGTGCTGCGCTCGCTGATCGCCGAGCACGCCCGCGAGACGGACTCGGCCTTCGCCGAGAGCCTGCTGCGCGACTGGGACCGCGCCCGCGACCTCTTCTGGCAGGTGTGCCCGAAGGAGATGGTCAGCCGCCTGCCCCAGCCGCTGGCGGCCGAGGAAGCGGTTCACGAGCGGGCCTGAGGGTCCGCCCGCAACGAGATCCGTCGCCTTCTTCCGGGGCGACGGCCGCGCGGCGCGCCTCCCAGCCCGCCGCACGACGAGGGGAGCGCTCCGGCCCGAGCGCTCCCCTTTGTTGTTTTGATCCTCCCTTCCCCCTTGATGGGGGAAGGGCCGGGTATGGGGGTGACAACAGCGCCGGCCGACGAACACTGACGCCCGTCATCTTCGTCAGCCCCCCCACCCCTGCCCCTCCCCCATCAAGGGGGAGGGAAAGCATCACCCACATAGCGCGCCCGGGGACGGATCAGCCGGCCCGTCCTGGCCTGCTCCAGGGCGTGCGCCAGCCAGCCCGCCGTGCGGCCGACCGCGAACAGGGCGAAGGGGGCGTCCTCGGGCAGGCTCAGGGTCCGGGCCAGGGCGACCAAGGCAAAGTCGATGTTGGCCGCCTGGCCGGTGGCGACGACCACCGCCTGGCGCAAGGCGGCCATGTCCGGCGCGGGATCGAAGGCCGCCAGCAGGGCCGCCGCGCGCGGGTCGCCGTCGGGATAGAGCGGATGGCCAAAGCCCGGCAGCGGCGCGCCCTGGTCCAGACGCACGGCGACCGCTCGCTCGGCGCCCTCTCGTTTGGCCTCGCGGGCCAGGGCCTCGACCCGGGCGGCCATGCCGCCGTGCAGCGGTCCCGACAGGGCCGAGAGCCCAGCCAGCGCCGCGGCCGACAGCGACGCGCCGGTCGAGGCCGCGACCCGCGCGGCGAAGGTCGAGGCGTTGAGCTCGTGGTCGGCCAGCAGGACCAGCGCCCTGCGCACCAGGTCGCCGCCGGCCGCGTCCAGGCCCCAGGCGGCGGCCAGCCGCTGGTGGATCAGCCCCTCGCCCGCCCGCCCCGCCACGGCGTCGGCGACCAGATCGAGCAGGCCCGCCGCCTCCTGCGCCAGCATCAGCGGCGCGCGGCCCCGGGCCGGACGATCCTCGCCGGCGCGGGCGGCGAGATCCGCAAACAGCCGGGCGCGGATGGTCGGCGCGGCGCTCGGCGCATGGGTGGCGACGGCGGCCTCGGCCGCATCGTCCCGCAGCAGTCGCCCCACCGCCTCGAAACTCTCGGTCCCGGCCAGCTGCACGGCGTCGCGACCGCGATACCACAGGCGCCCCGCCCGCACGGTGGTGATCGCCGAGGCCAGCACCGGCTCGCCCCAGGCGATGGCTTCGGCGGCGACGTCGGCGGCCTTGCGGCCCCGCGCCTTGCGCTTGGCCAGCGCCGCCACGTCGGAGGCGCGATAGAGGCTGCGACGCGGATCATCCGGATGGGCATGAGCCTCGATCCGCCCCCGGCTGACATAGGCGTACAGCGTCTGGGCCCGCACGCCGAGCCGCGCCATCGCCTGGTCCGCATCGAGCCAATCGTCCGCCATGAATATTGATTATATTGATCAAGATTGACGATCAAGCCGTCGGAGCGATCATCACCGGCGAAAGGAGACCTCAGTCATGGTCCAAGTTTCCACCGGCCTCGAAGGCGTGATCGCCGCCGCCACCGTGCTTTCAGACGTCGACGGCCAGGCCGGCCGCCTGACCATCCGCGGCTGGGCGGTGGAAGACCTGGCCGGCCACGCCCGCTTCGAGGACGCCGTCCACCTGCTGCTGGACGGCTTCTTCGACGACCTTCTCGCAGACCTGGCCCCGGCCCTGGGCGAAGCGCGAGCGCGGGCCTTCGCCGAGATCGCCGCTCTCGATGACTCCCTGGCCGCCCGCGATCCCTATGACGCCATGCGCGCCCTCCTGGCCCGCCTGCCCGACGGCGACAGCCTGCGTGACGCCCTGGTGCTGGCCGTGGCGCCGGCCGTGTTCACCGCCGCCGTGCTGCGCCGCCGCCAGGGGCTGGAAGCGGTCGCGCCGGACCCCGCCCTGCCCCACGCCGCCGATGTCCTGCGGATGATCCGGGACGCGGCGCCGACCGACGGCGAGGCCCGCGCGCTGGACGCCTATCTGGTCACGGTCTGCGACCACGGCCTCAACGCCTCGACCTTCGCCGCTCGTGTGGCGGCCTCGACGCGGGCGGGGCTGGGCTCGGCGGTGCTGGCGGGCCTGTCGACGCTGAAGGGCCCGCTGCACGGCGGCGCGCCCGGGCCGGTGGTCGACATGCTCGACGCCATCGGCACGGCTGGCAACGCCGTCCCCTGGCTGGAGGCCGCGCTCGACGCCGGCGAGCGGCTTATGGGCTTTGGCCATCGCATCTACCGCGTCCGCGACCCCCGCGCCGACGCCCTCAAGGCGGCCCTGTCACGGCTGTCGAAAAGCGCCGGCGCCCTGCCCGGGCGCCTGGCCCTGGCCGAGGCGGTGGAGCGCGCGGCCCTCGACATCCTGCGCCGTCGCAAGCCCGACCGGCCGCTGGAGACCAATGTCGAGTTCTACACCGCCCTGCTGCTGGAGGCGCTGGGCCTGCCGCCCGAGGCCTTCACCTGCGTGTTCGCGGCGGGCCGCACGGCCGGCTGGATCGCCCACGCGCGCGAGCAGCAGGCCAGCGGCAAGCTCATTCGTCCGCAATCGGTCTATGTCGGGCCCCGGCCCAGGGCGGCGGCCTGACGGCCGCTGCTTCCCAGCTGCGCAAGATTGTTGCGAAAGACACACATGAGGGCGAAAGCACATATCGAAGTTCGCTGAACTTGACACATTTTTGACCGCCGATTCACCTTCAGCGCGAGCGAATCCGTAGTTCAACCTTGACCATACGGATGTCGCAGCAAGAGGGACGGCATGAACCGCATCGGCCAAGGACTTCTTTCGCTATTCCTGACTTCCGTCGCGGCCGCGCCGCTGGCGGCCCACGCCCAGACGCCGGCCGACACCGACGTCGAAGGCGTCGTGGTCACCGGCTCGCGCATCCGCGTCAGTCCGCTCGACAAGACCCAGACCGTCTTCCAGATCGACCAGGAGGCGATCGCCAAGACCGGCCTGACCTCGATCGTCGACGTGCTTCAGCGCGTGCCGGCCGCCGGCGGCGGCCTCAATTCCAAGTTCAACAACTCCGGCAACTTCGGCAATCCGCCCGACGGCGGCGGCGTGGGCGCCGGCTCGGCCGAGATCGACCTGCGCTACCTGGGCTCGCGCCGGGCCCTGGTGCTGGTCGACGGCCAGCGCTGGGTCAGCGGGGCCTCGGCCTCGGGCGTGCCGGGCGCCGTTGACCTCAACACCATCCCCAGCGCCATGATCCGCAACGTCGAGATCCTGCAGGAAGGCGCCTCGCCGATCTACGGTTCGGACGCCATCGCCGGGGTCATCAACATCATCACCCGCGACCGCCAGCAGGGGCTGGAGCTGTCGGCCCAGGTGGGCGGCTACGGCGAGGGCGACGGCTTCTCGCAGGACTACAACGTCTCGTGGGGGGCCTCGGAGGGCAAGACCAGCATCGTGGTCGGCGGCGGCTACTTCAAGCAGAAGAGCGTGCTGTCGGCCGACCGCGACATCTCGCTCTATCCCAGCCCCTACGGGACCTCGTGCCTGTCGGGCGGCTGCTCGTCGGGCACGCCGCTGGGCCGGTTCATCGTCAGCGACCCCAATACCGGCCGCGACATGGACCTGACCCTGAAGGCGGCCCTGGCCGCCGGGGTGCGGCCCACCTACACGCCGCTGGATCCGACCGGCGCGGGCAGCAGCTTCCGCAACTTCGCCGGCGACGCCGACCGCTTCAACTTCCAGCCCTACAACTACATCGTCACCCCGTCCGAGCGGGTCAGCCTGTTCGGCGCGGTGACCCACGACTTCACCGACAGCATCAAGCTGAAGGTGCGCGGCAGCTACGTGCAGCGCAAGTCGGCCAACCAGGCCGCCCCGATCCCGCTGTTCGTCGGCCCCGACGCCGGCAACGGCAACCTGCTCGACACCGTCTCGATCGACGCCACCAACCCCTACAACCCGTTCGGCTTCACCCTGACCAGCGGCACCTACGCCTTCGTCGGCCGCCGGATGATCGAGGCCGGGCCGCGCCACTACGCCCAGACCGTCGACACCTGGAACGTCAACGCCACCCTGTCGGGCGACTGGGCCGTGGGCGCGCGGCGCTGGTACTGGGACGTCGGCTACACCGCCTCGCGCAACCACGCCGAACAGAGCTTCACCGGCAACCTCAACGCCCAGCGCGTGCAGCAGGCCCTGGGGCCGGTCTCGGGCTGCACCGGCTCGTGCGTGCCGCTGAACATCTTCGGCGGGGTCGGCTCGATCACGCCGGCGATGCTGGATTTCATCGGCTTCACCCAGCAGGACGTCTCGCAGCAGGAGCTGCACGACTTCACCGCCAACCTGACCGGCGACCTCTTCACGCTGCCGGCCGGGCCCCTGGCCTTCGCCGCCGGCTACGAGCATCGCGAGACCAAGGGCTACTTCCAGCCCGACGCCATCGTCGCCGCCGGCCTGTCGGCCGACATCCCCGCCCAGCCGGCCAAGGGCGAGATCAAGGTCGACGAGGCCTATCTGGAACTGCGCGCCCCCTTGCTGGCCGACCTGCCGCTGATCCACCGGCTGGAGATCTCGGGCGCCGGGCGCTGGTTCGACTATTCCACCTCGGGCTCTGACTCGATCTACAAGGCCGGCCTCAACTGGCGACCGACGGAAGACGTGCTGGTGCGCGCCTCCTGGGGCCAGGGCTTCCGGGCCCCGTCGATCGGCGAGCTCTACGGCGCGGCCTCGCGCTTCGACCAGGAGATCACCGACCCCTGCTCGGACATGCTGGGCCTGTCGGGCGGAACCCCGGCCAGCGCCACAGTCCGCGCCAACTGCATCGCCGCCGGCGTGCCGGCCAGCGGCGCCTATGTGCAGCTCAATCCGCAGCTGTCGGTGATCACCAGCGGCAACGACACGCTCAAGCCCGAGACCAGCGAGAGCAAGAACTTCAGCGTCGTCTGGGAGCCCAAGGCGCTGAAGGAGGCCAGCTGGGCCAGCGGCGGCTCGATCGAGCTGGCCTATTCCGACATCGAGCTGGACTCGGCGATCCAGGCCCTCTCCGGGGAAAGCCTGCTGTCGCGCTGCGCCGAACTGGCCGACGCCCTGGCCTGCTCGACCATCACCCGCACGGCCTCGGGCCAGGTGGCGGCGATCACCAACCCGCTGATCAACATCGGCGGCATCCAGACCCGGGCCATCGACCTGAACCTGTTGTGGACCTCGCCCGACTACAGCTTCGGGCGCCTGGCGGTGCGGTCGTACTCGACCTTCCTGCTGGAGTTCACCGAGATCGTGCCGACGGCCACCGGCTTCACCGAGATCCCGCGCGAAGGAACCGAACGCGGCAGCCCCGACCAGGCCTATCCGAAGACCAAGTCGACCTTCACCGTCGACTGGGACTGGAAGAACTGGGGCGCCAGCGCCTCGGCCCGCTACCTGTCGTCGGTCAAGGAAACGCAGGCCGCCGACGCCAAGCTGGCCTCGCGCACCTATGTCGACGCCCAGCTGCGCTGGAAGCCCGACTTCCTGGGCGAAACCACCGCGGTGGCCTTCGGGGTCAACAACCTGTTCGACAAGGACCCGCCGGGCTGCATCAGCTGCGGCCTGAACAACTTCGACCCCAACGCCTATGACGCGCCGGGGCGCTACTTCTACTTCCGCCTGACCTATCGGCAGTAGGGGCTGAACTTGGGCGCGGTCGTGCTACTGCTTGGAGCATGACCGCGCCCGCCGCCTCCGCCGCCGAGCACCAGGCTCTCACCCGCAAGATCACCACCCTGTCGGTGGGGACGGCCGCCATCCTAATCGTCATCAAGGGCGGCGCCTGGATCGCCAGCGGCTCGCTGGCCATGCTGGCCTCGCTGGCGGATTCGGGCCTCGATCTCGTCGCCTCGCTGATCACCTTCTTCGCCGTGCGCTACGCGGCCGAGCCGCCGGACGCCGAGCACCGCTTCGGCCATGGCAAGGCCGAGGCCTTCTCCAGCCTGATCCAGGCGGGCCTGGTGTTCGCCTCCGCCGCCCTGATCGGGCGCGAGGCGATCGGCGGCCTGCTGCATCCCAAGCCGGTGGAGCACGGCGTCTGGGGCGTGGGCGTGATGGTCGTCTCCATCGTCCTGACCCTGGCCCTGATCCGCGCCCAGGCCGCCGTGATGGCCCGCACGCGCTCGGTGGCCGTGGCCGGCGACCACGCCCACTACGCCGCCGACCTCGCCTCCAACGCCGTCACCTTGATCGGCCTCGCCGCCGTCGCCTTGCTGGGCTGGACCTGGGTGGACGCCGCCGCCGGCCTGGTGGTCGCCGCCTGGCTGCTGTGGGGCGCGGTCGGGGTGCTGCGCCAGGCCGCCGACCAGCTGATGGACCACGAACTGCCCGTCGAGGAGCGCGAGCAGATCCTGGCCCTGCTGGTCGACGACCCGCGCATCGGCGGGGTCCACCAACTGCGCACCCGCGCCGCCGGCCCGCACATCCACGTCCAGGGCCACATGGACCTCGCCGCCGGCCAGCGCCTTGCGGAGGCCCACGCGATCATGACCGCCGCCGAGGCGCGGGTGAAGGCCGCCTTCCCGACCGCCGACGTGCTGCTGCATCCCGATCCGAGGCATTGATCCTCCCTCCTCTGGGGGAGGTGTCGGCGCAGCCGACGGAGGGGGGTGAGGCGCCAGGTCGGCCAAACACTCTGGAAGCTGAAAACGTCCCCCCTCCGGCCCTTCGGGCCACCTCCCCCAGAGGGGAAGGATCTTCGCCGCCCTCTTGCCCTCTCCGCCTGATGCGCCCAATTAGCGGCCTTCCCCCCACCGACGAGCCCTCTTCCATGGACGACACCCTGGCCCGCCTGCCCGACGCCTTTTCCGGCAAGACCGTGCTGGTGCTGGGCGACGTCATGCTCGACCGGTTCGTCTACGGCGCGGTCGACCGCATCTCGCCCGAGGCGCCTGTGGCGGTGATCGCCATCGAGCGCGAGACGACCATGCTGGGCGGGGCCGGCAACGTCGCCCGCAACGTCGCCGCGTTGGGCGGCAAGGCGGTGCTGGCGGGGCTGGTCGGCGATGACGACGCTGGTCGCGCGGTGGCCGCCCTGGTCGAGCGCGAGCCTGGCCTGGACAGCGCCCTGGCCGTCGATCCCGGCCGCCGCACCACCGAGAAGACCCGCTATGTCGCCGCCTCGCACCAGATGCTGCGCGCCGACCGCGAGGACCGTCACCCCGCCGACGCCGCCCTGGTGCTGGCGACCTTCGAGAAGGCCCTGCCCGCCGCCGACGTCGTGGTGCTGTCCGACTACGCCAAGGGCGTGCTCACCGCCGACGTCCTGGCCGCCGCCATCGCCGCCGCCCGGGCCGCCGGCAAGCCCGTGATCGTCGACCCCAAGAGCCGCGACCTCGCCCGCTATGACGGCGCGACGGTGATCAAGCCCAACCGCCGCGAGGCCGCAGAGGCCACGGGCGTGACCGGCGCGGGCGACGAGGCCGCCGAGGCCGCCGGCGAGGCGATCCTGAAGGCCGCGCCCAATCTTGCCGCCGCCCTGGTCACCCGCGGCGCGGCCGGCATGACCCTGTCGCAGCGCGGCGCGGCCCACGTGCACCTGCCCGCCAGCGCGCTGGAGGTGTTCGACGTCTCGGGCGCCGGCGACACCGTGGCGGCCACCCTGGCCCTGTCGCTGGCCGCCGGCGCCGACCTGGCCGCCGCCGCGCGCCTGGCCAACGCCGCCGCCGGCCTGGTCGTGGCCAAGCTGGGCACCGACGTCGTCACCGCCGCGGAGCTGAAGGCGGTGCTGGCCGGCGCCCACGGCGACCCCGGCCAGGAGAAGATCGCGGCCCGCGACCGCATGCTGGAGATCGTCGCCGGCTGGCGCGCGCGCGGCCTGAAGGTCGGCTTCACCAACGGCTGCTTCGACCTGCTGCACCCCGGCCACGTCTCGCTGCTCGCCCAGGCCAAGGCCGCCTGCGACCGCCTGGTGCTGGGCCTCAACACCGACGCCTCGGTCCAGCGCCTGAAGGGCCCGACCCGCCCGGTGCAGAAGGAAGACGCCCGCGCCGCGGTGCTGGCCTCGCTGTCGGCCATCGACCTGGTCACCCTGTTCGACGAGGACACCCCGCTGGAGCTGATCACCGCCATCAAGCCCGACGTCCTGGTCAAGGGCGCCGACTATACGGTCGAGACCGTGGTCGGCTCGGACGTGGTGCTGGCCAACGGCGGCCGCGTGGTGCTGGCGGACCTGAAGGCGGGCCAGAGCACCACGGCGCTGATCGCGCGGGCGAATACGCCTTGAGGAACCTCCCCCTGTGGGGGAGGCGATCGCGTAGCGATCGGAGGGGGGCGTATCTGCGAAACCTGCCAAGGACGTGGAAGCTGAAAGCTTCCCCCCACCGGCCTTCGGCCGCCTCTCCCACAGGGGGAGGTTCCAAAAACGCTCATTCGGCCGAATAGTCCTTGCCCGGCAATATCTTGTTAAGCAAAGCGGCGCATCGATCAGACGATGCAGCCTGAACGCATGTGGGCATGAGCGTCGAACGCACTCTTCACCATTTCCCGTTGGACCCGGCCTCGCGCCAGGTGCGCCTCGCGCTGGGCGAAAAGCGGGTGGCGTTCTCCGAGGTGCAGGTGCGCTATTGGGAGTCGCCGCCGGAATTCACGGCGTTGAACCCGTCGGGCCTGACGCCGGTGCTGGTCGAGACCCGTCACCAGCGCACCAGCGTGATCTGCGAAAGCCGCGCCATCCTCGAACACATCGAGGAGCAGGAACCCGAGCCCGCCCTTCTGGGCCGCGAAGCCGGCGAGCGCGCCGAGGCGCGGCGCCTGATGCAGTGGTTCGACCGCAAGTTCGACAACGAGGTCAACGGCTTCCTGCTGCACGAAAAGATGGAAAAGCGCCTGCTGCGGATGGGCGCGCCGGATCTGGGCGCCCTGCGCCAAGGCCGCGACGCGCTGCGCAATCACATGGGCTACATGGAAAGCCTGCTGCAGCAGCGCGACTGGCTGGCCGGCCGCCGCATGAGCCTGGGCGATTTCGCCGGCGCGGCGCACCTTTCCGTCATCGACTATTTCGGCGACGTGCCGTGGAAAGACTTCCCCGCCGTCCGCACCTGGTACATGAAGCTGAAATCGAGGCCGTGCTTCAGGCCCATCCTGGCCGACCGCTGGCCCGGCCTCGCGCCGGCCGCGCACTATGACGACCTCGACTTCTGACCTGACGCCCCAAGATCGCTTTCTGGCCATTCGGGACGAGATCCGCCGCGAAGCCCTCGCGCTGGGCTTCGACGCCTGCGGCTTCGCCTCGGCCGCAGACGCCTGGCCCAATGGCGAATGGCTGCGTCAGTTCGTGGCCGAGGGCCTGCACGGCGCCATGGGCTGGATGGAGGAGACGCTCGAGCGGCGCAGCCACCCCACCGCCATGTGGACCGATGCGAAGAGCGCGGTGGTGCTGGGCGTCAACTACGGCCCCGACATCGACCCGCTGACCCAGCTGGAGCACAGGGGTCGCGCGGCCATCAGCGTCTACGCCCAGGGCGACGACTATCACGACGTGGTCAAGAAGCGCCTCAAGCAGCTGGCCGGCTGGATGCATCGGCGCTGGGGAAACGACGTGAAGGTGTTCGTCGACACCGCGCCCCTGATGGAAAAGCCCCTGGCCCAGCGGGCGGGCCTGGGCTGGCAGGGCAAGCACACCAACCTCGTCTCGCGCCAGTTCGGCTCGTGGCTGTTCCTGGGCAGCGTGCTGACGACACTGGACCTGCCGCCCGACGAGGCCGAGTTCGACCGCTGCGGCTCGTGCCGGGCGTGCCTGGACATCTGCCCGACGGGGGCCTTCCCCGCGCCGCACCGGCTGGATGCGCGCCGCTGCATCTCGTACCTGACCATCGAGCTTTCCGGCCCGATCCCGGACGAGTTCAGGCCGATGCTGGGCAACCGCATCTATGGCTGCGACGACTGCCTGGCGGCCTGCCCGTGGAACAAGTTCGCCAGCCTGTCGGCCGAGGCCAAGTTCCACGCCCGCGCGACCCTGAAGACCCCGCCGCTGGCGGAGCTGGCCGTGCTGGACGATCCGTCGTTCCGGGCGCTGTTCAGCAAGAGCCCGATCAAGCGCATCGGTCGCGACCGCTTCGTGCGCAACGTGCTCTACGCCATCGGCAACAGCGGCGATGCGGCCCTGATGACCGTGGTCGAACCGCTGCGAAGCGACCCCGACGAGACCGTCCGCGACGCCGCCGACTGGGCGGCGGCGCGGCTGGCGGCGGCTCAGGTTTCGTAGACGTAGGGGCTGACCAGATCGGCCAGCAGCGGCGCGGCGGCGTCGCGGGCGTTGGCGGTCAGGTCGGCGCCTGGGATGGTCCAGTCGACGCCGATGGCCGGATCGTTGAAGCGCAGCGTGCCTTCGGCCTGCGGCGCATAGTAGCCGGTAACCTTGTAGAGCACCTCGCACTCGTCGGTCAGGGTGCAGTAGCCGTGGGCGAAGCCCTCCGGCACCAGCAGTTGCAGGGCGTTTTCGGCCGACAGTTCCGCGCCGACCCACTGGCCGTAGGTGGGCGAGCCCTCGCGGATGTCCACCGCCACGTCGAAGATCACGCCGCGCACGCAGCGCAGCAGCTTGGCCTGGCCGTGCGGCGGCTTCTGGAAGTGCAGGCCGCGCACGACGCCGCGGGTGGTCGAGCGCACGTGGTTGTCCTGCACGAAGGCGCCGCCCTTGAAGCCGACCTCCTCCAGCGCCGACTGGCGGAAGGTCTCGGAGAACCAGCCGCGCTCGTCGCCGTGGCGGACGGGCGCGATCAGCAGGACGTCGGAAATGGCCAGGGGGGTGATCTGCATCACGCGGCGTCCTTGTTGTTCAGCGCATCGTCAACCAGCGCGGCGACGGCCGGCAGCGAAAGCCGCGCGGCGATCGAGTGTCGGGCGCGCTCGCCGAGCGCCCGGCGCTCGATCGGATCGTCGATCAGCCGCGCCAGGGCGCGAGCGGCGAAATCCAGGTCGGGATCGGCCCACTGCCCCCCGGCATAGACGCCCTGGGCGTCTTCGACGGCCACCAGCCTGAACGGCGCCAGGACGGCGCTGTGCTCGTCCATGAAATCGAGGTTCCCCGACCATCCGGTGGCGACCACCGCCTTGCCGGCCGCCATGGCCTCGGCCGGGAACAGGCCGAACCCCTCGGCGCGATGCAGCGACAGCAGGATGTCGCAACTGGCGACCAGGCGGTCCTTGTCCCCCGGGCTCATCGGCTCGACGAGCAGGCGCACGTCATCGGCGTCTCCGATCGCCTGGCGCAGCGACGCCAGGGCCTCCGGCGCGGCCTCGGAGCCGACCGTCTTGAACACCAGGACGGCGGGTGTCGGCGTCAGGGCCCGCGCCCGGCGGAAGGCCTCCAGCGCGCCAAGCGGGTTCTTGCGGGCGATCGACGAGCGGAAGTCGAAGGCGCACAGCACCACCACCGCCTCGGGCGGCAGGCCGAAACGCGGCCGATCGGGCGCCTGCGGGTCGACCTCGACCGTCAGCGGCGCGACCCTGACCTTCACGCGCCGCGGCGCGTCTCGGCGTATCGCGTCGGCCCCGAACTCCGACAGCGCCCACACCTCGTCGACATAGCGGAAGGCGCGCCTCCAGGCCTTGGGGATGCGCGGCAGCTCCCAAGCCCAGCAACCGATCGTGCGGCGCCCGGCGAAGGGCGCGCCACGGGTCTGGGAGATCAGGTGGATCAGTTCGACCGGATTGACCTGGACGATCATCACGCCCGCACCCCGGACCGGGGCCGCTGGATCCCCCTCGTCCAGGCGCCGCGCATGCCCGAGCCGTTCGGAAATGTCCCAGGCGACGACCTGCCGCCCGGTGAGCCGAACCGCGCGCGTCAGCCCGCGCACCGCCTCGCCCAGGCCAAGGACCGCGCCCTGAAACCCCGCGACGATCACCGGCGCGTCGGCGGGCGCGACGCGTACGCCTCGACGCTTCCAGCCGTAGAAAAGATAGGCGCGGACATAAGGCAGGCGTAGGGAAACCGCATGCGCCGCCCCGGGCAGGGCGCGCCAGACCATACGCTTGAGCTGCTTGATCACCTTCGCCGTACCTTTGCCGGGCCCCCTGTGTTAGCGAGTGTCGCGCCGCGTTCAACCAAGCATTTGGGCATGCCGATCGTTTCCCCCGCTTTCAGCGTCATCATCGTCGCCTACCAGAGCGGCCCGACCCTGGCCCGCTGTCTGGCGGGCCTGGCCGCCCAGACCTTTGTCGACTTCGAGGTGCTGCTGGTCGACAACGCCTCGACCGACGGCGCGCCGCAGGCCGCCGCGAAGGCCGATCCGTCGATCCGGCTGATCGAGCCCGGCGCCAATACCGGCTTCGCGGCCGGCAACAACCTGGCGGCGCGGGAGGCCAGGGGGCGCTGGCTGGTGCTGCTGAACCCCGACGCCTATCCGCATGCCGACTGGCTGGAGAAGCTGGCGGCGGCCGCCGAGCGCCATCCGGACGTCAACAGCTTCGCCTCGTTGCAGCTGGTCGCCGACGAGCCCGAGCTGATGGACGGGGCCGGCGACGTCATGACCTCGGCCGGCATTCCCTTCCGCGGCGGCTATCGCCGCAAGGCTTCGGCCAAGGTCTTCGAGGGCGAGGTGTTCTCGGCCTGCGGCGCGGCGATGATGCTGGACCGCGACCTGTTCCTGCGCCTGGGCGGCTTCGACGAGCGGTTCTTCTGCTACTGCGAGGACGTCGACCTGGGCTACCGCCTGCGGCTCGACGGCGAGCCGACCCTTCTGGCGCCCGACGCCAAGGTCGAGCACGTCGGCTCGGCGACGCTGGGGGTGCGCTCGGACTTCGCCCTGTTCCACGGCACGCGAAACCGCGTGTGGACCTTCCTGAAGAACACGCCCGGGCCGATGCTGTGGTGGAGCGCGCCGCTGCACTTCGCGGTCACCGGCGGCCTCTTCCTGCTGCACCTGCGCCGACGC
The DNA here is from genome assembly GCF_036889365.1 of Caulobacter sp. CCNWLW153. Classification (NCBI taxonomy): domain Bacteria; kingdom Pseudomonadati; phylum Pseudomonadota; class Alphaproteobacteria; order Caulobacterales; family Caulobacteraceae; genus Caulobacter; species Caulobacter sp. CCNWLW153. Next base: position 91,308 of record NZ_JBAKFV010000002.1, read on the forward strand.
GACGCCGGTCCGGTGTGGAAGGGCTTCAAGGCCGCCTTCGTGAAGGCCGACCTCGATCCCATCCTGGCCTCGCGGCGCGAGATCCAGGCCGCCCGCAAGGCGCCGACGATCGACATCCTGCGGGCCATGGCCCTGGACCCGGTGGCCTTCTTCGGCCGCCGGATCGTCATCAGGCCGTGGCGAGGTCGTCGATCAGGCGCCGCATGAACTGGGCGCCGCGCTCCATCTGGGCGATCTCGACATACTCGTCGGGCTGGTGGGCCTGGTCGATCGACCCGGGGCCGCAGATGACGGTTGAGAAGCCCGCGCCCTGGAACTGCCCGGCCTCGGCGGCGTAGGGCGCCACGCGGGCGGGGCCGTTGTCGCCGGCCATGCGGCGGGCGAAGGCCTCGGCCACGCCGTTCGGCTCGGGCGCGAAGGACGGGGTCAGCGAGCGCACCTCGACCTTGACCCCGCCTTCCGGGGCCTTGGCCCTGACCTCGGCGTCCAGCCTGTCGGCGAGAGCGAAGAAGTCGGCGAGGATCGCCTGCGGATCCAGGCCCGGCGGCGTGCGCAGGTCGAAGACGAACAGGCACTGGCGGGCCAGGATGTTCACCGCCGTGCCGCCGTTGACCTGGCCGATGGTCAGGGTCGCGCCCTTGGGCATGAACGGCGAGGCCGGGTCGGCCTGGCGCTCCAGCCGCTCGGACAGTTCGACCAGATGGCTCATCAGCTTCACCGCGACCATGTTGGCCGAGACGCCCAGGTGGGTGAGGCTGGAATGAGCCTCGCGCCCGGTCACCGTCACCCAGTAGCTGGCGATGCCCTTGTGGGCCTGGACGGCGACCATGTCGGTGGGCTCGCCGACCACGACGAGGGCCGGCCTGGGCAGGTCGCGGGCGATGACCTCGATCATGTCGGGCGCGCCCAGGCACCCGACTTCCTCGTCATAGGAAAAGGCCAGGTGGACGGGGCGCTTGAGGTCGCCGGCCACGAGATCGGGCGCGGCGGCCAGGGCCAGGGCCAGAAAGCCCTTCATGTCGCAGGTTCCCCGGCCATAGAGCCGGCCGTCGCGCTCGGTCAGGGTCCAGGGGTCGCTCGACCACGGCTGGCCGTCGACCGGCACGACGTCGGTATGGCCCGACAGCACGACCCCGCCCTCTACCGCCGGGCCGATGCTGGCCATCAGGTTCGACTTGGTTCCATCGGCGTTGGGCACGCGCCGGGAGGCCACGCCCAGGTCCGAGAGATAGGCCTCGACCCATTCGATCAGGGCCAGGTTCGAGCCGCGCGAGGTGGTGTCGAACGAGACCAGCCTGGCCAGGATATCGACCGCGCGGGCGGAGAGCGCTTCGGGAGAGGAAACCATCCGCCAAGCCTAGGCCGCGCCGCCCCGACCCGCCAAGCCCGGGCGGACCACCCCAGGCAGGATCATGCAACGGCCCGAGAAAAGCTCGCTCCGCGCGCAACAAACGTGCTGCGCCACGGCTTTTCTTCGTCCGAGCCAAGCTTTAGAGGAGACGGACCATGATCCTGACCCTCTCCTGCCCCGACCAGCCCGGCATCGTCGCCAAGGTCTCGACCTTCCTCTTCGAGCGCGGGTGCAACATCCTCGACGCCCAGCAGTTCGACGACCAGGAGACGGGCGACTTCTTCATGCGCGTCGTCTTCGATCCGGACGGCGCCGACCGCGCCGCCCTGCGCAGCGAGTTCGAGACTCTGGCCACGGGCTTCTCTATGCGCTGGACCCTGCGCGACCCGGCCGAGCGCTACCGGGTGATGATCCTGGCCAGCAAGTTCGACCACTGCCTGGCCGACCTCGTCTATCGCTGGCGCATCGGCGAGCTGCCGATGGACGTCACCGCCATCGTCGCCAACCACCCCGCCGAAACCTACACCCACGTCGACCTGTCGGGCCTGCCCTTCCATCACCTGCCGGTGACCAAGGAGACCAAGTTCGAGCAGGAGGCCGCGCTCTGGAAGCTGATCCAGGAGACGCAGACCGACATCGTCGTGCTGGCCCGCTACATGCAGGTGCTGTCGGACGGCCTGGCGGCCAAGCTGAAAGGCCGCTGCATCAACATCCACCACTCGTTCCTGCCGGGCTTCAAGGGCGCCAAGCCTTATCACCAGGCCCACGCCCGCGGCGTGAAGGTGATCGGCGCTTCGGCCCACTACGTGACCGGCGACCTCGACGAAGGTCCGATCATCGAGCAGGACGTCGAGCGCATCAGCCACCGCGACACGCCCGAGGACCTGGTCCGCAAGGGCCGCGACATCGAACGCCGCGTCCTGGCCCGCGCCCTGCGCTGGCGGCTGGAGGACCGGGTGCTGCTGAACGGCCGCAAGACGGTGGTGTTCACCGACTGAGGCGAAACAAAGCGGCGCGAAATAAAAAGGGGCGGCCCGAGAGCCGCCCCTTCCGCTTTTAGAAGTCCACCTGCACCGAGACCCACAGGCGGCGGGGCTCCTGGTTGTTGGTGTATTCCGGGGCGTAGGCCACCGGCGTCCCGTAGGGCAACTGGCGTACGAAGTCCTTGTTGAACAGGTTGTAGACCGTGGCGTTCAGGGTGACCGCCTCGGTCGCCTTGAACGACCCGCCCAGGTGGAACAGGCTGTAGGCCTTGAAGTCGCCCAGGGCGACGCGGGCGGGCCCCTCGCCGCGATAGCGCTCGCTGCGGTATTCGCCGCGCACCCAGGCGTTCACCCGGTCGGTCACCCGCCAGCGCAGGTTGCCGTTGACCATGTGCTCGGGCGTGTCGGTCAGCTTGCGGCCGGCCTCGGCCCCGCTCTTCTGCTCGCTGTCGGTGAAGGTGTAGTTCAGGCCCAGCGTCCAGTCGTCGGCGAAGCGCCAGCGCGCGGCCGCCTCGATCCCTTGCGTCACCGCCTCGTCGATGTTGATGCTCTGGCCGAAGGTGGCCGCGTTGGGGAAGAAGCCGACGTCGACGCAGCCGGCCGGACGGCCCTGGCCCGAATTGTACTGCGCCTGGGTCAGGCCGAAGGCGCAGTTGGTCACCGGCGGGCCCGAGGCGATCTTGTCCTCGAACTTGTTGTGGAAGACCGTGACGTTGGCGGTGAAGCCGTCCTGGTTGTCGTAATAGGCGCCGGCCTCGGTGCTGGTGCTGGTTTCCGGCTGCAGGCCCGGCGAGCCCAGCAGCGGCAGGCGGCCCTGCTGGCCGAAGCCGTTGATGCCGGGGGCCAGCTGCTCAAGGCGCGGGGTCTTGAAGCCCTGGCTCACGCCCCCCTTGAAGGTCCAGTTCTGGTTGGCGTTCCAGACCAGGTAGGCGCGCGGGCTGAAGTGGCCGCCGAACACGCTGTGGTCATCGTGGCGGGCGCCCAGGGTCAGGGCCAGGCCCTCGGTGAAGCGCCACTCGTCCTCGGCGAACACGGCCCACTGCTCGTGCACGAACGGCTGCGGCGCGACGCCGTCCTTCATCTCGGCGTCCCAGTACTGGCCGCCGATGGTGAAGGTGTGGTTCTTCCAGCGCGAATAGAGCTTGGTGTCGAAGATGGTGTTGGTCGACTCCAGGTCACGCGCGCCGCCAGCCCCGGCCACGCCTTTGGGGATGATCCGGCCGATGGTCTCGGTCTTGGCCTGCGAGAGGTTGCTCTCGACCTGGCCGAAGGGCAGGCGCCAGTTGTGGGCCAGGGCGATCTGGCGACGGTTGAACTCCAGGGCGTTGGCGTAGCCGCCGGCCGTGGTGTTGGTGCCCATCTGGCCAGCTGAGTTGTCGTACCACTGGGTGGACTCGTCGATGTCGAGCCACAGGTCGTGGTCGGCGTGCGGCGTCAGGGTCAGGCGCGCGCCGATGGTGCGCAACTCGCTCTTGGTGGCGCTGCGGCCGAAACCGGTGATCGGCGCATCGACGCCGCCGACGTTCTCGAAGGTCAGCTTGGAGGCTTCGCGGTTCAGGAAGCTGCCGCGCACGGCCAGGCCCAGCAGGTCGCGGACGATCGGGCCGTTGGCGTAGAGGTTGCCGCCGTAGAGATTGCCGAACTCGTCGTCGCCCTGCAGCGTGCCGTCCAGGCTGGCCGTGCCGCTCCACTTGGTCCCGACCTTGCGGGTGATGATGTTGACCACCCCGCCCATGGCGTCCGAACCGTAGAGGGTCGAGACCGGGCCGCGCACCACCTCGATGCGCTCGATGGCCGCCACCGGCGGCAGGAAGCTGGTCGAGGTCTCGCCGAAGCCGTTGGGCGTGACGCTGCCGGCGGTGTTCTGGCGGCGGCCGTCGATCAGGATCAGCGTGTAGTCGCTGCCCATGCCGCGGATGTTGATGTTAAGGCCGCCGGTCTTGCCCACGGCCGAACCGACGTCGACGCCTTCGACATTGGTCAGCACTTCGGCCAGGCTCGCCGCGCGCATCTCTTGCAACTCCTCGCGCGGCACGACGGTGACGCTGGCCGGGGCGTTGACCAGCTTCTGCTCGAAGCCGGCGGCGGTGACGACGACGCCGTCCAGGTCGGCCGCGTCCGGCGCGGGTTCGGCCGCCAGGGCCGCGCCCGACAGGGCCAGGGCCGCGGCGGACCCCATCAGAACGGAAGCAAACGTGACGCGCGACATCCCCAACTCCAGTCAAGCTTCTTGCGAGTGAGTGTCGCTATCAGCCCGACGAGCCGGAGAACCAAGCGCTTTGACCGCGCCGAAATGATTTGAAACTAGCCAGCAACGCAGGCGCAAGGATCGCGCCCGCGTGCAGGCCCATCCGTCAGCCTGCGGATCAGCTCTTGGGAGCCTGCAACTTGCTGCGCAGCACGTCGATCAGCTCGATCTTGAACACCAGGGTGCTGCCCGGCGGAATGTCGGCCCCCGCCTGGTTGTCGCCATAGGCCAGGTCGGCGGGCACATAGAGCATCCACTCGTCGCCCGGACGCATCAGTTGCATCGCCTCGATCCAGCCGGGGATCAGGCCGCGCAGCGGGAACGAGGCGGGCACGCCGCGTTCGTAGGAGCTGTCGAACACGAAGCCGTCGAGGCGCTTGCCCTCGTAGTGGACCTTGACCTCGTCGATCGGGCGCGGGTGCAGGCCATCGGCCGGGCCCGACCGGATCACCTTGTACTGCAGGCCGCTGGGCAGGGTGACGACGCCCGGCTCCTTGGCGTTCTTGGCCAGGAAATCCGCGCCGGCGGTCTTGGCGGCCGACACCGCCGCCTGCCGCGCGGCCAGGTCTTCCTTGGAAGGACCGCAGGCCGCCAGCGAAACGCTGGCCAGGGCGGCGAGAAGAAGGAACCGAGCGCGCATGAAAGTGTTTCCGATGGCCAAATCCGCGTCCTGAGCTAGCAGGCCTGGCGCGAACATCAATCATTCCGTGCTTGGAACGCATTCCCGACACCGTTGTCACGCAACGGTGGTGGCGCGTTCCGGGGGCGCGCTCTAGAACTCTGTCCATCCGAGACACAGAAACGAGGTGCTCATGAAACCCGTCCGCAAGGCCGTCCTTCCCGTCGCCGGCTTGGGCACCCGCGTTCTGCCCGGGACGAAGTCGACGCCGAAGGAGCTCCTCAACGTCGTGGACCGGCCGATCCTGTCCTATATCGTCGAGGAAGGCCGCGCCGCCGGCATCGAGCACTTCGTCTTCGTCACCGGCCGCGGCAAGGGCGCGATCGAGGACTATTTCGACCACCAGGTCGAGCTGGAGATGCAGCTCGAGGCCAAGGGCAAGCTCGAGATCCTCAAGCAGCTGCGCGACGAACTGCCCAAGCCGGGCGAGATGAGCTTCGTGCGCCAGATGGCCCCGCTGGGCCTGGGCCACGCCGTCTGGTGCGCCCGCGACATCATCGGCGACGAACCGTTCGCCGTCCTGTTGCCCGACGTCATCGTCGACTCCCCGAAGTCGGCGCTGAGCCAGCTGATCGAGGTCTATGACCAGGTCGGCGGCGGCAACGTCATCGGCGTCGAGGAAGTGCCCGAGAGCGAGACCCACAAGTACGGCGTCGTCGCCCCCAGCAAGGTCGAGGGCCGCCTGGCCACCATGAGCGGCATGGTCGAGAAGCCGCCCAAGGGCACGGCCCCGTCGAACTGGGCCATCGCCGGCCGCTACATCCTGCAGCCGGAGATCTTCGACCTGCTGGCCAGCCAGGAAAAGGGCGCCGGCAACGAGATCCAGCTGACCGACTCCATGGCCAAGCTGATGCAGGACCAGGCCTTCCACGCCTATGTCTACGAAGGCGACACCCACGACTGCGGCGACAAGATCGGCCTGCTGAAGGCCAATGTCGCCCTGGCCCTGAAGCGCCCGGACCTGGGCGAGGCGGCCCGCAAGGCGATCTCGTCGCTGTTGTAGGCTACGGCGCGAGAACCCCGCCCTTCGACAAGCTCAGGGTGAGGTTCTCGAATGCACGGCTTGCGATCTGGTCCTCATCCTGAGCTCGTCGAAGGACGAGGACCACGCACCGCAAACAGAAAGGGCCCCTCTCCGGCTGGAGAGGGGCCCTTCTTCATTCAGGAACCAGCCGACTAAACCGTGCGCGGCGGGTAGCCGTGCTCGCGCAGGGCGTCGATGACTTCCTGGGTGTGCTGGGCGTCGCGGGTCTCGATGGTGATGTCGAACTCCGCGCCCTTGGCCGGCACGTCGAGCGCCAGGCGGTTGTGGTTCACCTCGATGATGTTGGCGCCCATCGTCCCGATGACGTGCGAGACGGTCGACAGCAGGCCCGGGCGGTCGTCGCCGACGATGCGCAGGGACACCAGGCGCTGGGCGCGCACCAGTTCGCGGGTCAGCACCGAGGCCAGCAGGCGGGTGTCGATGTTGCCGCCGCAGAGGATCAGGCCGCACTTCTTGCCGCGGAAGCGTTCCGGATAGGCCAGCAGCGCCGCCAGCGACGCCGCGCCGGCGCCCTCGGCGATGGTCTTCTCGACGTTGCAGTATAGCGAGACGGCCTGCTCCAGGTGCGGCTCTTCCAGCAGCAGCACATCGTCGATCAGCGGCCGGGCCACGGCGTAGGTCAGCTCGCCGACCTGCTTGACCGCCACGCCCTCGGCAATGGTCTGGCCGCCGCAATGAGCCTGCACGCCGCGCATCTTGGCGGTGAAGGACGGATACATGGCCGGCTCGCAGCCGACGATGCGGATGTCGGGCTTCACGGCCTTGGCCGCGGTGGCCACGCCGCTGATCAGGCCGCCGCCGCCGATCGGCACCGGCAGGATCTCCAGGTCCGGCGCGTCTTCCAGCATCTCCAGGGCGATGGTGCCCTGGCCGGCCATGATGTCGTAGTCGTCGAACGGGTGGACGAAGGTCAGGTCCTGCTCGGCGCACAGCTTGCGGGCGTGGGCGTTGGCGTCGTCGTAGGTCTCGCCTTCGATGACCACGGTGGCCCCGAAGTCGCGGGTGTGCTGCACCTTCACGAAGGGGGTGGTCTTGGGCATGACGATAGTTGCGGGCACGCCCAGGCGGGCGGCGTGATAGGCCAGGCCCTGGGCGTGGTTGCCGGCGCTGGCGGCGATGACGCCGCGCTGCTTCTCCACGTCCGACAGCAGCAGCAGCTTGTTGAGCGCCCCGCGCTCCTTGTAGGCGGCCGTGAACTGCAGGTTCTCGAACTTCACCCACACCTCGGCGCCGGTGATCTTCGACAGCGTCCGCGAATAGCGGCACGGGGTGCGCTCGATGTGGCCGGCCAGACGATCGGCGGCGGCGCGGATGGCGGTGATGTCGAGGGTCATGTGCAGGCCCGTACTCCCTGGCGCTCTAGGTCCGCAAGCCTTTGTCGTGACGGCGTCGCCGCCGCCACGCGCCAGGCTCAGCCGGCGTGATAGGCTTCCAGCACCTCGTCTGGCGTGCCCAGCGCCCGGATCTGGCCGTTGTCGAGCCACATGCACTTGTTGCAGAACTGCCGGAGCAGACCTTCGGAGTGGGTCGCCAGCATCATGGTCTTGGACGTGTGGACGAAGCCGGTCATGCGTTCGTAGGCGCGCTCGGCGAAGTGGGTGTCGCCCACGCCGAACACTTCGTCGACGATCAGGATGTCGCGCTTGAAGTGCGTGATCATCGCGAACAGGATGCGCAGCTTCATGCCCGACGAATAGGTGTCGAACGGCAGGTGGTAGAAGGCGCCGATGTCTGCGAAGGTCTGGACGTCCTCGTCGAAGGCCTGGATCTCGGCCTTGTTCAGGCCGGCCAGCTTGCCGGTGAAGTGGACGTTCTCCTTGGCGCTGCGTTCGCCGTTGATGCCGATGCCCAGGTCGATCAGGGTGCCGATGCTGCCCTGCACTTCCAGGCGGCCGCCCGAGGGCTTGAGATAGCCGGCGGCCGTGCGCAGCAGGGTGGACTTGCCTGAACCGTTGCGGCCGATGACCCCCATGCGGTCGCCCTCGCTCAGCGAGAACGAGATGCGCTTGAGGCCCTGCACCAGTACGGGTCCGGCGCCCTGCTTCTTCATGAAGCGCTGCGCCCCCGAACGGGCCAGGGAGTAGAACAAGGACATCTCCCGCCCCGATGCGTACACCGGGAACGTGACCTCCAGGCCGTGTGCGTGGATACCGATCGTCAAGACTACTACCTCGGCTTATTCGACTGACCAGGACGGCCGGTTCAGTCGATCGTTTGTGCGTACCACCAGAGCCATTCCCATTCGGTTGGATCCGTCAGGACGGGCTCGGGCAAATATCTCAGTTCGGGCGTCGACAGCGGCCGTCGAGGCACGATGCCGATGTCCGTTTCGGCCAGCCACCGCTCGACCTGCGGCGTACGGCCATCTCGGAAATTATGGCGGCTTCTTTGCGGCACGAAGAACGCCTTGGGCTGGTGGGCCTCGAGGCCTTCGACGATGCTCTCGAGCTTGAGGCGCACGGCGTCCACGCCGCCCATGTAGGTCAGATGCCAGCCGCCGCGGGTGATGTAGGCCGTGTCCGCCCGCATGGCGCCGTCGGTCCACAGGAACGCCGCGCGGTCGCCGTCGCCGCGCCGGCAGGCGGTCGCGTCCAGCGTATCCAGCTGGCCGACCCGGCAGAGCACCGAACCCAGCCAGAGGGGGGAATTGACGTAGGCGTGGGGCAAGCCGTTGATGAAGTGCTTGCGGTAGACTTGCACCAGGACGGCGAACGGCTTGGTCCGCAGCGCGGCGACGGCCACCGGGATCGCCGCGGGATCGGGAATCTCGTCGACATCCGAGATGATCACGGTGTCGTCCTTGCCCGCGCCGATCATCTCCAGGCCGCGGGTGATGGCGTTGCGCTGGAAGTTCTCCAGAACCCAGCGATCGGCCTCGTGGCGCGGGTTCACGCGCGGCCAGTCGCAGAGCTTGACGTAGCAGATGCGCTCGCGCGGGACCGGCAGCTGGTCGAGATAGTCTTCCAGCACGAAGCCCTTGCGCACGCCCGAATGGGTCACGCCCATCTCGACGACGACGAACTTGTCGACCACGTGCGCGAGCGTGGCCATCCGAAGCTTCAGCAGGCCGAACTCGTTGTAGAAAGTGCAGGCGTCGATGATCACGACCGCGGCCTCACGAGCAGGCCGACGATCTTGTACCCCGGCCAGGCCTCATGGTCGCTTTCGCGGCTGGTCTTGGCGACCAGCTCGACCTCGAAGCCGTCGGCATGCAGCGCCAGCACGTCGTCTCGCGACGGCAGCACGAAACCGAGCTCGCGATGATAGTCGTGGCGCCCCTCCGTGGACATGCGGAGAACGCAGATCACCGCACCCTCGGGCCCGACCAGGTTGGCGAAGCTGCGCAGCACGCCCAACGGATCGGCGGTCTCGTTGATCATAGTGTCCATCACCACGGTGTCCGCGCCGCCGATGCGACCGGAACGGGCGATGTCGGCCAGTCGCCCCTCGGCGCTCCGCCAGCGCTTGGGCAGCAGGGCCTTCAGCGACAGCGCCGGCGTGGCCGCATAGTCGACGACCTCGGCCCCGGTCTCGCGCAGGGCCGCGAGCAGCAACGGGTTGGCGCGCGCGAACAACAGGATCTTGCGACGCGGCCGCGGCAGGCACGACAGGGCCTGGCCGACGAAATAGCTGTCCCAGAGTTCGTGCCCCTGAAACGGATAGTTCGTCTCCTCGGCCACCGCGGACGGCGCGGCGAGCAGGATCTCGTCGTGCATCCGGATCGCGGCGTTGAAGAAGGCCCGCTCGTCGTGCACCGTTTCCGGAAGCCTGTTCATCCCGCTACCCTCGAGGCGCGATCGATCCTGCCTGCCCGCGTTTCGCTCACAGGGAGACCGAGATCCGCCAGTAGGAGCGGCTGAACACCAGGGCGCCGAGCACGAAGACCAGCACCGCCGCGCCGCCGCCGGCGACCCAGTTCAGCGTCGTGGGGAAGTCGCCCAGGAGCGGACCGCGGACGATCTGCAGCAGGTGATAGGCCGGGTTGGCGACCAGGACCGGATTGGTGGCGCCGTTCAGGGCGCCCTTGTCCCAATAGACGGGGGTCAGGATGGTCAGCACCGAGGTCAGCGCCTGGGTGGCCGGACCCAGGTCGCGGAAGCGCACGCCCAACGGACCGAGCAGCAGCATCACCCCGACCGCGAACAGCACGGTGAGGAACAGTCCGACGATCGACAGCAGCATGTGGAAATGCAGCGGCAGCTTGGCCAGCACCCAGAACAGCAGGATCGCCGGAAGCTGGTGAAGCATGATCACCAGCATGTTCAGCACGCTGCGGATCACGTACGAGGCCAGCGGATAGCTGCTCCCCAGGATCCAGGTCTTGTAGCGGAGGAAGACGTTCGGACCGTCGGCCAGCGCGCCCAGGATCGGCGTGAAGAAGGTCAGGCCCAGGCCGACATAGACCACGTACTCGAGGAAGGGGCGCTTGAACACCGCGCCAAGCAGGAAGCCGATGCCCAGCATCATGGCCAAGTGGGCCAGGGCCAGCCACCACGGGCCCAGGATGGTGCGCTTGTACTTGGCCGTGACATCGTCCCAGGCCATGACGAAGATGGCTCGGATATCGCGCGGCGTCGCGAGCAAATCCTCGAAACCATTGCGGAAACGAATGTAGGGGCCGGCGCCGATCATCAAACCTCCAGCAGGACGCGTCGCGCGCCTGTCAGCCTTAACGCCGGAAAGCACGGCCGGCGAGAACTCAAACCCGTTTCGCGCCTACGTGCAGCAGGGTCAGATCGAACGGACGTGGCGAAGTAGCAACCTCTGATGCACTTTCCAAGGGCTGCCAACTGGTAATCTGGAAACCATCCAATAAAGCGCGGAGACGTTCTTCTCCGTACACACGGAAGCCCGCGCCGGCGTCGAACGCGAACTCGCCGGCGTGCGAGAACGCCACTGAGATCGCCACATGCGCATCATGGGCGAGGACCTCGCGAAGGCGCGCCATGAGGGCGAAATCGTCGGGTATGTTCTCGAAGATGCGGAAGGCGAACGCCGCGTCGAACAGCCGGTCGACCGGGCCGGGCAGCGCCGGGGCATAGGCCAGGCGCTCGGGGAAGGTCGCCATGACCTCGGCCCAGTTTCGGCGCGCCTCGGGGTCGAACCGATCGGCCGGCAGGACGTCGGCGACAGTGAAACCGCCGTAGTAGGCCGACGCAAACAGGCCGAAGAAGCTTTCCGGCGCCGCCAGTTCGATCGCCGACCGGCCGAGGTCGACCGGTATGGCCGCCAGCGCGCGCTCGTATTCCCATCGCCGGTCGTACTCGGGCGTCACGCCGTGGAAGAACCCGGCAGGCCGAGCGTCATAGGCGCGGCCCTCGGTCAACGCGTTCACGATCGACGCGTATTCGGCGAGGAAGTTGCCCTGCGGGTAAGGAACGTGGACCATGAAGGCGACGGTTCTTGAGCTCAGGCGCCGACGGCTTGCCGGTCGAAGAATTCGATGTAGCCGGCGGCGTCGAAGCAGCGGTCCCAATAGACCGACTCCCGCGCCTTGGCCTGGGCGGCGGTCAGCTTCAGCGGCGGCGAGGCCAGCACCTTGACGATGGCGTCGCGGAACGCGTCGGGCGTGTCGGCGACCAGCACGCCCGGGGCGTTGGCGAACCGCTCGAAACCGCGCATCGCGATCGAGGTGGCCACGACCCAGCGCCCCGAGGCCAGGGCCTCGGCGGTCTTCAGGTTGCTTCCGCCGCCGAACTGGATCGGCAGGATCACCGCGTGGGATCCGCGCTTGAGCGCCTCGAGCTCGCCGTCCGAGACGTCGGCGAAGAACTGGCAGCGCCGGCTGTTGGCGTGGATCTGGGCCTGGTACACGCCGTTGCCGAAAATGCCGTGGGAGACCCCGCCGCAGATCGCCACGCTCTTTTCGGGCGGGAAGAAGAACAGCCCGTTCTTCAGCACCAGATGCAGGAAGCCCTCGATATTGGGCGGATAGGCGCTGCCGACGAACAGCAGATACTTGCGACCCTCGTAGATGTCGCAGGCGCGCTCGTCCTCGGGCGTCGGCGTCACCGGGCGCGAGACCCCGTTGGGAACGACGAACACCGGCACGTCGGGAGCCGCGGCGCGATAGTGCTCGGCGTCCGACTCCGAAACCGCGACTATGGCGGCCGAGGCGCACGAAAGCTCGCGCTCGAGCGCGGTGATCGCTTCGGCGACCTCGCGGGCCTTGGCCTCCGGCGCGCCGGCCTTGACCAGCATCTTGTGCTTCAGCGGGGCCTCCCAGTTCTGGGAGGAGTAGATCACCGGCGTGTCCGCCGCGACGCCCTCGGCGCGCAGCCGCTTGACCAGCGGCCACAGGAACGGCTGCTCGAGCTGGATGAAGTCGGGCGCGAGGCGTTCCACCAGGCGGGCGAAATGGGCATAGGCCTCAGGCGAGGTGGCGGCGAACTCGCCGGCCTGCAGGTCGCCGACCAGCGGCAGGCCGCGCCACGCCATGCCCGGGTAGCGCAGGGGCAGGTCGTTGGGGCCGACCGCCGCGCCGGAATAATGGTCGGGATCGTAGACCGACGCATTGACGAACTCCCAGCCGCCGGCGACCAGGCGCTGGGAGAAGGCGTGGATGCGCCGCTGCCCGCCATGGATCGGCTGCACGACGGGATAGGTCGAAAGGCTGAGAACCCGCGGCATTCTACAGATCCTTCAGCCGGGCGAAGAACAGGTCGGCGGCGGCGTCCCAGGTGACCGGCTTGTGGGTCTTGGCCACCCGCCGCTCCAGGGCCGTGCGGGCGGTCTTGTCGTTGAACATCCGGACGATCGCCTCCGACCAGCCCAGGGTGTCGAGCGGGTCGATGTACTCGACCAGATCGCCGCCAACCTCCTCGAGCGAGCCGGAACGGCTGGAGAGACAGGCCTTGCCGTGTCCCAGCATCTCGGCCAGGGGCAGGCCGTAGCCTTCGTAGAACGACGGGAAGAGGCCCAGGTCGGCATGCTTGTAGAGCAGGTCGAGCTCGGCGTCCGAAATGTTCGAGAGCCGCACGATGGTTTCCTGCGCCACCGGATTGGCGTCCATCTCCTGGATCAGGTCGCCGACCGCCCAGCCGCTGCGCCCGACGAACACCAGACGGTGCTTGGCCGGGTCCAGGCGCCCCTCGTCCATGGCGCGCGTCCAGGCCTGGTAGAGCGTGCGATGGTTCTTGCGCGGCTCGATCGTCGAGACGAAGAGCGCGTAGCGCTTGCCTTCCAGCTCGGGCGGGAGCTCCGCGGGCGGCTCGGCCTCGCCGGACTCGCGCTTGGCTGAGACCACGTCGCAGCCCAGGGGGAAGGCGTCCGAACGGGGCGCGGGAATGCCGAACTGCTCGCAATAGCGCATCATGTCCCGGCGGGTGGACTCGGAGATGCACATGCAGGCGTCGGCGACCCAGAACAGCTCGCCGAAATAGTCCTTCAGCAGGTTCACGTACGACGGCACGACGAACTGCGGCATCATCTGCGGGATCAGGTCGTAGACGATCGCCGCGTAGGAGAAGCCATGGACCTTCTTCAGCTCGTAGATCGCCCGAAGGTCCTTGTATTCCCAGTCCAGGCCGCCGGAGATGATCCGGGTGTCGGCGTCGAGCGCGATCTTCCCGATGACGACGTCGGCCAGCGGGACGATGGTCGACTTCGGCTTGGGCGCCGAGCGCGCCTCGGCCTCGTAGCGCCGGACATCGGCGATCTCGGTCAGGGAAAAGCGGCGGCCGCGCACGCGCTGCACCGCCTGATAGAGCCTGGGATGCCGCAGCACCGCCTCGCGCGCCCGGAAGCGCCAGCTCTCGGGCGGCGCCGGCAGCTCTTCGGCGGGCAGGTCGAACGACACCGTGATTTCGCCCGCCAGGATCGGGGCGACCGCCTTGGGATCGATCTGCTTGAAGCACCGCTCCGCGCGGTCGTAGACGCAGAAGCCCATGTCGGCCGACAAGGCGGCCCGGCGGGCGAGTTCGCGCTCGACGCGCACGATGCCAACGGCGTGCCCGGACCAGCGAGCGGACGTCGAAAGATCGAAATAGCTGTTCAAAGACAACGCCCCGGAGTGAACCGCCGCATTCAGCTCGGCGTCTTGACCAGGCCGCGCCTCGCGAGGGGCGCCGCCTGGTCCGAACCGAACGCCTCTTTAGAAGGAGGCGCCGGCCTTGTTACGTCGCATGTCCGCCTCGACCATGATGCGGCACAGTTCCTCGAGCGAGGTCTTCGGCTCCCAGCCGAGCGCGGCCTTGGCCTTGGCCGGGTCGCCCAGCAGCAGCTCGACTTCCGAGGGACGGAAGAAGCGCGGGTTGATCTTGATCAGGGTCTTGCCCGTCTTGGCGTCCAGGCCGACTTCGTCGACGCCCTCGCCCTTCCATTCGATGGCGATGTCGAGCGCCTTGAAGGTCATCTCGACGAAGCTGCGGACGGTTTCGGTGCGGTTGGTGGCCAGCACGAAGGTGTCGGGCGTGTCATGCTGCAGCATGAGGCGCATGCCTTCGCAGTATTCGGCCGCGTAGCCCCAGTCGCGCTTGGCGTCCAGGTTGCCGAGCTCCAGCACGTCGGCCTTGCCCAGGACGATCTGGGCGGCGGTGTTGGTGATCTTGCGCGTCACGAACTCTTGGCCGCGCAGCGGGGACTCGTGGTTGAACAGGATGCCGCTGCAGGCGAACATGTCGTAGGATTCACGGTAGTTGACCGTGAGCCAGTGGGCGAACAGCTTGGCGGCCGCGTACGGGCTGCGCGGATAGAACGGGGTGTCCTCGTTCTGCGGCACGGCCTGCACCAGGCCGAAGATCTCCGAGCTCGAGGCTTGGTAGAAGCGGATCTTGGAGTTCACCATCCGGATGGCTTCGAGCAGGTTCAGCGGACCCACGCCGGTCATCTGGGCGGTGGCGACCGGCTGCTCGAACGAAACGCCGACGAAGCTCTGGGCGGCGAGGTTGTAGACTTCTTCGGGCTGGTACTTCTCGATCAGACGGAAGGCCGAGCCAATATCGAGCAGGTCGTACTCGACCAGTTCGAGATTTTCGTGCCCCAGGGCGCCGACTTCGGACAACCGCCAGAAATTGACCGAGCTGCCACGACGGTACGTACCGTAGACTTTATAGCCACGCTCGAGGAGGTTAGACGCCAAGTAGGCTCCGTCCTGGCCGGTAATGCCAGTGACCAATGCCGTCTTCATAAGGACCCCCGCGATTCGAAATGGAGCAATGCTGGCTGCGCGTACAATAGCCCAAGCCGGAATCCAAGCGATTATGCCTTCAAGTTGTAACCGCCCGCGCCTGCTGAAGAACTCCCCCATGCACATGGAGGCCGCATGCGCCGCCTCGTCCGCCCGGCAATTTATCGATGCGCGGCCCGTCGGGATAAGCTAGGAGCGAACGCAAGGGGTCGCCCCGAACTCGCGGGCGAGGTCGGCGGCGTCCGTCGCGAGACGTTTCATCGTGAGCGGAGACGCGGCGCCGCCCCTGGCGAGGGCCTGGCGCGCTTCGCTATGTCAGCAGCTGGGTTGGATGCGTGGGTAAGCCGGAAGATCAACGGGTGCTCGTCACCGGAGCAGGCGGCTTCGTGGGGCGGGCGCTGCTGGGCCAATTGCAGCACACCTGGCCGTCGGCCGCCTTCCTGGCCACCGCGCGCAGGGATGGCGACGCCGCCGCCCTGGGCCCTCGCGTACAAACTGCCTGCGTCGACCTGTGCATGGACCAGGCCGTGGACCCCGTCATCGAGGCGTTTCGCCCGACCACGGTCATTCACCTGGCGGCCCAGTCGAGCGTTCACCTGGCCGCCTCCGCCCAGCTCGACATGTGGCGCGGCAACTTCCTGGCCACCTACAACCTGATCGAAAGCCTGCACCGCCACGCCCCGGACGCGCTCTTCGTGTTCGCCAGCAGCGGCGAATGCTACGGCCGCACCTTCCTCGACCACGACCAGGTCACCGAGGACGCCCCTCTCCAGCCGACCAACGCCTACGGCCGCTCGAAGTCGGCCTCCGAGTACATGATCCGGGACGTCCACAAAGGCCCCCACCTTATACTGCGGATGTTCAACCAGATCGGACCCGGCCAGGACGAGCGGTTCGTCACCTCCTCGTTCGCCGCCCAGCTGGCGCGCATCGAGCGCGGCGAGGCGCCGCCGACGATCAAGGTCGGCGACCTGTCGGCCGAGCGCGACTTCTGCGACATCGCCGACATGGTCCGCGCGGCGAACCTGCTGCTGAGCAACGCGGACGCGCTGGATCCTGCCTCGACCTTCAACATCTGCTCCGGCCGGACGCGATCGATCCGCTCGGTGCTCGACACGATGCTCGGCCTGACCTCCGTCGACGTGTCGGTCGAGGTGGACGCCGAACGCCTGCGCCCCTCGGCCATCGCCAGGGCGGGCGGCTCGAACGCCGCCATTCACGCGGCCTGCGGCTGGCGGCCCGAGATGGCGTTCGAAGACACGCTGCAACGCCTGCTCGACTACTGGCGTACGCGCCTGGCGGCCTGAAAACGGGCGCCGACGCCCGTCGATTGCGTCCTTCCGCCGCGTTGGTCCGGGTCGAATCTGCGGCGACTGTAAAAAACGATCGCACAGAACGAATAATTTCCAATTCGTTGGATATGCGTCACTCCTGATACGCGCCGCGTTCCAGGGGGGCTTGGCATTGGCGTGCGTATCTCGACGGAAGATCGGCGAACAGGCGGAGGCGCTGGATGGCGACCATCAACGGCACGGCGGGTGACGACAATCTGGTCGGCACCGGAGGCGACGACATCCTCAACGGCGGCGGCGGCAACGACACCCTTTCGGGGCTGGGCGGCGCGGACGAGCTGAACGGCGGCGCCGGAGAGGATACCGTCAGCTACGCGACCGCCGGATCGCGCGTCGAGGTCTATCTCGAGGGCACGCCCAGCCAGAACGTCGGCGACGCCCATGGCGACAAGTTCACCTCGATCGAGAACATCATCGGTTCGAACTTCGACGACGGCCTCTATGGCGGCGCGGGCGACAACAAGCTCTACGGCCTGGGCGGCGGCGACACCCTTTACGGCGGCGCCGGCACCAACTGGCTCTATGGCGGCGCGGGCGACGACAACCTGGTCGGCGGCGTGGGCGTGGACCACTTCGACGGCGGGGCCGACGACGACATCGCCAGCTACCAGCTGGCCAACGCCGGCCTGATCGCGTCGCTGGCCGACTCCAGCATCAACACCGGCTGGGCCGCGGGCGACACCTACGACGCCAGCGTCGAGAACCTGACCGGCACCAACTACAACGACACGCTCT
This sequence comes from Caulobacter sp. CCNWLW153, assembly GCF_036889365.1. Lineage (NCBI taxonomy): Bacteria > Pseudomonadati > Pseudomonadota > Alphaproteobacteria > Caulobacterales > Caulobacteraceae > Caulobacter > Caulobacter sp. CCNWLW153. Next base: position 108,828 of record NZ_JBAKFV010000002.1, read on the forward strand.
ACGGCGACGCCGACGCCAACCAGCTGTGGGGCCTGGCGGGCGACGACCGGCTGTTCGGCGGCGACGGCTACGACGTGATCATCGGCGACGCCGGGGCCGACTACATGGACGGCGGCGCGGGCGGCAACTATCTCGACTACGAGACCTCGCCCACGGGGCTGACGGTCTCGCTGAAGGATCCGTCGATCAACACCGGCCACGCCGCCGGCGACACCTATGTCAACTTCCGCGACCTGGCCGGCTCGTTCTTCGGCGGCGACCGGCTGTACGGCGACGACAACGGCAACAACATCCTGGGCCTGACCGGCGACGACTTCCTCTACGGCGAAGGCGGCGACGACATCCTGTCGGGCATGGGCGGCGCCGACTTCATGGACGGCGGCGCGGGCTTCGACTGGGTGTCCTACGCCAAGGTGACGGTGGCCGACGCCCTGGCCGTGACCGTCGACCTCAGCGACCCCACCCGCAACACCGGCGACGCCGCGGGCGACACCTACGCCAGCATCGAGGGCATCATCGGCAGCGCGTTCGGCGACAACCTGACCGGGTCGGCGAGCGGCACCGTGATCCAGGCCGGCGACGGCGACGACCGCCTCTACGGCCTGGGCGGCTACGACACCCTGCTCGGCCAGAACGGCAACGACCTGATCGAGGGCGGCGGCGGCGGCGACAGCCTGGACGGCGGGGCCGGCTCGGACACCGCCGGCTTCCGGCGCGCCACGACCGGCGTCTATGTCGACTTCACCAACCTGTCCCACAACACCGGCGACGCGGCCGGCGACCTCTACTATTCGATCGAGAACCTCGCCGGCTCGGACTTCGCCGACGTGCTGCGCGGCGACGCCGGCGCCAACGTGATCACCGGCTACGAGGGCCAGGACACCCTGTACGGCGGCGCGGGCGCGGACACCTTCGGCTTCAACCGCAGCGGCGGCGCGGTCGACGCCATCCTCGACTTCGTGGCCGGCCAGGACAAGATCGCCCTGGATCGCGCGGGTTTCGGCCTGGGCGCCTCGGGCTCTCTGGCCACGGCCGGCGTGGCGTTCGTGGTCGGCGCCAGCGCGACGACCACCGCCCCGACCATTCTCTACAACGCCGCCACCGGCGCGATTTCGTGGGACGCCGACGGCTCCGGCGCCGGCGCGGCGGTCCAGTTCGCCCGCATCGGCGCCTCGACCCTGCGGGTGGCCGAGAGCAACCCGATGACCGCCCGGTCGATCGGCAACGGCGCGCCGACCACCCACACCACCGGCTGGAAGGTCGCCGCCACCGGCGACTTCAACCACGACGGCACCGACGACGCGCTGTGGCTGAACACCAATACCGGCGAGACCGATCTCTGGATCATCAACGGCATGGAGTGGCGCCGTTCGACCACGCCGGGCAGCCACGGCGCCGGCTGGGACGTGGCCGGCGCGGCCGACTACAACGGCGACGGCGTCGACGACATCCTGTGGTGGAACGCCTCGACCAACACCGCCGACATCTGGTTCCTCAACAACGGCGCCTGGGCCGGCTCGACCAATCCGGGCAGCCACGGCGCCGGCTGGACGATCGCCGGAACCGCCGACTTCAACAACGACGGCCGCGCCGACATCCTGTGGCGCAACACCTCCACCGGCCAGCTGGACGGCTGGCTGCTGAACAACGGCGGCTTCTCGACCGGCTTCACGCCGGGCGACAACAAGGGCACGGACTGGAAAGTCGTCGGCATGGGCGACTTCAACGGCGACAAGAACGCCGACATCCTGTGGCGCAACACGGCCACGGGCCAGGTCGAGGCCTGGCTGATGGTCAACGGCGTCAAGACCGGCAGCTTCGTGCCCGGCGCGTACAGCACCGCGTGGGAAGTCCAGGGCATCGCCGACTTCAACAATGACGGCGTCAGCGACGTGCTGTGGCGCAATCCGACGACCGGCCAGGTCGACGGCTGGCTGCTCAAGAACGGCGCCTGGGCCGGCTCGTTCTCGCCGGGCAACTACAACACCAGCTGGGAAGTCGCCGGCCTGGGCGACTACAACGGCGACGGCAACGCCGACGTGCTGTGGCGCAACGCCAGCAGCGGCCAGATCGACGCCTGGCGCCTCCGCAGCGGCAACTGGACGGGCTCTTCCGACCCGCGCACGCACGGCTCGGACTGGGCTCTGGCGGCCACCGGCGACTTCAACGCCGACGGCACCCAGGACCTGATCTGGCGCAACAACTACACGGGCGCGGTCGACGGCTGGTACATGCGCAACGGCGCCCAGTCGGGCAGCTTCAACACCGGCGGCCATGGCGCGTTCGAAGTGGCGGCCGTGGGCGACTTCAACGGCGACGGCACCGACGACCTGATTTGGCGCAGCCCCGAGAACAGCGCGCTCGACGGCTGGTACATCAAGTCCGGCGGCTATGCGGGCGCCTTCGCTCCGGCCTCGCCGGGCGCGGACTGGACCCTGTTCGGCGCCGGCGACTTCAACGCCGACGGCACCGACGACCTGCTCTGGCGCAACGCCAAGACCGGCGTCACCCAGGCAAGCCTGATCTCGAACGGCCAGCAGGTCGGCTCGTACACCCTGGGCGCCTACAATCTCGACTGGAAGGTCCAGGGCGTCGGCGACTTCAACGGCGACGGCACCGCAGACGTCCTGTGGCGCAACCCGCAGACCGGCCAGGTCGACCTGTGGCTGCTGAAAAACGGCGCCTGGGCCGGCTCCTATTCGCCGGGCTTCTACAACACCGACTGGCAGTTCGCCGGCATCGGCGACTTCAACGGCGACGGCACCGACGACATCCTGTGGCGCCAGCAGTTCAGCGGCCAGATGGACATCTGGACCCTGCGCGACGGCAACTGGGCGGGCTCGTTCGATCCCGGCGCCATGCCGGCGGGCTGGACGGTGGCCTCGGTCGGCGACTTCAACCACGACGGCGTCGACGACATCATGTGGCTGAACGCCGCCACCGGCGAGGTGAAGGAGTGGATCGTCACCCCGCCGAACACGGCCCCTTCGGCCGGGGACTTCATCATCGCCTGACGTCGATGTGACATACCGGAAACCCGGCCGCGGAATTCGCAATTTTCCGCAGCATTGGCCTTGCAACGCCCGCCACAACAAGCTTCAACCGAAAGGTAGCGCTTGTTGTGGCGGTTAACGTGCAAGTTGATGTGATTTCTTACCGAACGCAGAGCCCCGAGCTCGACGTCGTGGTCTCTTCCGAAGTCGCGCGTCTGGGCTCTCCTCTCCTGGAAATCGCCCAGACCCAGGGCGCCGACACGGTGCCGGGCAACGCGTCGACGACGTTCACCTTGAGCAGCGTCACCTTCGGCTGGATCAACTCGGCGAACGACACCGACTGGTATCGCCTGCAGGTCGAGGCGGGGCGGACCTACACGATCGCGCTCTCCAGCTACACGATGAGCGGCAACGCGGCGGGAACCTCGCTGCCCGACCCCTACCTGCGCATCTACGACAGCAGCGGCCTGCTGATCGGCGAGAACGACGACTCGCTGACCTCGCTCGATTCCCGCTACAGCTACACGGCGACCAGTTCGGGCTACATCTACGTCTCGGCCGGCTCCGCCGACGGGCGTCCGGGCAGCTACTCACTGTTGGCGGTCAGCGCGGCGACCCCGACCGACAACATTCCCGACACCACCTCCACCACCTCGGTGCTCACGGTGGGCGGCAGCGTCAGCAGCCAGATCGACTTCGCCAGCGACACCGACTGGCATCGGATCACGCTGAACGGCGGCCAGGGCTATGTGTTCGCGCTGAACGCGGCGACCTCGGGCGGCCTCGGCGACCCCTTCATCGAGATCCGCGACGCCAGCGGCAAGATCGTCGCCTCCAACGACGACGGTCCGAACGGCCTGAACTCCGAGGTCCGCTTCACCCCGACGACGGCCGGCGTCTACTACGTCACCGCCCGGGCCTTCTCGGACGAAACCGGCCGCTACACCCTGACGGCCCAGCAGATCGGTCCGCAGGACCCCGTCGACACCATCGACTGGGGCACGAAGCTCAACACGTCGGAGGTCCGGATCTACTTCGCCGGCGCCGGCCAGACCTTCGGCGGCTATTCCGCCGATCGCGCCTGGACGAACGAGGAAATCCGCTCGGTGATGAACGTCACCTCGGCGATTTCGGCCGTGGCCAACGTCCGGTTCACCGTCGTCACCGACCGCAGCCAGGCCACGATGGTCATGGTGCTGGATTCCGGCCTCGACGACGGCGTGGCCGGCATGATGACGACCCCGCCCTCGTCGCCGGCGATCGGCGTCTTCTCGCCGACCCTGGCCAGCTGGAACGCCGAAAGCCTCAACATCGGCGGCATCGCCTACAGCACCATCCTGCACGAAATCGGCCATGGCCTGGGCCTGGCGCACCCGCACGACGCCGGCGGCTCGTCGGAGGTCATGGAAGGCGTCCTGTCCGAGTTCGGCTCCTACGGTTCGGCCGGGCTGAACCAGGGCGTCTACACGATCATGTCGTACAACGACGGCTGGCCCTCGGGCCCGGCCGGCAAGTTCGTCTCCTACAGCTACGGCGGCCAGGCCGGGCCGATGGCGCTCGACATCGCGGCCCTGCAGGACAAGTACGGCGCCGTCGCGGCCAACACCGGCAACACCGTCTATTCCCTTCCCATCCTGGACATCACGGCGTCGGCCTATTACCGGGCGATCTGGGACACAGGCGGCGTGGACACGATATCGGCGTCCAGCGCGCTCGACGCGGCCGTCATCGACCTGCGCCCCGCGACCCTGCTCAACGCGCCGGGCGGCGGCGGTTTCGTCTCCTACGTGGGCAAGGTGAACGGCGGCCTGACGATCGCCGCCGGCGTGTGGATCGAGAACGCCATCGGCGGCTTCGGCGCCGACATCCTGATCGGCAACGAACTGAACAACGTCCTCAAGGGCAACGCCCAGGGCGACACCTATACCGGCGGCCTGGGCTCGGACACCTTCGTGCTGCAGACCGGCAGCAAGGACTTCATCACCGACTTCGTGGTCAATGTTGACAAGATCGGCCTCGACCGCGGCGATTTCGGAACCCTGACCGGAACGACCCTGGCCGATTCCGGCATCACCTTCCAGCTCGGCTCGGCCGCCACCGGCGCTGGCCGCACGCTCTTCTACGACACCTCCAACCGCACGCTCTACTGGGACGCCGACGGTTCGGGCGCGGGCGCCGCCGTGGCCATCGCCCAGCTGGGCCGGGCCAGTATGACCACGGTGTCGTCGCCGGCGACGCTGTCGATCGGCAGCATACGCCCGATCTCCTACGGCTCGGAGTGGAGCACCGCCGGCTCGGCGGACCTCAACGGCGACGGCCTGCAGGACGTGATCTGGCGCAACGGCAAGAGCCTGTACGAGGCCTGGACCATCGACGGGTTCCAGGCGTTCGACTCCATGGCCCCGGCCGACATGACCGGGCGCGCCATCGCGGGCCTGGGCGACTTCAACGGCGACGGCAAGGACGACATCCTCTTCCGCGACACGGCCACCGGCGCGATGGAGATCCGGACGCTGAACGGCTCCACGCTGACGTCCCTGGCCTCGCCCGGGGTCCGGAGCACCGAATGGGCCGTGGCCGCGGTCGCCGATTTCAACGAAGACGGCCACGCCGACATCCTGTGGCGCAACACCGCCACCGGCCAGCTGGCCGGCTGGATGATGCGCAACGGCGGCTTCACGGGCGACTTCACGCCGGGCGACAACAAGGGCTTGGACTGGAACGTCGTCGGTTCGGGCGACTTCAATGGCGACGGCGACGCCGACATCCTGTGGCGCAACGCCACCACCGGCCAGGTCGAGGCCTGGCTGATGAGCGGCGGCGTCAAGACCGGCAGCTTCGTGCCGGGCGCCTACAGCACCGCCTGGAACGTGGCCGGCATCGCCGACTTCAACAATGACGGCGTCAGCGACGTGCTGTGGCGCAATCCGACGACCGGCCAGGTCGACGGGTGGCTGCTGAAGAACGGCGCATGGGCGGGCTCGTTCTCCCCGGGCTTCTACGACACCACCTGGCAGGTCGCCGGCCTTGGCGACTACGACGGCGACGGCAACGCCGACGTGCTGTGGCGCAACGCCGCCACGGGCCAGACCGACGCCTGGCGCCTGCGCAGCGGCAACTGGACAGGCTCCTACGACCCGGCCCGCGCGCTGTCGGACTGGAAGCCGGCCCTGTCCGGCGACTTCAACGGCGACGGCTCCATCGACGTGCTGTGGGACTACAAGTTCAGCAACGCCTACACCGGCTGGCTGATGAGCGACGGCCGCAACGCCGGGGCCTTCAACCTGACCGTCTCGGGCGCCAGCAGCGTGGTCGCGGTGGGCGACTTCAACAGCGACGGCGTCGACGACGTCGTCTGGAGGACCGACGCCGGCGGTTACCTCGCCAGCTTCATCAAGGACGGCGTGCCCAACCAGGGCAGCATGACCATCATCGCGCCCGGCTCGGAATGGACCCTTTTCGGCGCGGCCGACTTCAACGCCGACGGCGGCGACGACTTCCTGTGGCGCAATAGCCAGACGGGCGTCACCCAGGCCGTCCTGATGAAGAACGGCGTCCAGACCGGCGCCTACACCCTGGGCTCCTACAACCTCGAATGGGGCGTGCAGGGGATCGGCGACCTCAACGGCGACGGCACGGCCGACATCTTCTGGCGCAACCCGCAGACCGGCCAGGTCGACCTGTGGCTGCTGAAGAATGGCGCCTGGGCCGGTTCCTACTCGCCGGGCTTCTACAACACCGACTGGCAGTTCGCCGGCATTGGCGACTTCAACGGCGACGGCACCGACGACATCCTGTGGCGCCAGCAGTTCACGGGCCAGATGGACATCTGGACCATCCGCGACGGCAACTGGGCGGGTTCGTTCGATCCCGGTTCGATGGCCGCGGGCTGGACGGTGGCCGCGGTCGGCGATTTCAACCATGACGGCGTCGACGACGTCATGTGGCTGAACACCGCCACCGGCGAGGTGAAGGAGTGGATCATCAACCCTCCCAACAGCCCGCCTTCGGCCGGCGACTTCATCATCGTCTGACCCTGACCTGGACCCAACTTCGGCACGCCGCGACGCAGCCATCGTCGCCGGCGTGCGTTGAAGCTCAATGCAGTGGTCATCGCAGTTCAATCGCCTCCGTTCCTCCCATCCGCACTGGTGGGTGATCCTGGTCATCGCGGCGTGCCTGCTGGCCGCCGCGATCTGGGCGGCAAACTATGGCCAACGGGCCCAGGACATCTCCGAGTCCGGCCTGTCGCCGCCCCGCCCGGCGATCGGCGCGGCCTCGTCGCCGTCGCGCTGAACGATCCAAGATAACGGCTCGCGAAAGCAATGCGGCGCGCTAGTTTGCCGATGGCGACGAGTCGGCCAACGGAGGACGCCATGAGAATTCGGACGATCTTTGTCGGAGCCGCGTTCGGCTTCATGGTCTCCGGCTGCGAGCAACCGGCCAGCGTGCCGCTCTCGAACGACAGCCTGCCGCCTCCCCCGGCGTGGAGCGCGTCGATGATCGGCAAGCCCATCCGAGAGCGCTTCACCGTCGGCGAGACCTGCAACGGCTATATCGACGTGGCCCGGGTCCGCTACGAAGGCGCAAAGCCCGGCGTGGGCTTCGAAGGCTGGGGCTGGGACGGCGTGGCCAAGAAGCGCGGCGACCACATCCTGCTGACCAACGAGGCCGGGCGCATCGTCGGGGCGGGCGAAGGCGGGCGGCCGCGCCCGGATGTCCCGCAGAACATGCCGGCGGTCACCGCGCCGGACACCGGCTGGTCGGCCGCCAGCCCGCTGCTCAAGGGCAAGATCCAGGCCTGGGTCCTGCAGGACGGCGACAAGGCCGCCTGCCAGCTCGCCACCTTCGAGTTCTGAGGCCCGCGGCCAGGCGAGACGCCGTCATCACCTGGAGCTGGGTGACCAGGTTTGGATGGCCCAATCCAAACCTGGCGCGCTCTAGGCGCTGGGCGAGGCGGCCGAGAGTTCGTCGAAAGCCGCCTTGACGACGTCGTAGCCCGGCGCCGCGCTGTGTCCGGGCAGATCGAACCAGAAGGTCAGATCGTCGAGGCGCTCCAGCGCCTTGGGGTCGCTGATCGTATGCAGCAACTGCATCAGCGGCTTGCTCATGCCCTGGAAATGAAGCGAGAAGAACCGCGTCTCCCCTCCGACGTCCCGCGGGCAGTAGGGCAGCCCATCCCGGAAGTTGACGATCTTGTGGTGATGGCGGGTTTGGTAACCCACCATGTCGCGCACGCAGTTGTCGAACCCGAGGTAGTGACCGAAGTCCTTGAAGTTGACGACTTGGTCCGGATACTGACTGCCGATCTCGTAGAACAGGTACATGTCGGACATCTGCGCGATGCCGTGATACAGATACTTTTCGGAGATGGCCCGGATCTTCTCTTCCGACTCATAGCATCTATCGACGAAGTCGATGTAGAACGAAATCTCTTCGTGGCTGCGGAAGTAGTTTATCCACGGCACGTTGAACAGCTTTTTCCCGCCAATCAGATGCTTGGCGTAGTCCAAGCCCGGGAAAACCAGCACGTCGGAATCGACGTAGTAGATTTCCCCGCCGATCTGGCGGGCCAGCTCGCGCAGCGCATACCAGCGCTGGAAGCAGAACAGCTCGTAGTCGTAACTGTTCGAGCCAATGTGGATGTAGCGCTCGGCGAAGCGGCTGGCGTCGGCGAAGTAGTCGGCAATGTTGTAGAATTCGCAGTCGACCGCAGCGCCCACCTCCTCGTCCCCGAGGACGATCGTGCGGTAGCCGCACGCCTGCGCCTGGGCGACGCAGTACTTCAGGAACGGCGGGAAGCCGCGCTGGATGAAGACGATGGTTGGTTCGCTCATCAGGGTCGGACTCGTCATGACAAGGGTGAAGATGAAACCGACGCCTAGGCGGCGTCTTGGGCTCGGGAAGCGTCCAGCTTTCCTTCGATGATCGCGAAAGCGCCGTCCAGCCCGAACGAAACCGACGGGCCGTCGATCTGCAGATCGGTGACGTAGCCCTCGACGAAGCTCACGGTGGCGCCCGCCGGCGCCGTCAGGCTCACCCGGCCGGCATACCCCGCGCCCTCGTTCAGCACGCGCCGTCCCAGCGGAGACCCGATCTCGCACCCATTGTAGACGAAGATCCGCCAGTCGCCGTTTTCCTTCCGGAATATGCGAACGAAGGCGCTCAACGGGCGAACCAGGTCGAAGTCGGCCCACCAGTTTGCGGGCGTCTCGGCATATGCGGCCTTCAGGGCGTCTATCTCGGCGCGCGTCACTCTCATATTGGCCGCGGCGTCGTCTCGCTGGAGCACCCGCACGCCTCGCTCGCGGGCCTGCTCCACGCACGCCGCCGCCGATGGCGAAAGCTCGAGCGGAGCGATCAGAAGCCGCATCTCCGGCAGGCTCTCCAGGCACCTGCTGGTCGGGGCGATGCAGAAGTTCAGCCCCGCCAGCGAGGCCAGCATCGCCGAGCCGCGGAGCGCCACCAAGTCCTGGCTCTCGCAGATCCGCTCGCTGTCGGACAGGCAGAAGACATCCGGCGCGAAGAGGAAGTCTGCGTCTTCGTAATGCGGCGCGACCGTCCGGACCTCGTCCCGCAGGCGGGTGATGAGCGGCGCATAGCTGACGTCGAAACGCCCCGTCACCGACAGGGGGAAGTAGAAGTGCAGCGACTCCCCCATGGCCAGGATCGGCGCGACCTCGTGGATGAGCTGAGGCAGGGGTTTGACCAGCTTGCGCCCGCCGCCTTCCGGCTCGACGAAGAGTGGAACCACGACTTCGCGCTCGGCGTCCTTGGCCGACGTGACAGCGGTCTCCAGCCAGCAGTCGAGAGCGGCGAAGAAGGGCGGCAAGTCGCTCGTGATCAGGTCCAGGCCCGCGGGCCTTACCGCCGGATGGCGGAAGGTGAAGGCCAGGTTGACCGAACTGGCCGGGGCCCGCGGCGCCAGAAAGGCCGCCAGCTTGGCCAAGTACTGCTCGTAGGTGACCACGGTCAGGCGGCGATGCTGCTCCGCCGTCATGGCCGGCAGCGGATCCTCGCCCAGTTCCGGAAACACCTCGCGCGCCGCTTCGCCCCGATAGCCCCCCAGACTCTCCCCGACGGTCCAGTAGTCGCCGTCGAAGAAGAAGCCGGTCGGCTCATAGGTCGAGATCAGTTCCTCGAGCACGGGCTTCAGCCAGGCTTCCCAGTAGGGCGAGGTATGATCGATGCGATACGAGCCCGATCCATCCAGCGCGAACCGCTGCCAGTAGGGCTCGGCCTGGAGCAGCAGGTCGTTGCGCAAGGTGCTGACATAGATGGCGAACTGGGCGTCGATCTCGGCGGCGAGGGACTTCCACAGCCCCAGCAGGTCCATGGGCATGCCGGGGGGCGCGGCGTTGAGCGCCGAAGGATATTGCGCCCATCCGTCATGGCCGTAGGCGAAGGCCGTCAGGCGCGCCGGCGCGATCTCCCGCAGGAAGCCGCGGATGGCCTCGACGTCGAGCTCCGCCAAGCCGTAGTTCTCGATGGCCACCGGCAGGTGGTTGTCGATCAGGATGTTGATCTTCATGGAGCCTCCGGCGCCTGGAGCGGAAACCGCAGGTGACGGCCGGAGGTCAAGGTCGCGCGCGCCACCTGGTCGCGGACCTGGCGCAGGGCCTCCGCGACCACGCCCGAGGCGGGCAAGGCGCGTCCGTGCAGAAGAACCGGCAGGCGCTGCTCGTCGAACAGCTCGGCGTCTATCTCGATGTCCGGCCACCCCCTGGCGATGCCGCCGCCGCTGGCGCGAAGAGCCGTCCGCGCCTCGGCCGCAACCAGCACCAGCGCGCCGTCGCGGACCAGCAGCCCGCAAGGACGGCCGCCCGCCGTGACAGCCCGGGGCGTGCTCGCCGCGCCGACAAACACGTCGAGCGCCGCGCGCGAAGCCGGGTCGCCCATCTCCATCCAGTCTTCCGCGCTGGCGGACGCCAGCAGCGTCCAGGGCGTGTCGACGGCGCGGCCGATCAGCGTCGTACCGCCCCAGCCGAGCCTCTCTTCGGACCAGAAGCCCGGCCGCACCAGCGCCAGCTCCCAGAAGTTGCCCTTGCCGCCGTCCGGCAGCGCGACATCGAACAGTTCACGGTATCCGAAGGCGGACAGCAGACCCTCGTCCATCGCGAACCCAAGGGCCGCCAGCGACCCGGTGGTCGGCGCAACGACAGCGGCGTGGAGGCTGGGGTCACCTCGGAGCCGTTCGCCCAAGGCCTGATCGAAGCGGATCGGCCCGACGACGCAGCTTTCGAACCGGGCCAGCACGTCCGCCGGGGCGTTCGCCGGAAGCAGGCTCATGGTCACGCCGTTGGCCTGGAAGCCAGCGATCACGCCGCGCATCGTGGTCCAGAAATGCGAGTGCGGCGCGAAGTATCGACCAACCAGGCTGAACTCGATCGGCGCCGCCAACAGCGCGGCCTGGGCCTGGCCATGGTCGCCGTCCGGATCCGTCAGGTCGTCGCCCAACGAGGGCGTCGCGCCGACAGGGTCGCGCCACAGGCGGCTCGCCAGCCGCTCGGGCAAGGCCGAGCAGTCCTTCTCGAAAACGTCGACAATGACGCGCGACATCGCCAGGACGTCCTGCCGAAGGTTGAAGTCGATCAGGACCGTCCGGCTCTTGGCGAAGCGGAAGGCCAGTTCGACCTCGTCGTCCACGACGACCTCGGCGGGCACCACGAAGCCGTAGGCCTCGTCATGCCAGCGGTCCGACCCCGATATCTTGCCCAAGGTCGTCAGGTGGACGTCACCGACCCACACCTCGATCTCGGTTCGGCACAGGGCGTTGACGGCGACCCACATCGCCGCGCCCGGGACCGCCGGCAGCCGCAGGGTCGCCCCGTCGAAGCCCCAGCGGAAGGCCTTGTTGTGGAACCAGTGCTGGAACGGCAGGTGCCCTTCGCGATAGGACCACTGGCCGCCGATGACGCCCGCGTCCGCCGCCGCGCCGACCTCGACCTCGTAGCGGTAGCGCGGCTCGCCCAGGCCCAGCGGGATGGCCACCGCCTCGACGGCGAGAGCCGCGTCGCACAGGTACGGCGCGCTGGGAATGAGGACCAGGGTCCTGTCGCGCGGCAGACTGAGCACGATCTCGGGATGCCGATAGCTGTGGTCGCTCTGGCTGATTACGCCCAGGACCTCGCCCGCGTCCTCGGAGATGACCAGCCATTCCAGGTTCAGGCGGTGCGAAATCCGCTCGTTGTAGGGCAGCTGGCTGGAAAAATGCCGCGTGGCCATGGTGAAGCGGATCAGCGCCGAACCGACGCAGTCGCTCTGGATCACCAGGCGCAGGGAGTCCGCGAGAACCTTTCCGACCGGAACATCCGAGCTATCCAGAACGATCGACGGTTCAACCATGACTACACCATAGAGAGACCTGCTTGGATCCACGAGTACGATCACGGACCATGGCGATGCGGCGACAAATCACGTCGTCAGGCTCGCCAGTCTCTCAGCGGGCACGCAGACGATGTTCTGGTAGCCGTACTCCAGCGGGCCTCGCAGGACGTGCGGCGTGTCCTCCTCCAGCCCGGGCTCGAGCAGGACGTAGTCACGATCCTGTATCCAGCCGAGGATCTCGCAACTGTTGGGCACGCCGGCCTCAACGAGGTGAGGATAGTCGCCGACCTCGATGGTGACGATCGGCCGGTAGGCCGCCAGCACCGCCTCGGCGCCCCGAAGCACGTTCAGTTCGGCGCTCTCAGCGTCGATCTTGATGACGTCAGGGCCGCGTTCGGCCCCGGCGAAATAGCTGTCCAGGCTCAAGGCCGGGACTTGCACCACCACCGGCGCCGGCGTGTCCATGTCGTCCGGCGCGCGGATCGAGGTGTAGGAATTGAACGCCGACCACGACACGTCGAAGGTGTTGAACGAGAGCGTCTCGTCGGCGTCCCACACCGCCGCGGCGTTGACCGTCGCGGTCTCGAACGGAGCCAGGTTGCGCCGCAGGCGATCGGCCGTGTCAGGCGTGGGCTCGAAAGAGATCACCGCCCCCTCGGCCCCGACGAGCGTCGCCGCCCAGAGCGAGAAGAAGCCGTAGTGGGCGCCGATGTCGACGAACACCGCCCCGGGGCGCAGCATGCGCGAGAAGGAGGCGACAAGGTCGTCCTCGAAAGATCCGTAGACGTAGAGGCTGCGCGAGACCTCCTCGCGCAGGTCGACTTCCATTCGCGCGCCGAAGATCGTCTGGATGTGCGCGACCGGGTCCCTGCCCTCCGCCAGCACCGCGTCGACATGCTCGGCCCGCAGACGGAACTCCTCCGGCATGGCCTCCCTGGAGCCTGCCCGCACTCGCTTGATGTTGCTCAGGTGCAGAAGAACACTGTGGGGCACGCAGGAACCTTGAAACGACGGAAGGAAAGAGGGCCGCGACTATGGGCGATAAGACGTCAGGGAAAAAGCTCGGGCCGCCGCTGCCTCAAGGCGTAGACCAGCACGGCTGTCTTCATGTCGACCTTGTCGCCTTGGGCGACGAGCGTCCATAGGGCGTCGAGACCCATCTCGAAGACCTCGATCTCCTCGCCCTCTTCTTCCAGCCCGCCTCCCGTCGCGACGCGGTCCGTGTCGCGGTACTCGGCCAGGTAAAGCGTGATGCGCTCCGACGAAATGGCCGGCATGCTCCAGAACTCCGCGACGCGATCCAGCGCGCCCAGGCGCAGGCCGGCCTCCTCGAGCGCCTCCTGGCGCGCGGTGTCCTGCGGGTCGTCGCCCTCCATCTTGCCGGCGGGAACCTCGACGACGTCTTCCAGGCCCGCGAGGAGCACCGGCGCCCGCGCCATGCGCACCAGGGTCGCGCAACGCCGGACCGGATCGAACGGCAGCACGCCGACGCTGAGGCCGTGGTGCTCGACATGGCGCGGCACGACCGCGCCCGACGACAGGCGCATGCCGACGAGGCTCATCGACGACCAGCCCTCGTAGAGGGGCTTCACATCGACGACGCGTTCGTCCATCGCCCGAGCGCCCTAGTGGAACGAGATCGAGCTGACAGCGACGCTCAACCGCCGCGCCTCGCCCGGCAGCTTGCAGGTCTGCTCGGCGAACAGCGCGATCTCGGTCAGGGCGCCCAGACCGGCTTCCGGCAGGGCGATGGTGTGCTCCGTCGAGTCCGCCCCCACCTCGATCGCATCGGCGAAGGCGCCGTTGACCACGATCGCCAGGCGCTGCGGGTGCGGCAGCGGCGGGGCGTGGCAGCGGATCGTCAGGCTGCGCGCCGCGGCCAGGTCGCCGACCGCCGAGAAGTTCAAGGTCGCATAGGGGCCGTCGACCCACACGAAGCCGGGCTCGTCATGCGACCAGCCCTTGGCCATGTACTGGCGGGCGTCGGCCGAGCCGAAGCCGATGGTGCTTTCGCGCAACGCCGGCATCAGGGCCGGGCTGTCGTCGATGACGCTGCCCTTGCCGCTGGCGACGGTTTCCATCTTCGGCGCCAGGGCCTTGAGCAGGTGGATGTTGCGACGCAGGAAGCGCCGGTAGGCGCCGAAGCCCGCCGTGTAGGCGCGAGAAATCTCGGTATCGAGGAAGTCGGCGGGAAGGTCGCCGACGTCGGGTTCGGGACAGCCGTCGATCCAGTCCAGCATCTGGTCGATCTGTCGAAGCCAGACCGGACGCCCCTCGGCGATGCACTGGCGAGCGGCTTCGCCCATCTCGGCCACCTTCTGGGTGCTGAGAACCAGCTCGCGGGTGCCGTGCAGGGAGTAGAGCACCCCGCTGGACCAGTTGGCGATGTACTCGTTGTGGGTGCTGGCGTCGTGAGCGATCACGGCCATGCCCTGCGCCATGGCTTCGAGGAAGCCCATGCCGATGCCTTCGCTGAGGCGGGGCGCGAAATAGATGTTCGACCGCGCCATCAGTTCGGAGAGGTCGGAACGGTTCTCGAACCAGGTGGACGTGGTCACCTCGGTGTCGCCGAACAGGGTCTTCACGTTCGGCCCGGGGGGCAGGGGCAGGTCGCGGGCCTGGTGGACGTGCAGGCGGTCGAGCTGCGAACCGACCAGCTTGGCGATGAAGCTGGCGTCGACGCCGCTGTCGGGACGGCGCTCCCAGAAGAAGCCGGAGAGTTCGCGATACTTCCGGGCGCTGACATGGGCCTCGGGCTCGGGGAAGTACTTGACCAGCAGCGACTGGCCGCCGGCCCGCTGGATCTTGACGTGCAGGTGGCGCGAGAACGAGACGAACCGGGCCTGCTGCGAGAACTGCCAATGCAGCTCGGGCATGTGCTCGGAGCCGTCGAACATCGGGACGACGACCGTGGGAATGCCCCGGGCGATGAAGATCGGCGCCAGGAAGTCGAGCTGGAGGACGACCACGATGTCGCATTCCGCACGCGTGAAACCCAGGTTCGACGCGGCCAGGTTCTCCGGGTCGACCGCGACCGTGGTGACCGAGAACCGGGTGCTCAGCGCCTCGACCAGGAACTGGGTCGAGCGGGTCTTCAGGTGGAAGTGGTGCCCGACGTACACCAACCGCTTCTTGGCGATCTTCTTGTTCATGTTCGGTCTCACAGGCTGAGCCAGTGGGCGTAGGCCGCGTTGATATCCAGGAAGAACCGGGCGCGGGCCTGATCGATGCGGCCCTGCATCCTGTCACGCGGCATCGCGGCCATCTTGCGGATAGCGTCGGGGATGTCCTGGATCGTGTCGACGACCTCTCCGAGCCCGTAATACTCGACCTGGCGAGAGAAGGCCGTGCCGCGCAGCGTCAGGCACAGGCGCCCGGCGCCGGCCGCCTCCATCATCACGGCCGAGCCGCGCATGCGGTACACGTCCTGGGCATAGGGCAGCAGGACGATGTCGCAGGCCCGGTAGAGATCGTGCATCAGCTCCGAGGAGATCACCGGCTCCAGCAGGGTCACGCCCGACGTCGCGTAGAGCTGGGACGTATAGCTGTCCCAGGCTTCGCTGCCCTTGACCGGCAGGGTCTGGGTCGTCAGCAGCACCTTGCGACGCGGCGGATTGGCATGGACCCCCTGCATGATCTCGAGCAGGTGGTGGAAACCCTTGTCCAGGCGCGCCGAGCCCGCGCACAGCACGTTGAAATCGTCGGTTTCAGGCAGCGGCAGCCGCTCCGACGTCTCCGGATAGGGCGTGAGGTAGGTGATCAGGCCGGTCTGCTCGTTGACGTAGTCCGCATAGGCGGGCGTCTCGGCCGAAAGATAGAGGCGCACGTCCGCGGCGCTGGCCGCGCGGATGCGACGGCAAAGCTCGCCCATCGGGTCGTCGTAGAAGGGCGTCGCCGCCTCGAGCACGCCGATCAGGCGGATGAAGATCTTGGGACGCTGCGCCGCCGGCCGGGCCGCGCAGGCGTTGAGGAAGCCGATGATGCCGTAGAAGTCGGCGCCGGGCATGAAGATCGTGTCCTCGGACGCGATCTCGTGGCGGCCGAGGATCTCGACGGCGTCGGCCGTGGCGACGCGCTCGTAGGGATCGGCGAAGGCGTCGGAAAAGGCCGGATGGGCCTTCACCATCTCGTTGAAGCGAGCCTCGCCCATCACCGGGATGTACTTGTTGTACAGGAAGGTGAAGGCCTGCTCGAAGTCGTTCTCGGCCGCCAGCGTCGGCGAGAAGCTCTTCGAAGCCAGGCACCTGACGTCCTCGAAGCGCGGCAGCAGCAGGCGTCGATAGTGGTTCAGCGCCGGCATCGCGTGGCCATAGGGCAGCACGCAGACAGGGTCGCAGACCAACGCTTTGCGACCGACACGGCCAGCCGTCAGCATATCTTCCATAGGATCACCCGACCGGAATCGAATTGTGCAGCGTGGATCGGCGCGCCCTCAGGCGGCCTTGGCCGCGCTTTCGGAAAGGAAGGCTTCGAAGGCCAGGGCGATGCCCTCTTCGAGGCCGTGCTTGGCGGTCCAGCCCAGCCCTTGCAGCTTGCTGGTGTCGAGCAGCTTGCGCGGCGTGCCGTCCGGCTTGGAGGCGTCCTGGCGGATCTCGCCCTCGAAACCCACGACCTTGGCCACCAGCAGGGCGAGCTCTCCGATCGAGATCTCCTGGCCCGAGCCGACGTTGACGTGCTCGTAGCCGGAATAGGACTTGGTCAGGAAGATGCAGGCGTCGGCCAGGTCGTCGACATACATGAACTCGCGCAGCGGCTTGCCCGACCCCCAGACTTCCACGCTGCTCGCGCCCGAACGCTTGGCCTCGTACATCTTGCGGATCAGGGCCGGCATGACGTGGCTGGAGTTCAGATCGTAGTTGTCGCCGGGACCATAGAGATTGGTCGGCATGGCCGAGATGTAGTCGGCGCCGTGCTGCTTGCGATAGGCCTGGCAAAGCTTGATGCCGGCGATCTTGGCGATCGCGTACCACTCGTTCGTCGGCTCCAGGGGGCCCGTCAGCAGCGCGCTCTCCGGGATCGGTTGCGGCGCCAGGCGCGGATAGATGCACGACGAGCCCAGATAGAGCAGCTTTTCGACGCCGCCCTCGAAGCACGAATGGATGATGTTCGTGGAGATCGCCAGGTTGTCGTAGATGAAGTCGGCCGGATAGCTGTCGTTGGCGAGGATGCCCCCCACCTTGGCGGCGGACACCAGGGCCACGTCCGGGCGGTTTTCCTGCACCCACCGCCGGACGGCGCCGGAGTCACGCAGATCGAGCGTCGCCCGGTCGGCGACGAGGACTTCACAATTCTCGCTGGCGAGGCGGCGAACGAGCGCCGAACCGACCATGCCGCGATGTCCGGAGACCCAAACCCGCTTTCCAGACAAATCCGCCATCTCGGCCGTTCCCCGTAAAATCTCAAAACTCGCGGACGCGCGGACCGCTCGTGTGGAAAAGCCACGCGCCCCACATCGCCCCACGTGATGCGGCGGCTGGGCGCCCATCCTGACCCAGCCGGTTCCGATTGGGGCTTCTTCGTCGCGCGCATAACCGCGCGCGACAATTACAGCTTCCGCTTCTCGACAAGCAACGTGAGGACGATCACGTAGCCCGCTTCCACCACATTCGGAGACGAGCGTCCAGAGCCGTTAAACACAGGGAGCGCCGGAAAACTTCAAACAGGCCGCGGCTTGGATCGACGCCGAGCTTTGATACTTTCGGTCGCATTCTGGTTCGGCTACAGCGGGAACATGGGCGCGAGCGTCTCAGCCAGGGAACAGTGATGCACGATTTGCCGACGTCCGAAGAGGGCCTGGACATGAGCTATGTGAAACCTCGGCAGACCGTCGACTGGAAGGGCCGCGAGGTCTCCTTCTGCGACTGGAACCATCCGCTGGTCAACGAACCCCCGATCAGCGAACTGCTGCGACGCTATTCGCAGACCTACCACTGGGACCGCCTGATCAAGCCGGGCTCGCTGTGCGTCGACGTCGGCGCCCACAGCGGCGACACGACCGTACCGATCGGCGTCTTCAGCTACGACCACGCGACAGGCAAGCCGGGCAAGGTGCTGGCCGTGGAGCCCAACCGCGACGTCTACCCCGTCCTGGAGGTCAACACCTCGCTGAACACGTCCTGGGCCGAGTTCACCCTGTCGCGCTACGCCGTCACCAAGAAGGACGGCGAAGTGGTCGAGCTGGTCGACAACGGCAACCAGAACTGCAACGGCGGCCTGATCGACCCCAACTTCTCCGAGGCCCTGCAGGCCCAGATGCAAGGCCTTGCCCAGGTCCGCACCACGGTCGAGGGCATCCGCCTGGATACGCTGCTGAAGCGCACCTACAGCGACGCCGAGCTCGCCACGCTGTCGTTCGTCAAGACCGACTGCGAGGGCTACGACAAGGAGATCCTGCGGGCCTCCAAGGACCTGATCGTCGAGTACAAGCCCTTCCTGTTCGTGGAATGGTACGACCTGTTTCCGACCATGGAAGACCACAACGACCTGTTCGACGCCATCAGCGACCTCGGTTTCGAGCCGCTGAACCCCGAGACGTTGCAGCCGGCCAGCTACGAGACGGGCAAGCTCACGGACCTGCTCCTGGTCCACCCGAGCCGCCGCTCGGAAATCGCCGACCTCTGAGCCGCAAGCCCCCCCTCGGCGCACCGCGCCGAGGGGGGGCCGCAATCAGCCCGCGGCCGCTTCCACCACCGCCTCGGTGGTGATGCCGAACTCTTTATAGAGACGCTCGAACGGGGCGCTGGCGCCGAAGCCCGTCATGCCGACGAACTTGCCGTCCTCGCCGATGAAGCGTTCCCAGCCCTGGCGGATGCCGGCCTCGACGGCCACGCGCACCGGCGCCGAGCCGATCACGGCCTTGCGGTAGGCCGCCGGCTGCTGGTCGAACAGCTCCCAGCAGGGAACCGAGACCACGCGGGTCGGCTTGCCCTGCGATTGCAGCACTTCGCGGGCGGCCACGGCCAGGCCGACCTCGGTGCCGGTGGCGAAGATCGTCACGGCCGCTTCACCGCCTTGCGCGGCCAGCAGCTCGTAGGCGCCCTTGGCGACCTGGTTCTCGCCGGCGAAGGTGCGCACGTGCGGGGTCTTCTGGCGCGACAGGCACATCACCGACGGGGTGGTGTTCTGCTGCAGGGCCACCTGCCAGGCCTCGGCGGCC
Source organism: Caulobacter sp. CCNWLW153 (assembly GCF_036889365.1). Lineage (NCBI taxonomy): Bacteria > Pseudomonadati > Pseudomonadota > Alphaproteobacteria > Caulobacterales > Caulobacteraceae > Caulobacter > Caulobacter sp. CCNWLW153. Next base: position 128,304 of record NZ_JBAKFV010000002.1, read on the forward strand.
TCCACCGCGTCGGCCGGACGGAAGACCAGCAGGTTGGGAATGGCGCGCAAGCTGGCCACGTGCTCGACCGGCTGGTGGGTCGGGCCATCCTCGCCCAGGCCGATGGAGTCGTGGGTCATTACGTGGATGACCTTGGCCTGCATCAGCGCGCCCAGGCGGATGGCCGCGCGGCTGTAGTCGGCGAAGGCCAGGAAGGTGCCCGAGTACGGGATCACGCCGCCATGCAGCGCCATGCCGTTCATGGCCGCGGCCATGCCGAACTCGCGCACGCCGTAGTGGACGTAGCGGCCGGCGTAGTCGGGCGTGTCATAGGCGCCCATGCCCTTGACCAGGGTGTTGTTCGAGCCGGTCAGGTCGGCCGAGCCGCCGATCATCTCCGGGATGGCCGGGATCAGCTGGTCCAGGGCCGAGCCCGAGTGGACGCGGGTGGCGTTGACCGGCTTGTTCTCGACGGCGGCGGCGATGTGGGCCTCGAGCTTCTCGAAGGCGCCTGCCGGCAGCTGGCCCTTGACCACCGCGCGGGTGAACTCCGCGCCCTTGTCCGAGGCGGCGACGGCGGCTTCCCAGCCCTTGCGGACACGGGCGCCGCGGCGACCGACGCTCTTCCAGGCCTTGGCGATGTCGTCCGGCACGGTGAACGGCGCGGCGTCCCAGCCCATGGCGGCGCGGGCGGCGACGATCTCGCTGTCGAACAGGGTGTAGCCGTGGCTGTGGGGGTCGCCTTCCTTGGGACCGGCGCCCTTCGAGATCAGCGTCTTGCACGCGATCATGGTCGGACGGTCCTGCTTGGTCGCCCAGCGCAGGGCGGCGGCGATCTTGCCGTGGTCGTGGCCGTCGACGACCTTCACGGCCCATCCGGCGGCCTTGAAGCGCGCCACCTGGTCGCCGGTCTCGGAGATCGTGGCCACGCCGTCGATCGTGGTGTTGTTGTCGTCGAAGAGCACCGTCAGCTTGGACAGCTTCAGGCGGCCGGCCAGGCTGATGGCCTCATGGCTGACGCCTTCCATCAGGCAGCCGTCGCCGGCGATCACCCAGGTGCGGTGATCGACGAGGTCCTTGCCGTAGACGGCGGCGAGGTGGGCCTCGGCCATCGCCATGCCGACCGAGGTGGCCAGGCCCTGACCCAGCGGGCCGGTCGTGGTCTCCACGCCCGGGGTGTGGTGCACTTCGGGGTGGCCGGGGGTCAGCGAACCCCACTGACGGAAGTTCTCGATCTCCTTCATCGTCACGGCCTTGTAGCCGGTCAGGTGAAGCAGGGAGTAGAGCAGCATCGAGCCGTGGCCGGCCGACAGCACGAAGCGGTCGCGGTCGGCCCAGTCGGGCTTTGCCGCATCAAACTTCATGAACTTGCTGAACAGCACGGTGGCCACGTCGGCCATGCCCATCGGCATGCCCTGGTGACCCGACTTGGCCTTGTGCACGGCCTCCATCGAAAGGACGCGGATGGCGTCGGCCATCTTGATCGGCGAGACGGGCATGGGCTCTGGCTCTTCGGCTTTTATGTCTGTGGACGGCGGGGGGCGCCTGCGCGGCCCGCACGTGACATGCGAGGCCCCCAGGGTCAAGCAACCGGGGCACATAGCCCGCCTGCTGAGGCCGCTATGCAACGGCGCGCGGACCGGATATAGCTGGACGCAGACTTATGCTCATTTTCAGCATAACCTCGAAAGGTCGACCGCGTGGGTAGCCCGTCGTTCTTCTCCCCCTATCGCCACGGCTTCGTCCGGGTCGCCGCCACCGTTCCGAAGGTCAAGCTGGTCGATCCGGCCCACAACGCGCGCGCCGTGCTCGACCTCGTGCGCCAGGGCCACGACCAGGGCGTGGCGGTCATGGCGTTCCCGGAACTGGGCCTGACCGGCTACTCGATCGACGACCTGCTGCAGCAGGACGTGTTGCTGGACGCCGTCGAGGCGGCGATCGCCACCCTGGCCGAGGAGAGCAAGACGCTCAGCCCGCTGTTCGTGGTCGGCGCGCCGCTGCGTGACGGCGGACGCCTCTACAACACCGCCGTGGCCATCCATGCCGGCCGCGTGCTGGGCGTCACGCCCAAGAGCTTCCTGCCCAACTACCGCGAGTTCTACGAGCGCCGCTGGTTCACCCCCGGCGCCGGCGTCACCGGCAGGACCCTGAGCCTGGCCGGCCAGCAGGTTCCGTTCGGGACCGACGTCCTGTTCCGCGCGAGCGGCTTCACCGTCGGCGTCGAGATCTGCGAGGACGTCTGGACGCCCACCCCGCCCAGCACCGCCCAGGCCCTGGCCGGGGCCGAGATCCTGCTGAACCTGTCGGCCAGCAACATCACCATCGGCAAGTCCGAGACCCGCCGCCTGCTGTGCGCCAGCCAGTCGTCGCGGGCGATCGCCGCCTATGTCTATTCAGCGGCCGGCGCGGGCGAGAGCTCCACCGACGTCGCCTGGGACGGCCACCTCGACATCCACGAGATGGGCGCCCTGCTGGCCGAGACCGAACGCTTCTCGACCGGCCCGACCTGGACCTTCGCCGACATCGACGTCGAGCGCCTGCGCCAGGAGCGCATGCGCGTGGGCAGCTTCGGCGACGCCATGATGCTCTCGCCTTCGGCGGTCCCGTTCCGGATCGTTCCGTTCGACTTCGTCCCGCCGGCCGGCGATCTGGCCCTGGCGCGGGCGGTCGAGCGCTTCCCGTTCACGCCATCGGATCCGACCAGGCTGCGCGAGAACTGCTACGAGGCCTACAACATCCAGGTCCAGGGCCTGGCGCGCCGCCTGGAAGCCTCGGGCCTCAAGAAGCTGGTGCTCGGCATCTCCGGCGGCCTCGACTCCACCCAGGCCCTGCTGGTGGCCGCCAAGGCCATGGACCAGCTTTCCCTGCCGCGGGCCAACATCCTGGCCTACACCCTGCCCGGCTTCGCCACCTCCGACCGCACCAAGTCCAACGCCTGGGCCCTGATGCGGGCCATGGGCGTCTCGGCCGCCGAACTGGACATCCGCCCCGCCGCGACCCAGATGCTCAAGGACCTCGACCACCCGTTCGGACGCGGCGAGCCGGTCTACGACGTGACCTTCGAGAACGTGCAGGCGGGCCTGCGGACCGACTACCTGTTCCGCCTGGCCAACCACAACGGCGGCCTGGTCGTGGGCACCGGCGACCTGTCGGAGCTGGCGCTTGGCTGGTGCACCTACGGCGTCGGCGACCACATGAGCCACTACAACCCCAATTGCGGGGCGGCCAAGACGCTGATCCAGCACCTGATCCGCTTCGTGGCCCATTCGGGCGACGTCGACGCGGCGACCACCGCCCTCCTGGAAGACATCCTGGCCACCGAGATCTCGCCCGAACTGGTGCCCGGCGAGCAGACCCAGGCCACCGAAAGCTTCGTGGGGCCCTACGCCCTGCAGGACTTCAACCTCTTCTACATGAGCCGCTACGGCATGGCGCCGTCGAAGATCGCCTTCCTGGCCTGGAGCGCCTGGCACGACGCGGCCAAGGGCGGCTGGCCGGTCGGCCTGCCGCAGACGGCCCGCCGCGCCTACGACCTGCCCGAGATCAGAAAGTGGCTGGAGCTGTTCCTCAAGCGCTTCTTCGCCAACCAGTTCAAGCGCTCGGCCGTGCCGAACGGGCCGAAGATCTCGTCCGGCGGCGCCCTGTCGCCGCGCGGCGACTGGCGGATGCCCTCGGACGCGAGCGCGGACGCCTGGCTGGCCGAACTCGCAGCCAATACAGCCACCTAGCGTTTCGGCCGCAGCGCCGATGAGGTAGACTTGGGCGTAGACCGAAAAGGCAATGTCCTATAGGTCGCGCAACGTATCCGCGTGCGAGTTTGTGGGGGGAATCCTTTGGTCGACGCCATTTATCCGGTCATTCTCTGTGGTGGGTCGGGCACTCGACTCTGGCCGTCGTCGAGGTCGGATCGTCCCAAGCAGTTCCTCAAGCTTATCGGTGATCGCTCGAGCTTCCAGGAGACCATCCTTCGGGTGATGGACCTGCCCGGCGCCCACGAGATCGTGGTGGTGACGGGCCGCCACATGGCCGAGCTGGTCGAGCGCCAGGCCCGCGAGATCGGCGCCAACCTGGTGGTGATCATCGAGCCCGAGGCCCGCGACTCCGCGCCCGCCATCGCCGCCGCCGCCGCCTATGTCCGCGCCAAGACGCCGGACGGCGTCGTCCTGATGCTGGCGGCCGATCACCACATCGCCGAGGTGGACGTGTTCCGCGAGGCCGCCCTGACGGCCGTGAGCGCCGCCCGCACCGGCCTGATCGTGACCTTCGGCGTCCAGCCGACCAGCCCCGCCACCGGCTTCGGCTACATCAAGCCGGGCGAAGCCCTGCCCAGCGGCGTCAAGTCGATCGACGCCTTCGTCGAGAAGCCCGACCTCGAGACGGCCAAGCGCTATCTCGCCGAGGGCTATTACTGGAACAGCGGCAATTTCGCCTTCGCGGCCAAGACCCTGCTCGAGGAACTCGACACCTACGAGCCGGCGATCAGCAACGGCGCCATCGACGCCGTCGAGAAGGGGTCTCGCGACGGCATCACCCTGCACCTCGACGCCGGCGCCTTCGCCACCACGACCAAGAAGTCGCTCGACTACGCCGTGATGGAGCGCACCGACAAGGCGGCGGTCGCGCCGGCCGCCTTCACCTGGTCCGACCTCGGGGCCTGGGACGCCATCTGGGAGGCCTCGATCCGGGACCTTTCGGGCAACACCGCCACCGGCGACGTCCACCTGATCAACACCCGCGGCGTGCTGGCGCGCTCGAACGGACCGTTCGTCGGCGCCATCGGCGTCGAGGACCTGCTGATCGTCGCCGAGAGCGACGCGGTCCTGGTCTGCCGTCGCGACGACGCCCAGGCGGTGAAGACCCTCGTCGACGTGCTGAAGGCCAGTGGGCGCGATATCGCCCACCGTCACGCCATCGCCTTCTCGGGCGGGATCGAGCGCCAGCCGGTCACCCGTTCGGCCAAGGCCGAGGTGTCCTTGTGGCGCTTTGAAGCCGGGGCGATGACCAGCCTGCCGGTCAGCTCTATCCAGGTCCTGGACGGAGCCCTCGAAGCCGAGACCGAAACCTACGCCCAGGGCGCCCGCGCCGACCTGCATTCGCCGGTGATGGTGCGCGCCGGCGAGGCCAGCACCGCGCTCGTCACGGTCTGGCGCTGATCACCCTGTCGAGCTCCAGGATCGCGCAGACGATGTGGTAGAACGAGCTGGCCGGCGCCGGCTCGTCCACGAACGTCCCGTCGGCCTGGAGCTTGTCTCGCCAGAGACCCGGCACGGCGACGTCGAGATACTTGAGCAGGGCCTCGGCGCCGTCGGCCGCCACGTCCAGCCAGGCGTCGTCGCCGGTGACCTGGGCGGCCAGCACGCCGGCCTTGATCCATTCGGTCTGCGCCCACAGGCGGGCGACGTCGTCGTGCACGCTCATGTCGTCGAGCAAGGCGAAGATGGCCACCCCGCGCGCGGGATCCACGCCCGGCCCCTTGCCGATCTCGATCATCCGCAACGCCGCGGCGCGGGCGTCGGCCCGCCCCGACAGCTGGCTCCAGCGCAGCAGAAGCCAGGCCCACTCGAACTGGTGGCCAGGCTCGACGATGCGGCCGGCCACGCCGGGGGCCGGGTTCCAGTCGCCGTCATAGTATTCGCGCAGGCCGCCGCTGGCGGGGTCGATGAACTTGGCCAGCGCCAGTTCCGCGATCTCGTCGGCCATCGCCCGCCAGCCGGCGTCGCCGCCCGCCTCGATCCAGGCCAGGCTGGCCTCGAAGAGGTGCATGTGCGGATTGGACAGCAGCGGCAGGATGCGCGGAACGCTTTCCTCGAAACCGGCCACGGGATGCTTCAGCGTCGCCTGCAGGGCGCCCCGCAGCTCGACGGCGATGCGGGGCAGGTCCTCGCGCTCGGGCAGCGCCTGGCTCGCCATGGCCAGACCGAACAGGCCGAAAGCCTGGTCGTAGAGGTCGACCTTGTCGTCCAGCGGCGAGCCGTCCGACGCCACCAGCGTGCGGAAGAAGCCGTCCGGACGACGATAGCGCGCCAGATAGAATTCCAGGCCATGGGCCAGGGCCTCGCGCCAGGGCCCGTCCCATCCGAGCGCGCCCGCGGCGGCGTAGGAATAGATCTGGCGCGGCTGCACGCGCGCGCGGCGCGGCGCTTCGACCGGCGTTCCGTCCAGGGCGATCTTCTCGAAGAAGCCGCCCTTCTCGCGGTCCGCGCCGACGGTCCACCACAGGGGGAAGGCGTCGTCCAGCGCCCAGGCCTTGAGCTGGTCGCGAAGGCGGACGATGCGGGCCGAAGCGGTCATGCTGTTCTCCAGTAGGATCGAGCGGTTTTCTAGCGCCCAGGCGCCGCTACGCAAGCCTCGGCTTGTGACCGGCGGGGCCGTCGCGTAATGGCGAGACAAGATGCATGACCATAACCCCTTGAAGGCCGTCTTCTTCGATCGCGACGGAGTCCTCAATGTCGACCGGGGCTACGTCCACGATCCGGCCGACCTGGAATGGGTCCCCGGCGCCCGCGAAGCGATCGCGGCCCTGACCGCGGCGGGCGTCCGCAGCATCGTGGTCACCAACCAGTCCGGCGTCGCGCGCGGCTATTACGGCGAGGACGCGGTCCTCGCCCTGCACGCGCACATGCAGGGCGACCTGCAACGCCTTGGCGGCCAGGTCTCCGCCTTCTATCACTGCCCGTTCCACAAGGACGCCGTGGTCGAGGCCTATCGCTGCGACGACCATCCCGACCGCAAGCCCAACCCCGGGATGATCCTGCGCGGACTGGCCGAGGCCGGCCTGTCGCCGGAGGCGTGCGTGCTGGTCGGCGACAACGACAGCGACGTCGAGGCCGCCCGACGGGCCGGCGTCGAAGGCTTCCTGTTCACGGGCGGCGACTTGCTGCACTTTCTCAGAACCAAGCTCGGCCGGCGCTTCCCGGCCGGCCCGGGAGGCCCGGCTTGAAACTCCTGATCACCGGCGGCGCCGGCTTCATCGGCTCGACGCTCGTCCGGGCCGCCCTGGCCGCCGGCCACGCGGTCGTCAATGTCGACGCCCTGACCTATGCCGGCGACCTCGCCAACCTGGTGGAAGTCGCGACCCACCCGGCCTACGCGTTCGAGCAGGCCGACATCGCCGACGCCCAGACCATGGCGGCGATCTTCGATCGCCACGCCCCCGACGCCGTGCTGCACCTGGCCGCGGAGTCGCATGTCGACCGCTCGATCGACGGTCCGCTGGCCTTCGTGCGGACCAACGTCGTGGGTACGGCCGTGCTGCTCGAAGCCGCTCGCGCCCACTACGGCCGGATGGACCAGGACCGCGCCGCGCGCTTCCGCTTCGTGCATGTCTCGACCGACGAGGTCTATGGCGCGCTCGGCCCGGACGACGCCCCGTTCGACGAGCGCTCGCCGATCGATCCGACCTCGCCCTATTCGTCCAGCAAGGCCGCCTCGGACCTGCTGGCCCGGGCCTGGGGGCGCACCTACGGCCTGCCGGTGATCGTCACCTCGTGCTCGAACAACTATGGCCCGCGCCAGCATCCCGAAAAGCTGATCCCGACGGTGATCTTCAACGCCCTGGCGGGCCGGCCCATCCCGGTCTACGGCGACGGGCGCCAGGTCCGCGACTGGCTGCACGTGGAAGATCACGCCGCCGCCCTGCTGCGGGTGCTGGAAGCCGGCGCTCCTGGCGAGACCTACCTGATCGGCGGCGACGCCGAGCGCGCCAACATCGACCTCGTGCGCACGATCTGCGCCGCGCTCGACCGCATCCGCCCGGGCAACACCCCGCGCGAGGACCTGATCACCCACGTCACCGACCGCCCCGCCCACGACCGTCGCTACGCCATCGACGCCGGCAAGCTGCAGCGCGATCTCGGCTGGTCGCCGGCACTGACCGTCGAGGAGGGCCTGGAGCGGACCGTGCGCTGGTATCTCGACAACGACGGCTGGTGGGACGCCCTGCGCGCCAAGGGTTTCGCGGGCCAGCGACTGGGCGTGTCCGCGTGATCCGGATCCTGCAGTTCGGCGCCACCGGACAGGTTTCGCGGGCGATGATCGCCGCCGCGCCGGGCCGGGCCGTTCTCGTCCCGCTGTCACGCAACGACGTGGATCTCGCCGACGAAGCCGCGATCGAGGCGGCCATCGCGGGGGCCGACTGCGACCTCGTGGTCAACTGCGCCGCCTTCACCCTGGTCGACAAGGCCGAGGCCGAGCCCGAGGCGGCCCGCGCCGCCAACGCCCTGGCGCCGGCCGCCATGGCCAGGGCCTGCGCCGCCCGCGGCCTGCCCCTGATCCACCTGTCGACCGACTGCGTGTTCGACGGAGCCCTCGACCGCGCCTATCGCGAGGATGACGCGACCAACCCGCTGTCGGTCTACGGCGCCACCAAGCGCGACGGCGAGACCGCCGTCCTGGCCTGGGAAAAGGGCGTCGTGCTGCGCGTCTCCTGGGTGTTCTCGCGCTTCGGCCGCAACTTCATCCGCACCATGCTGGAGCTGGGACGCGCCCGAGACGAGCTGCGCGTGGTCGCCGACCAGTACGGCTGCCCGACCGACGCCGTGGCCCTGGCCGACTTCATCCTGGGCGCGGCGCCGCGCTGGACCGCCGCCGCCGCGGGCGATCCGGCCTTCGGCCTGTTCCACTTCACCAACGCCGGGGCGACCTCGCGTCACGACCTGGCCGCCGCCGCCCTGGCCCGCGACCCGCGGACCCGCGCGCGACTGTCGCCGATCGCCAAGCGCGACTTTCCCGAGCCCGCCGCGCGGCCGCTCAACGGCGCGCTCGACAACAGTCGGGTTTCCGCCGTTTTCGGCTGGCAAGCCGAGCCCTGGACGAGCGCCGTGGCGCGCGCCGCCGACCAAATCATCGCCGAAGGACTGGACACATGAGGCGTGGGATCATTCTCGCCGGCGGCTCTGGCAGCCGGCTGGCGCCCCTGACCCTGGCCGTCAGCAAGCAGCTGCTGCCGGTCTACGACAAGCCGATGATCTACTACTCGCTGACCACCCTGATGCTGGCCGGGGTGCGCGAGATCCTGATCGTCACCAACCCCCATGACGAGACCGCGTTCCGGCGCCTGCTGGGCGACGGCTCGCAGCTGGGCCTGCGTATCGAGTACAAGCCCCAGCCGTCTCCCGACGGCATCGCCCAGGCGCTCATTCTCGGCGAGGACTTCCTCGACGGCGCCGACAGCGCCGTGGTGCTGGGCGACAACATCTTCTTCGGCGCCGGCTTCGCCGACCTCCTGCAGAAGGCCGCCGGACGCCAGAGCGGCGCCACCGTGTTCGGCTACAGCGTGGTCGATCCGCAGCGCTACGGCGTCGTCGAGATCGGCCCCGACGGCCGCGCGCTGAGCATCGAGGAAAAGCCGGCCAGGCCGCGCTCGCGCCACGCCGTGACCGGCCTCTACTTCTACGACGGCCAGGCCTCGGCCATCGCCAGGAGCCTGAAGCCCTCCGCTCGCGGCGAACTGGAGATCACCGACGTCAACCGCGCCTATCTCGACGCCGGCGACCTGACCGTCGAACGGCTGGGCCGGGGCTACGCCTGGTTCGACACCGGCACCCACGACTCCCTGATGGAGGCCGCCGAATACGTGCGCGCCATCGAGCTGCGGCAGGGCTTCCGCATCGGCTGCGTCGAGGAGGTGGCCTTCCAGATGGGCTTCATCGACGCCGACCAGCTGCGCGCCCTGGCCGGCGAGACCCCCAAGACCGGCTATCACCGCTATCTGCGCCAACTGGCGGACGGCGAAATCTGAAATCCTGGCGCGGCGGCCCCCGAGGGGCTAAACCCGCTGCAAATTCTCCACAACAAGGCCCCGCGCAGAGCCATGCAGATCTTCCTCGACAGCACCGACACCAAGGTCATCGCCGACTTCGCCGCGACCGGCCTGATCGACGGCGTCACCACCAACCCGACCCTGATCGCCAAGTCGGGCCGTCCGATGCTCGAGGTGATCGCCGAGATCTGCGACCTGGTCCCCGGCCCGATCAGCGCCGAAGTCGCCGCCACCACCGCCGACGCCATGATCGCCGAAGGCGCCAAGCTGGCCCAGATCGCCCCCAATGTCGTGATCAAGCTGCCGCTGACCCGCGACGGCCTGATCGCCTGCGGCCACTTCGCCAACGAAGGCGTCAAGACCAACGTCACGCTGTGCTTCTCGCCGGCCCAGGCCCTGCTGGCCGGCAAGGCCGGCGCGACCTACGTCTCGCCGTTCATCGGCCGCCTCGACGACTACGGCTTCGACGGCATGGACCTGATCCGCGACATCCGCGCCATCTACGACAACTACGGCTACGAGACCGAGATCCTGGCCGCCTCGGTGCGCAACACCAACCACGTCAAGGAAGCCGCCATCGCCGGCGCCGACGTCGTCACCATCCCGCCGGCGGTGTTCGGCGACATGTTCAAGCACCCGCTGACCGACAAGGGCCTCGAGCAATTCCTGAAGGACTGGGCGAGCACGGGCCAGTCCATCCTGTAGCCAGCGATTTTTTGATCGCCGCAAACCATTGCGGCGCAAGGCGCGGCCCCGGATTCGTCCGGGGCCGTTTCTTTTTGCGACTGCGAAGGTGGTTCGCAAACGCGAACTGGCGCGTTAGGGTCGGGAAACCTCGAGTTCTGAGGAGCGCGCCCATGAAAGCCGCCGACATCGCCGTCGACATCTGCCTGGCCTCGGCCGAGGAAGCCCTGCGCTTCTCGCGCTTCGTGCAGAACTTCCTGGCCAGCAACGGCTTCCCGTTCGTGATGATCCACAACACCCCCGAGCTGGGCGCCGAGCGCCGCAAGGTGGTGTTCGAGGACGTCGGCGTTGGCAGGAAGTTCGCCCGCGAGTGGCGAATGGACCGGCTGGCCGCGGCCGGGGCCTGACAGCCAAGCTTTCAGAACGGCGTTTCCTGTTTCGGGTTTTGGGCGTTACACAGGGTGATCGTTTCGCCCTGCCCCAGAGTCGCGCCATGAACGACCCCAAATCCGCCCTTCCCCCGGTCGCCGGTTCCGCGCTCGACCTGATCGGCCGCACGCCGATGCTGGAGGTGCGCAATCTCGACACCGGTCCCTGCCGGCTGTTCCTGAAGCTGGAGAACCAGAACCCCGGCGGCTCGATCAAGGACCGCGTGGCCCGCTCGATGATCGAGGCGGCCGAGGCCGACGGCTCGCTGAAGCCGGGGGGGACGATCGTCGAGGCCACCGCCGGCAACACCGGCCTTGGCCTGGCCCAGGTGGCGACCCTGAAGGGCTACAAGCTGATCCTCGTCGTTCCCGACAAGATGGCCCGCGAGAAGATCCTGCACCTGCGGGCCATGGGCGTGGACGTGCGCCTGACCCGCAGCGACGTCGGCAAGGGCCACCCGGAATACTACCAGGACATGGCCGAGATCCTGGCCCAGTCGATCCCCGGCGCGATCTACGTCAACCAGTTCGCCAACCCGGCCAATCCCCGGGCCCACGAGACCGGCACCGGACCCGAGATCCTCGAGCAGATGGACGGCGACGTCGACGCCGTGGTGGTGGGCGTCGGCTCGGGCGGCACGCTGACGGGCGTGGGCCGCTACATGGCCGCCCATTCGCCCAAGACGCAGATGGTGCTGGCCGACCCGGTCGGCTCGATCCTCTGCGACTACGTGGCCACCGGAACCTATGGCGAGGCCGGCTCGTGGATCGTCGAGGGCATCGGCGAGGACTTCATCCCCGACAACGCCCAGATGGACCTCGTCCGCAAGGCCTACTCCATCAGCGACCGCGAGAGCGTCGACACTGCCCGCCTCCTCCTGCGCAAGGAAGGCGTGCTGGCCGGCTCGTCGTCGGGCACCCTGCTGGCGGCGGCCCTGAAGTACTGCCGCGAGCAGACGCAAGCCAAGCGGGTGGTCACCCTGGTCTGCGACACCGGCGCCAAGTACCTGACCAAGATGTTCAACGACATGTGGTTGGCGGCGCACGGCTTCGACCAGCGCGAGCTGCACGGCGACCTGCGCGACCTGATCGCCAAGCGCTACGCCGACGGCGGGGTGATCGCCATCGGACCGCAGGACACCCTGCTGACCGCCTACAACCGCATGCGCTCGTCCGACATCAGCCAGCTGCCGGTGGTCGATCACGGCAAGCTCGTGGGCATCCTCGACGAAAGCGACATCCTGGCCGCCGTCGAGGGCGGCGACGAGCACCATGAGGACCATCGCGGCGCCCGCTTCAAGACACCCGTCGCCGAGGCCATGACCCGCGAGATCAACACCCTGCAGGCCCACCAGGGCGTCGAGGCCCTGCCCGAGGTGTTCGACCGCGACGAGGTGGCCCTGGTCGTCGACGGCGACGAGTTCGTCGGCGTCATCACCCGCGTCGACCTGCTCAACCACCTGCGGCTGGGGGCGTGAGGGCGTTGCGGAAACGTTCTCATCGAGGCATGCTGTGAGCGAAATCGAGACGAGGGTCGCATGGCCATCCAGGTGAAACTGACGCCCGCCTTGGAAAAGTTCGCCGAGGATTGCGTGGCGGAGGGACGTTTCGGCGACGTCAACCAAGTCGTCGAGGCCAGCCTGCGCCTGCTGCAACATCAAGAGCTGAAACGGCAGGCCTTCCTCCAGTCGCTCAAGGACGCCGAGGACGAAGCCGACCGAGGAGACGTGTTCACGCTTGAAGAGGTCATGGCGGATCTGGACGCCATCATCGAGGCAGCCGAAGCCCACGCCGCCGAATAGATGCCTCCCGCCACGCTGTCAGCCACGGCTCGCCGCGACATGATGGCGGCGGCCACCTGGATCGCCGGAGACAGCCCGAAGGCTTCACGCCGGTTCCAGATGGAATTGAGGGAGGCGCTGGCCCTGCTGGGAAGCTTCCCCATGACCGGCGCGAGCCGCCCGGAGCATGCGCCCGAGCCCTATCGGTTCTCGCTTCTGCCCGGCTCTCCCTATGTCCTCGTCTACAACTGCCAGCGCCGACCACCCGTGATCATGCGCATCCTGCATGGATCCCAGGACTTACCGGAAATTCTGAGCACGCTGCCGTCCGCCGATGACGGCGCCCCATGAAAGCCCTTCACGCATGACCGACATTCCCGGCAAGAACCGCCTGGCCTTCGCCACCCGCGCGATCCACGGCGGCCAGTTCCCCGACCCGACCACCGGCGCCGTCATGGTTCCGATCTACGCCACCTCGACCTATGTCCAGTCGAGCCCGGGCGAGCACAAGGGCTTCGAGTACAGCCGCAGCCAGAACCCCACCCGCTTCGCCTTCGAGCGGGCCATCGCCGATCTCGAGAGCGGAACCGCCGGCTTCGCCTTCGCCTCGGGCCTGGCGGCGGCCTCGACGATCCTGGAGATCCTCGACAGCGGCGCCCACGTGATCGCCAGCGACGACCTCTACGGCGGCTCGTTCCGGCTGTTCGACAAGGTGCGCAAGCGCTCGGCGGGCCTGTCGTTCAGCTTCGTCGACATGGGCGACGTCTCGGCCATCGAGGCGGCGATCCGCCCCGAGACGAAGATGATCTGGGTCGAGACCCCGACCAACCCGATGCTGCGCCTGGCCGACCTGGAGGCCATCGCGGCCCTGGCCAAGCAGCGCGGCCTGATCACCGTGGCCGACAACACCTTCGCCAGCCCCTTCGTGCAGCGGCCGCTGGAGCTGGGCTTCGACATCGTCATGCACTCGGCCACCAAGTACCTGAACGGCCACTCCGACGTGGTCGCGGGCGTGGCCGTGGTCGGCGACAATCCCGAGCTGATCGACAAGCTGAAGTTCCTGCAGAACGCCGTCGGCGCGGTGCTGGGGCCGTTCGACAGCTTCCTGGCCCTGCGCGGGGTCAAGACCCTGGCGCTGCGCATGCAGCGGGCCTGCGACAGCGCGCTGGAGATCGCCCAGTGGCTGGCGACCCGCAAGGACGTCGAGCGGGTGATCTATCCGGGCCTGGAAAGCCACCCCCAGCACGACCTGGCCCGCCGCCAGATGCACGGCGGCTTCGGCGGGATCATCTCGGTGGACCTGAAGGGCGACGAGGCGACGGCGCGGCGGGTTCTGGAACGCACGCGCCTGTTCACGCTGGCGGAGAGTTTGGGCGGGGTCGAGAGCCTGATCGAGCATCCGGCGATCATGACCCACGCCTCGATCCCCGCCGATCAACGCAAGGCGCTGGGGATCAGCGACACCCTCATCCGGCTTTCGGTGGGGATTGAGGACTGCTCGGACCTGATTTCCGACCTTTCCTCGGCGCTCTCAGCTTGAACAGGTGATGGTCCTTGTCGCCGGGCATGGACGGCGACGGGTCCGGAGCGTTCGACTTGCGCGGGGGCGGCAGCTCCCGCGTCGGGTCCTCGGCCCACAGGTGGGCGGCCAGCATCAGGTCGGTCTTGACCGGACCGAAGTCCTCCTTGGCGGTCCAGACGCGGATGGCGGCCTGGGCGAACACCTCCGACAGGTCGGTGACCTCGATCATCGGCGCCGGCTCCTTGCGCACGCGCGGATCGTTCTCGGCCCGCTCGCGCATCTTCTGCAGCACCAGCACGAGGTCGGTCTTCAGCGGCACCTTGAACAGCACGTCGGCCCGGCGGGTGCGGTGGGTCGAGTAGTTGAGGATGACGTCGCCGAACACCTTGCTGTTGGGGATCATCACCTTGACGTTGTCGGGGGTCGAGATCTCGGTGAACAGCAGGTCCAGCGACTTGACCGTGCCCTGGCGGGTGGCCGTCTCGATGACGTCGCCGACGCGGTAGGGGCGGAACAGCAGGATCATCACCCCGGCGGCCACGTTCGACAGCGCGCCCTGCAAGGCCAGGCCGATGGCCAGAGACGCCGCGCCCAGCACGGCGATGATCGAGGTCGCCTGCACGCCCAGCTGCTGCAGCACCGCCACCAGGCCGATGGCGACGATGGCGTAACGGACCAGCGATGAGACGAAGCTCTCCAGGGTCGGGTCGGGATTGGTCCGGTGCACCCGGCCCAGCGCCCTCTTGGCCACCCCCGCCAGCCAGCCTGCGGCCCAGAAGGTGACGATCAGGATGATCGCGGCCACCACCAGGTTGACGGCGATCTTGCCCAGCCAATCCAGGAAATGCCCGAACATGGTCTCGTCGGCCTTGATGTTGGCGATGGACGGCAGGGAAAGGTCTTGCGGTACGACGGTCGGCTTGCTCATGAAACTCTCGATGGCGCCCCCGCGCCGGCCGGTCAACGACGCCCGGCCAAGGTTCGTTCCCGCGTCATGATCCTCCCCCTGAAGGGGGAGGTGGCCCGGAGGGTCGGAGGGGGAAGTTCCTGATGAGGTCGAGGCGGCTGCCAGACGAGCAACGCCTTCCCCCTCAGTCGCTCCGCGACAGCTCCCCCTTCAGGGGGAGCATTTGGCGAAACAGTCGGTTACATCAATTGGCTCGAAACCGCCGCCTTTGAACTCTAAGAGCCGCGCCCATGAGCATGCCCTTCATCGACCTCGCCGCGCAGCAGCGCCGGATCCGCGACAAGATCGACGCGGCGATCGCCGCCGTTCTCGACAGCGGCGCCTATGTCATGGGCCCGCAGGTCCGCGAGTTCGAAGCCCAGCTGGCCGCCTTCGGCCAGGCGCAGAAGGCGCTGTCCTGCGCCAACGGCACCGACGCCATCGCCCTGCCGCTGATGGCCTGGGGCGTGGGCCCGGGCGACGCGGTGTTCTGCCCGTCCTTCACCTTCGCCGCGACGCCGGAAGTCGTGCCGTGGGTCAACGCCACGCCGGTGTTCGTCGACGTGCTGCCCGATACCTACAATCTCGACCCGGCCAAGCTGGAAGCCGCTATCGCCGACGTGAAGGCGCAGGGCAGGCTGATCCCGAAGGTGGTCATCGCCGTCGACCTGTTCGGCCAGCCGGCCGACTATCCGGCCATCAAGGCCATCTGCGAGCGCGAAGACCTCAAGCTGGTCTCCGACAGCGCCCAGGGCTTCGGCTGCACCCTGCACGGCAAGCATCCGCTGCACTGGGCGGACGTGGCCACCACCAGCTTCTTCCCGGCCAAGCCGCTGGGCTGTTACGGCGACGGCGGCGCGGTGCTGACCAACGATCCGGTGCTCTGGGACCTGATGGACAGCTACCGCGTCCACGGCAAGGCGGTCGGCCCGGACCTCGAGGGCAAGACCTTCGACCACGACCCCAAGTACCTCAACACCCGCATCGGCATGAACTCGCGGCTGGACACCATCCAGGCGGCGATCCTGATCGAGAAGCTGGCGATCTTCGCCGTGGAGATCCAGCTGCGCCAGGCCGTGGCGGACCGCTACGCCGATGGCCTCAAGGACGTGGTGCTGTCGACCCCCAAGGTCATCGACGGCGGCGTCTCGGTCTGGGCCCAGTACGTCATCGAGCACGAGAACCGCGACGGCCTGGCCGCCCACCTGAAGACCAAGGGCGTGCCGACCGCCGTCTACTACCCGGTCCCGATGCACGTGCAGGCGCCGTACGCGGCCTTCCCGCGCGGCGCGGGCGGTCTTCCGGTCACCGAGGCCAAGGCCGAAACGGTGCTGGCGCTGCCGATGCACCCCTATCTGCCGGAAGCCGACCAGGCGGTGATCATCGACGCGATCCGGGGCTTCAACGGCTAAGCTGCGCCTCATTGAGGCCTCAACTTCTGGCATTGTGCGCTGCGCAAAACCCAGGCAGAAGGCCCGCATGCACGATCCCGTCACCAGCTTCGTCGTCGCCGTCTTCAGCGCCCCCAGCGCCGCTCTGATCATGGCCGGGGCGATCCTGGCCCTGGCGATCGGCCTGATCTTCCAATCAGGCCATTTCGAGTACGCGCCGCTGCGGGACGACCTGAGCCGCCGCAGCGACCTGCTGGCGGAACTGGGCGGATCGGACCGGCAGAAGGCCTTCGCCGAGGCCTTCGCGCAGATCGACAAGCGACTGGGCGGCGCGGCTCATCCGGCTCTGGAGCTGGGCTGGGCCAATTATCGCGGCCAGCTGGCGGAAACCAGCGACGGGCGCCTGGCCTCTTCGATCCATGCCTCCGACGCCTTCGAGCATGCGGACTCGCCGGCCCGCAGCCTGGAATGGTGGGCCAACCTGATGGTCGCCATCGGTCTGGTCATCACCTTCATGGGCATCGTGGCCGCCCTGACCGAGGCCGTCGACGCCATGCAGCGCCAAGGCGGCGCGGGCATGCAGACCGCCCTGATGGGCCTGCTGGCCGTGGCGGCGACCAAGTTCTGGACCTCGATCGCAGGCGTGCTCGGCTCCATCATCCTTCGCCTGGTCGCGCGACGTCGCCGGCAGGCGATCGAGGCGCTGGAAGCCCACTTCTTCGCCCAGCTCGACGGCTGCGTGCGCTTCGCCCCGCCCGAGAAGGTCATGCTCGAGCAACTGGCCGTGCTGTCGCGCATCGAGACCGCCCTGGCCGACGCCCGCGCGCCCCAGGCCCTTCCGGCGCAGAGCCTCGCCTGATGGCGGCCCTCGGTCGCGCCCGCCGGCGCCGCACGCCCGACCTCGAAGAGGGTGAAAGCTACTACGTCTCGATGACCGACATGATGGTGGGGGTGATCTTCATCTTCATCATCATGCTGAGCTACTTTGCGCTGCAATTCCGGCAGTCGACCCAGGCCCTGACCGAGGCCAAGCACCCCGAGACGGCCGCCCTGCTGCAGACGGCGACGGCCCTCACCCCGCGCGACGTCACCGTCGAGATCGACGAGAAGGCCCGGGTGCTGTGCGTGCCGGAAACCGTCATCGGCGGCGCGGGCCAGGATCGGCGCTGCTTCTCGTTCGGCCCGCCCACCAAGACCACGCGCAAGACCGCGGCGGCCGGCGAGGCGCAGGGCACGCTGATGCGCTTCCTCGACGCCGACCTGCGCGACGCCGGCGCTCCGCTGGCCGGCGATACGGCCGGCGGCACGCTGTACTTCCGGGCCGACCAGCTGTTCGAGCCCAACTCCGCGACCCTGTCGGCCGGCGGCCGCAAGATCGCCGACGACGTCGCCGCCTCGCTGGCCAAGCGCCTGCCCTGCCTGTCCTACGGCGGCCCGACGACCAGCACCTGCCCGGAGGGCGAGGCCAAGCTGGCGCTGGTCAACGTGGTCAGCCAGACCAGCATCGACGCCTTCACCCCGGAAGGCCAGAACGCCGCCGCCCTGGCGCTCAAGCGTTCGGCCGCCTTCCACCAGGCCCTGACCGGCGCCCAGCCGGTTCTAGGCGCGCTGCGCAGCGCGCCGGCCGACCAGCCCGGCTCGCAGCCGCTGCTGCGCGTCGCCAGCCTGGGCCAGTCGCAGGAGGGCGCATCGCGGGGCGGCGACGACCAGACGGTCAGCATCCAGTTCCAGATGGCGCAATAGCCGACCCGGGCGGTTGGCGTACAACGACCGGCGGCCTATATGCCGGTCGTTGCGTTTCGCGCCGGCCGGCGCCTCGCGCGTCCCGGCCAAAGAAAGCGCGTCATGCCCCGCGACACGACCCCAACCTCGATCTCGCCCCACCAGGGAATGGGCTTCGCCCAGTTCGTCGCCCTGATCGCGGCGATGATGGCCACCAACGCCCTGGCCATCGACTCCATGCTGCCGGCCCTGCCGCAGATCAGCGCCAGCCTGGGCCTCACCGCCGACAACCAGCGCCAGTGGGTGATCACCGCCTACCTGCTGGGCTTCGGCGCGGCCCAGATCGCCTACGGCTCGCTGGCCGACCGCTACGGCCGCAAGCCGGTGCTGCTGGCGGGCCTTGGCCTCTACGTCCTCTTCAGCCTGGCCTGCGCCCTGACCACCTCGTTCGAGATGCTGCTGGTCGCCCGGGCCCTGACCGGGGTCGGCGCGGCGGCGACGCGGGTGCTGGCGGTCTCGATCGTCCGTGACTGCTATTCGGGCCGCCGCATGGCCCAGGTGATGTCGCTGTCGTTCATCGTCTTCCTGGCCGTGCCGATCATCGCCCCGTCGATCGGCCAGGCCATCGTGCTGGTCGCGCCCTGGCGCTGGATCTTCGGCGTCATGGCCGTGTTCGGCGCCGCCGTGATCGCCTGGACCGCCCTGAAGCTGCCCGAGACCCTTCATCCTGAAGACCGCACCCCGATCTCGCCCGGCGCGATCCTCGGCGCCTTCCGCACCGCCCTGACCGACCGGGTGGCCATGGGCTACACCATCGCCGCCACCCTGGTGCTGGCCGGCCTGTTCGGCTTCATCAACTCGGCCCAGCAGGTGTTCGTCGACGCCCTGGGCGCGGGCGAGTGGTTCACCCTGATCTTCGCCGGGATCGCCGGCGGCATCGCCGTGGCCTCGCTGGTCAACGCCCGCGTCGTCGAGCGCCTGGGCATGCGCAAGGTCTCGCACGCAGCCCTGCTGGGCTTCATCGCCTTCGCAGGCGTGCACGCCGTCGTCGCCCATACCCAGCACGAGACGGTGTGGACCTTCGCCCTGCTGCAGGGCGGGATGATGTTCTGCTTCGGCCTCGTCATGTCGAACTTCGGGGCCATCGCCATGGAGCCGCTGGGCCACATCGCCGGCGCGGCCGCCTCGCTGCAGGGCTTCATCACCACCATCGGCGGCGCCCTGGGAGGCTTCCTGATCGGCCAGCTGTTCGACGGCACCGTCGGCCCGCTGACCCTGGGGTTCTTCGGCTTCGGCCTGTCGGGCCTGCTGGTCGTACTGGCCACCGAAAGGGGCCGCCTGTTCCAGAACGGCCCGGGTTCGCCCGCCTAGGCGCGAGGGGGACAGCCCGCCGGCGGTCCCCCGTGCCTTCAGTGCTCGCGCCCGGCCCGCCAGAAGGTCTGCACCAGCGGCTCGACCAGATAGTCGAGGGCGGTGCGACGGCGCAGCGGCACGATCACCTCGACCGGCAGGCCGGGCTGGATTCCGGCCTGAACGCCGCGAATGGCGGTGATCTTGGCCATCTCGCTGGGCAGCACCTTCACCTCGGCCCGGAAGTAGCGCGTCTCGGACTTTTCGTCGGCGAAGCTGTCGGCCGAAAGCTTGGTCAGCACGCCGCTGAGGATCGGCAGGTTCCGCTCATGCAGCGAGCTGAAGCGCACCTGGGTCTGCTGGCCCAGGCGCAGATCATCGGCGTCGGCCGTCGACACCCGCGCCTCGACCACCAGGTCGCGGTCCTGGGGCACGATCTCCATCAGGGTCTGGCCGGGCGAGATCACCCCGCCGACGGTGAAGACCGACAGGCCCACGACCTTGCCGCTCGCCGGGGCGCGGATCACCGCGCGGGCCAACTGCTCGCGAACGGCGCCCCACTTGGGCTGGAGGTCGTCGAGCCGCACCTGGATGTCGCGCAGTTGGCCGGCCACCTCTTCGGCGCGCTCGCGATTGAGCGACATGATCTGCAAGCGCGTCTCGCCCACCGCTTCGCTGGAGCGGGCGATCTGGGCGCGATGGGCGCCGTTCTCGCCTTCCAGCGACGCCTCGGCGCGCTTGAGCGCCAGCAGGCGCGTCTTGGGAGCATAGCCCTTGTCGGCCAATTCCTTGACGCCCTGGTACTCCTCGCGGATCAGCTGCTGCTGGTCGACATTGGCCTTGAGCTGGCGCTCGGCGCCGCCGGCCTGCTCGTTGAGCTGGAGCACGCGCTGACCCAGCACGCCGCGCTGGGTTTCGAGCGCCTGCCGGCGAGCGCGAAACTGCAGCTGCTGCAGC
Organism: Caulobacter sp. CCNWLW153; assembly: GCF_036889365.1. Taxonomy (NCBI): domain Bacteria; kingdom Pseudomonadati; phylum Pseudomonadota; class Alphaproteobacteria; order Caulobacterales; family Caulobacteraceae; genus Caulobacter; species Caulobacter sp. CCNWLW153. The sequence goes on from NZ_JBAKFV010000002.1 coordinate 148,824, forward strand.
GACATCGCTTCGTTGGCAAGCGACCTGTCCTGCGGCGACAACGACGCGAACTCAGGCGGCGCGGCGAAGGCGCCCCGCCCATCGCGCTCGGCGACGAGGCGCGCACGCTGGGCCAGCAGGGTCAGGACCTCGCCGGCCAGGCCGCGCTCGGAAGCCTTGATGTCGGTGTCGGAGACCTCGACCAGGGGCTGGCCCCGGGTCACCACCTGGCCCTCCTGCACCTTCAGCGCGGTGACGACGCCACCCTCGCGATGCTGTACGGCCTGGCGGTTGCCGGCGACGACGATCGTTCCCGGCGCATAGGCGCCGGCGTCCAGCGGCGTAAGCGCCGCCCAGCCCAGGAAGCCGACGAAGAACAGGCCCGCGATCGCCGAACCGGCCAGGACCATGCGGCGAGGATCGTCCGAGATCGTCCGCGAACTGTCGCGCGGACCGGCGATGGAACGGGTCATGGCTTGACCGCCTTGGGCTTGGGAACGCCGGCCATGGCGTTCAGTTCGGCGATCACCTTGTCGCGGGGGCCCACCTTCTCGATCTGGCCCTCGCGAAGCACGGCCAGCCGGTCGGCGATGCCGAGAATGCCGCTGCGATGAGCGATGATCATGATGGCGCAGCCACGCTTGCGGGCGTCGATCAGCGCGTTCGCCAGCGCCGCCTCGCCCTCTCCGTCCAGGGCCGAATTGGGCTCGTCCAGGATCAGGACCGGCGGCGCGCCGTACAGCGCCCGCGCCAGGGCGATGCGCTGGGCCTGCCCCGCCGACAGCCCCCGCCCGCTCAGTCCCAGTTCAGTATCGTAGCCGTGCGGCAACCGCAGGATCAGTTCATGCACCCCGGCGGACTTGGCGGCGTTGACCGTCTCGGTGTCGATCAGGCCCGGATCATCCCCGATGGAGCCCGCGAACCGCGAGATGTTGTCGCGCACGGACCCGGCCATCAGGGATGGCTCCTGCGGCAGATAGCCGATCAGGCGCCCCAGCCGGTCGGGCTCCCAGTCCGCGTAGCTGGCCTGGTCGATGCGGACCGTGCCCGCGTCCGGCGTCAGCGCGCCGGCCGTGATCTTGGCCAAGGTGGTCTTGCCGGCGCCGCTGGGGCCAAGGACGCCCAGAATCTCTCCGGGGACGAGGTTCAGCGACACGCCGCGCAACAGGAACTGTCCCTCGCGGCTGCGGACCATGACCTGTTCCAGCCGGACGTCGCCGTTGGGGACCGGCAGGGTGGTGCCCGTGGGGCGGTCGCCCGAGGTGTCCAGCAGGGCCAGGATGTTCGACAGCGCGTTGCGGGCCTGGTTGACCACGCCCCAGGCGCCGACGATCTGCTCCACCGGCTGCAGCGCGCGGCTGATCAGCACTGAGGACGCGATGATCGCGCCCGACGAGATCTGCCGTTCGATCGCCAGCCAGGCCCCCAGGGCCAACGCCAGGGATTGCAACGCCAGGCGCACGAACTTGGTGACGGCCGTATAGCCCCCGCCCGCCATCTGGGCGCGGGCGGCCAGGTCCAGGCCGAGCGACCGCTGGTCGAGCTGGCGAGCCTCCATGGCCCTCTGCATGCCCAGCGCCCGGACCACTTCGGCGTTGCGCGCCGCGGCGTCCTGGGCGGCGTAGGCGGCGGCCTGGGATTCCAGCGCCCCCTTGGCCGAGGCCTTGGTGGCTCTCTCGTTGAGCAGGGCCAGGCCGAACAGGAGGATCGAGCCGGCGAGCGCCAAGGCCCCGATCGCCGGGTGAACGACGAAGGCGATGATGACGTAGATCGGCGCCCAGGGCGCGTCGAGGATCGCCAGGGCGGTCGGCCCCGACAGGGCCTGGCGAAGAAGGTCGAAGTCCCGCATCCCCTGGGCGGAACCCGCACGGCTGGCGATCAGGCGTCGCAGGATCACGGGCGCGAGCAGCCGGTCGAGACGCAGGCCCGCCAGGGTCATGAGCCGGGCGCGCACCAGGTCGAGCGCCGCCAGAGTGCCCAGGGCGAACGCCACCACCACCGTCAAGTACAGCAGGGTCAGGTGGCCGCTGGTCGGCACCACGCGATCGTAGACCTGCAGCATGAACAACGTCGGTGCGAGATAGAGGAGGTTGAGCAGCGCGCTGAATATGGCCGTCGCCACGAAGTGCGTGCGACAGGCCCGCAGGACGTCGGCGAGCGGAAAGGAAAACGACTTCACAAACCTGCTCCATACTTGCCCCGAAGCGAAGTTCTCGGCCCCGGCGCAAGACAAGTGCCTTAGCTGAGTTTGCGTCACGCGCAAGGGACTAGTGCGCGGGTCGGCAAGCCTCGAAAGTTGAACCTCCGCCCGGCGACGTGGACGGCGTCCGTTTCGGCAGGGTCACCCGTCCAGCATGCGCTCCAGGGTCGAAAGCTCGTCGGCCTCGCGCGACGGCTTGTCCCAGCGGATGCGGTTGATGCGCGGAAAGCGCATGGCCACGCCGGACTTGTGCCGCGTCGAGCGCTGCAACCCCTCGAACGCCACCTCGAAGACCAGGCCGAACTCCAGGTCGGCCCGCACCGAGCGCACCGGCCCGAACCGCTCGACGGTATGATCGCGGACGAACTTGTCGATCTGCTTCAGCTCCTCGTCCGTGAAGCCGAAATAGGCCTTGCCCACCGGGGTCAGCTTGCGATCGCCGGTCTCGTCCTCGCGCCAGACGCCGAAGGTGTAGTCGGAATAGAAGCTCGACCGCTTGCCGTGGCCGCGTTGGGCGTACATCAGCACCGCGTCGACCAGATGCGGATCGCGCTTCCATTTGAACCACGGCCCCTTTGGGCGGCCGGGCTCGTAGGCGCTGTCCCAGCGCTTGAGCATCAGGCCCTCGGCTATGGCCGGATCGCCGGCCGGGGGATCGGCGCGCAAGGCGGCCAACGCCTCCCAGGTCTCGAACGGCTGCAGCGGCGACAGGTCTATGCGGGAGGTCGACAGCCGCGCCACGAAAGCCTCCAGCCGCTTGCGACGCTCGGCGAAGGGCAGGCCCCGCAGATCCTCTTCCCCATCGAGCAGCAGATCGTAGGCGCGGATCCCGGCCGGATGGGCGGCCATCAGCTTGCCGTCGACGGTCTTGCGGTTCAGCCGCTGCTGGAGGTCGCCGAAGCTGGCGACCGCGCCGGCGCGCATGACCAGCAGTTCGCCGTCCAACGCGCCCTCGAAATCCAGCGCCTCAAGCACATCGGGAAAGGTCGCCGAGATGTCGTCGCCGGTGCGGGTGTAGAGCCGCCGCTCGCCGCGCTCGCTGACCGCCTGCACGCGGATGCCGTCCCACTTCCATTCGGCGGCGTAGTCGGCCGGATCGAGCTTTGCGAAATCCACCGCCTCGTCGATGGCCTGGGCCAGCATCACCGGCCGGAAGCGGCCCGGCGCGTCGGGCGAGGGCCGGTCGGACCGCCCCTCCAGCCAGGCGAAGAGGTCGCCATAGGGCGGCTCGATCGCGTGCCAGACCTCCTCGATCTCGCCGATCGGCACACCGCCCAGATTGGCGCAGGCCTGCTTGGCCAGGCGCGAGGAGACCCCCACCCGCAGGCCGCCGGTCATCAGCTTGAGCAGCGCCCAGCGGCCGTCGGCGTCCAGGGCGTCGAGCCAGCCCTCGATCAGCGCCTGGGCCCGGGCGCGCGAGGTCGCCTTCAGCGCCTCGACCACCTCGGAAAGCTCCGGCTCGCGGTTGGCGCCGGGCCTTGCCGGCCAGACCAGGGCGACGGTCTCGGCGAGGTCGCCGACATAGTCGTAGGACCAGGCGAACAACTGGGCGTCCATCCGCGCCTCGACCGCCTTCCTGATGAAGGCCGGCTTGGCGGCGTCGAACGACAGGGCCCCGGTCAGGGCCGCCAGGGCGTAGCCGCGGTCGGGATCGGGGACGCTGCGCAGGAAGGCCTCGATCAGGGTCAGCTTGGCGTTGCGCGAGGCCGTCAGCGACAGGCGGTCGAGAAGATGGGCGAAGGCGCGCACTACTCGCCGTCCTCTTCGTCATAGCCGACCAGCCGCAGGGCGCGGGCGGGAATGCCTTCCAGCTCGCACCACCGCTCCAGAGCCTCCTCGCGGCCGTGGGTGATCCACACCTCGCCGGGGCGCAGTTCCGACAGGGTGTCGGTCAGTTCGTCCCAGTCGGCGTGGTCGGAGATGATCAGAGGCAGCTCGACGCCGCGCTGGCGGGCCCTGGCCCGCACCCGCATCCAGCCGCTGGCGAAGCAGTCGACCGGGTCGGGAAAGCGCCGACTCCAGCGGTCGGCCAGGGCCGAGGGCGGAGCGACGATGATGCCGCCAGCGAAGTCGCCCGCCTTGCCGCGCTCGGTGGTCGCCGGCGCCAGCGGGCCAAGGTCGACGCCATGGACTTCGTACAGACGGTTCAGCCGCTCCATGGCGCCGTGGACGTGGATCGTCCGGTCCCAGCCGGCCTCGCGCAGCAGCCTGATCACCCGCTGGGCCTTGCCCAGGGCGTAGGCGCCGACGATGTGGGCGCGGTCGGGGAACTGCGCGACCGACTTCAGCAGGGCGGCGATCTCGCCCGCGTCGTCGGGATGGCGGAACACCGGCAGGCCGAAGGTCGCCTCGGTGACGAAGACGTCGCAGGGCGTCGGCTCGAACCGCGCGCAGGTGGGATCGCGGCGGCGCTTGTAGTCGCCGGAGACGACGATGGTCATGCCCTTCCAGCGCACCACCGCCTGGGCAGAGCCCAGCACGTGGCCGGCCGGGACGAGGCTGACCTCGACGCCGTTGATCGTGACGCTCTCACCATAGGCCAGAGGCTGGCGGCCGACGACGGCGAAGTCCTCACCGTAACGCTCGGCCATGATCGCCAGGGTCTGCGGCGTGGCCAGCACCGTCCCATGGCCAGCGCGGGCGTGATCGGAGTGGCCGTGGGTGATCACCGCCCGGTCCACGGGCCGGACCGGATCGATGTAGAAGTCGCCGGGCGGGCAGTAGAGCCCTCCGGGCTTCGGACAGAGAAGATCCTGGGGCTTGATCACGGCTGGATAAGACAACGCGCGATCCTGTAAGCCTATCCCTCATGAGCGAGACGGATATCGGCGAACAGCACCGCCTCATCGCCAAGGCGATGAACGAAGGCAGCCCCCAGGCCAAGGCGCTGGGCTTTTCGACCCTGGAGATCGGCGACGGCGTCGCCATCCTGAAGGTTCCCTACCGCACCGAACTGGTCGGCGATCCCGAGACAGGCGTCATCGCCGGCGGGGTGGTCACCACCCTGCTCGACCACGCTTCGGGGCAAGCGGTGCACGCGGCCATGACCAGCTGGACCTCGATCGCCACGCTGGACCTGCGCATCGACTACATGCGGCCGGCCGAGCCCGGGAAGGACATCCTGGCCCGCGCCCACTGCTACAAGCTGACCCGCTCGGTCGCCTTCGTGCGGGCCGTGGCCTACGAGAGCGATCCGGAAGACCCGATCGCCGCCGCCCAGGCCGCCTTCATGCTGGACTCCAGCGCCGGCAAGAAGGCGGGCGCCAATCTCAAGCCGCCAGGTTCCAGCAAGAAGGAGGGCGGCCAATGAGTGAAGCCCAGGATCGTCTGGTCGCCGTGCTCGGCGCCATTCCCTACGCCCGCTTCATCGGCATGAAAGCCGAACTGGCCGGCGACGAGATGACCGCCATCCTGCCGTTCTCGCCCGAGATCGTCGGCAACCCGATGCTGCCGGCCATCCACGGCGGCGTGCTGGGGGCGTTCATGGAGATGACGGCGCTGGCCCAGCTGTCCATCGCCGAGACCCTGAAGCGCCAGCCGCGCACCATCGACGTCTCCATCGAGTACCTGCGCTCGGGCCGGCCGCTGACCACCTATGCCCGCGCCCAGATCAAGAAGGTGGGCCGGCGCATCGCCAACGTCCATGTCGAGGCCTGGCAGGAACAACGAGCGGCGCCGATCGCGGCCCTGCGCGGCCACTTCCTGCTGACCGGGGCCGAGGACTGATCCTCCCCCGGTTGCGGCGGCGCGGCGCAAGACGCGCCCGCCGCCCGGCCAGTCGATGCGGCAATAATTTTCTCAATACCCGATCAAATCGCCCACATTAATCCAATGTAATGCACATTACAGGCCCGATAGTTTCTTAAAATGGCGTCATGACGCAAAGGTAACGGGTGTTCATCCCTGACCCCGCCTATACCTCTTTTCACCGGACGCGGACATCGCGCCGGGCAAACAACTCAGGGACTAGACCGATGACCTTCTCGAACAACGCCTTCGCTTCGCTCGCCAGCCTGGTGCTCGCCGTGCTTCCCCTCGTCGTCATCGCCGGCTTCATCTCGCCGAGCTTCTAAGTGAACGCCGCTTAGCTCCGCCGGCCCGATCCCGGCGGAGCATGGCGCCTGGCGAAATCACTCCCCAAAGAATAGATCGGAAAGAATTCGAAACTTACTTGTTTCAGTAGATATCAGAACATTGCCTTTGCAGCTAACTTGCAGCGATATCGTCGATTTCCGACCCCATAATCGCTCCAATATCGTCATCAAACATTGAATTACGATCTCTAAAAATCCCGCTTCCGCAGGATTTTACTTCGCATATCGGCGGAGTTGTTGCGGACAAGGGGATATTCTTAGAGATGAACAGAACCAAGCTGGCCTGCCTGGCCACGACGGCGCTGTTCGGCGGCCTGCTTTCGGCCGCCGGCGCCCACGCCCAATCGACCGCCACCACCGAACTCGACACCGTCGTCGTCACCGCCGCCTCGGGTCCCAAGACGATGGACGGGACCATGGTCGCCGAGACGGCGCCCAAGGGTAAGTACACGGTCACCAACGAGTTCCTGAACCGTCAGGCCGACGGCCAGACCGTGCTGCAGTCGCTGAACCTGGTGCCGGGCCTGGTGTTCACCAACAGCGACCCCTACGGCTCGTCGGGCGGCAGCATCCGCCTGCACGGCCAGGACGGCGCCCACATCGGCTTCCTGGTCGACGGCGTGCCGCTGAACGACGGCGGCAACTACGCCATCTATTCGAACCAGCAGGTCGACGCCGAGCTGATCCAGCAGGCCAACGTCAACACCGGCTCGACCGACGCCGACTCCGTCACCGCCTCCTCGACCGCCGGCGTCATCAACTACACCACCCTGCGCGCCACCAAGGACTTCGGCGTCGTCACCAAGGCCGGCGTCGGCACCGACAACTTCCGCCGCGCCTTCGCCCTGCTGCAGACCGGCGAGTTCGGCCCGCTGGGCACGCGCGCCTGGATCGCCGGCAGCTGGCAGAAGTACGACAAGTTCAAGGGCCCCGGCGCGCTCGAGAAGAAGCAGGTCAACGCCCGCATCGAGCAGGACCTGGCCAAGCCCGGCGACTTCCTGGCGCTGAACTTCAACTACAATGAAAACCGCAACAGCAGCTACTACGCGCCCTACCTGACCAACGCCGACGCCTCGGTGGCCGGCGACGTGGCGACGTACGGCGAGGACTACGACTTCAGCACCACGCCGGGCACGTCGAGCTACTACGGCCTGCGCATCAACCCGTCGAACACCGGCACCATCCGCGGCCAGTCGCGCTTCACCCTGCTGCCGAACCTGAAGCTGACGGTCGACCCGTCGTTCAACTACACCCTGGCCAACGGCGGCGGCTCGACCAGCCTGTCGGAAACCTCGATCCAGCTGAAGAACAGCGCCGGCGTGGGCGTCGACCTCAACGGCGACGGCGACACGGGCGACACCGTGCTGGTCTATTCGCCCAGCAACACCAACACCCGCCGCTGGGGCCTGAACACCTCGCTGATCTGGGACGTGGCCGACCACCACCGCGTGCGCTTCGCCTATGCCTGGGACGAGGCCCACACCCGCCAGACCGGCGAGTACAGCATCCTCAACAGCAACGGCGACCCGACCGACGTGTTCAGCGGCAAGGACGGCTACGGCGTGGCCGTCCAGACCGCCGCCGGCGACATCGCCCAGAAGCGCAACCGCAGCTCGGTGGCCACCTTCAACCAGTTCAGCGTCGAGTACCGCGGCGAGTTCCTGGACGAGAAGCTGGTCGCCAACATCGGCGTGCGCCTGCCCACGCTGGATCGCGAGCTGAACCAGTACTGCTACTCGCGCGCCGGCTCGACCACCTACTACTGCTCGTCGATGGCCCCGACGGCGACGGCCGCCAAGGCCGACGGCGCGGTGGCCTCGGTCGTCACCGTCAACGGCGCGACCTACTTCTCGCCGTTCTCGGCCAAGAAGAGCTATGACGACGTGCTGCCGAACGTGGGCCTGTCTTACCGCATCGGCGCCAACCATTCGGTCTACGGCAGCTATTCGGAGCAGATGTCGGCCCCGAAGGTAGACAACCTCTACACCCTGACCAGCACCGGGGCCCTGGGCAATGTCGAGCCGGAGACCGGACAGACGGCGGAGATCGGCTACCGCTTCCGCACGCCGACCGTGATGGCCTCGGCCAGCGTCTATCACACCAACATCCAGAACCGGATCGTCACCACGGTCGACCAGAACGACGGCACCTACATCGACCGCAACGTCGGCGACGTCGAGATCCAGGGCTTCGACGCCCAGGCCCAGTGGCGCCTGGACGACAGCCTGACGATCTACGGCTCGATGGCCTATACCGACGCCAAGCTGCAGGACGACCTGGCCGTCAGCTACAGCTCGACCACGGGCCTGGCGACCTATGCCGACACCGCCGGCAAGCAGGTGGTCGAGACCCCCAAGTGGACCTTCGCCGGCCGCCTGACCTACGACATCGGCAAGTTCCAGATCGGCGTGCAGGGCAAGTTCATCGGCGAGCGCTACATGACCGACGTCAACGACCAGAAGCTGCCGCACTACACGGTGTGGGACGCCGACGTCCGCTACGACCTGGGCGGCGACGGCTGGAAGAAGTCGTACCTCCAGCTCAACGTCACCAACATCTTCGACAAGTTCTACTACGGCAACCTGTCGGGGACCCAGACCAGCGCCACCCCGGGCGATCCGGGCTACGCGCGCACCTACGCCTATGTGGGCGCCCCGCGCGCGGCGGTGCTCAGCCTGCGGACGGCCTTCTAGGGCCGACTTCAGATCGCGTGAGGAAGGGGCGGCTCGGCGACGGGCCGCCCCTCTTTCGTCGGCGCGAGCGCCGCCGCCGTGCGGTGCAGTATGGCGTGGCGGTCTGCCAGGCGGTCGATGTCGGGGTCGTAGCCGCCGCCGATCACGCCCACGACCGGGATCTCGCGTTGCAGGCAGGCGCCCAGCACCCGCGCCTCGCGGGCGGCGATGCCGGCGTTGGTCAGGGAAAGGCGCCCCAACTTGTCGTCCGCATGCGGATCAACCCCGGCGTTGAAGAACACGAGGTCGGGTTCCACCCGCGCGATCAGGTCGGGCAGGATCGCGTCGAGGCGGGCCAGGTAGGCTGCGTCGTCGGTTCCGTCCGGCAGCTCGACATCGAGATCGCTGACGGCCTTTCGGTGCGGGAAGTTCTTTTCCGCATGCATCGAGAAGGTGAAGACGCTGGGATCGCCCTCGAAGATCCGCGCCGTGCCGTCGCCCTGGTGGACGTCGAGATCCACGACCAGCACCTGCGAGATCCGCCCCTCGGCCTGTAGCAGGCGGGCGGCGACCGCCACGTCGTTGAACACGCAGAAGCCGGCGCCGGAGGCCGCCTCGGCATGATGGCTGCCGCCGGCGGTGTTGCAGGCGATCCCGTGCTCCAGGGCCAGCCGCGCGGCCAGGATCGTGCCGCCGGTCGCCGCGCGGGCGCGTATGGCGACGCTTTCGCTGTTGGGCATGCCGATGCGGCGCACGATGTCGGGCGGCAGCGACAGCTCGACCACGCCGCGCACATAGTCGTCCGTATGCGCCAGGCGCAGCACGTCGAGCGACGCGAACTCCGGCCTGTGGAAGCCCGCCGGCCCGGGGAGGCCCTCGGCCTCCAGCAGGCTGGCCAGCTTGGAGAACTTGTCCATCGGAAAGCGGTGGCCGGGCGGCATTTCGGCCCGGAAGGCGGGGTGATGGACGATGGGCGGCATGCCCCGAAGGATGGGAGCCGCGACCATGCGGCGCAAGGCTGACGTTATGGGCAGCCTTGCCCTGGCCGTCCGTGAAGCTTATCGCAGCGCACCATGCAGACGCCCGAGAACCTCGCCGAGATCCTGACCCTCGAACCGATCGAGGTGAACCTGTTCCGGGGCGTCAGCCCCAACGACGGCTTTCCGCGCATCTTCGGCGGGCTGGTCATCGCCCAGGCCCTGACGGCGGCCTACCAGACCGTGGGCGACCGGGTCTGCCACTCGCTGCACGCCTACTTCATCCGCCCCGGCGACGTGAACGCCCCGGTGCTCTACGAGGTCGAGCGGGCTCGCGACGGCGGCACCTTCACCACCCGCCGGGTGGCCGCCATCCAGCACGGCGAGCAGATCTTCAACCTGGCCGCCTCGTTCCAGACGCCGGAAGTCGGCCTGGAGCACCAGTTCGAGGCGCCGGACGTTCCCGCGCCCGAAACCCTGCCGACCGAGGCCGAATATCTGCGCGGCCTGGGCGACCAGATCCATCCCAAGATGCTGGCCTTCATGGAGCGCCCGCGCCCCGTCGACCTGCGCTGGATCGACCCGCAGAACCCCGTGGCCCCGGTCAAGAAGTCGGGTGAGAAGCAGGTCTGGATGCGCGCCGTCGCCCCGCTGGGCGAGGACATCCGCATGCAGCAGGCCGCCCTGGCCTATGCGTCCGACATGGCCTTCATGGAAAGCGCCCTGCGTCCGCACGGCCTGATCTGGACGACGCCGGGCCTGCAGGCCGCCAGCCTTGACCACGCCATGTGGTTCCACCACCCCTTCGACTTCAACGACTGGACCCTGTTCTCGCAGGACAGCCCCAGCGCCTCGCAGGGCCGGGGCCTGGTGCGCGGCCAGATGTTCAGCCGCGACGGCAAGCTGGTCGCCTCGGTAGCGCAGGAATGCCTGATGCGGATCCGGAAGTAGGCGCTTGGCTACTCTGCCGTACTAAAGCTCGTCATCCCGGCCGTAGCGCGGCGAAGAGCCGGGATGACGACCAAGGTTCGTTGAGAAGGACGCGGCGCCCCTACCCCCGCCCCGTCACCGAGGCCAAGGCCTTGGCGATCTGGTGGACGTTGTAGGGCTTGCGCACGATCGGGGCATCGAAGCCCATGGGGGCGGCCTTGTCGGCATAGCCGGTGGCGAAGACGAACGGCCGGCCTTCCTTGCGCAGCACCTCGGCGACGGGCGCCACGGACTGGCCGTTGAGGTCGGCGTCGAGCACGGCCGCGTCGAAGCCCAGCTCCAGCATCGACAGGGCCTCGCCCAGCTCGGCCGCGCAGCCCACCACCTCGACGCCGCTGTCCTCCAGGCCCGCCTCCAGCTCCATGGCCAAAAGCAGCGAGTCCTCGACGATCAGCACCTTGAGGCCGGCGATGGCCCCGGCGCGGAAATTGTCGTCGCCGCCGCCGATGGTCTCGACGATGCGCTCGGGCTCGGCCGGCGCCGGTTCGGGCTCGGGGGCGTCGGCCAGGGCCGAGGCGGCGGCGTGGATCATCGCCGTGACGCCGCTGCGGCGATAGTCGATCTTGGCCTCGCCGCCCAGCTCGCGCCCGACCACGTCCTCGACCAGGGTGGCGCCGAAGCCGCGCGTGGTCGGCTCGCTGGTCAGCGGCCCGCCGGTCTCGAGCCACTCCAGGCTGAAGCCGCCGTCGGGCGAGCGCCGCCAGACGATCTCGACCCGACCGGTCTCGGTCGACAGCGAACCGTACTTGACGGCGTTGACCGCCAGCTCGTGCAGGGCCAGCGACAGGGCGGCCGCGGCGCGCGGGGTCAGGAACAGCTCGGGCCCGTCCCAGCGGGTCTGGTTGGGCGCCAGCCCGCCCAGCTCGGCGGCGGCGATGCGGCCCAGGGTGGCCCCGCGCCAGCGGGCGGCGCTGATCAGGTCGTGGGCCGAGCTCATCGACTTCAGCCGCGCGGCGAAGGTCTTGAGGAAGGAGTCCAGCGACGAGCTCTTGCGCGCCGACTGGGCGGCGACCGACTGCACCACCGCCAGCAGGTTCTTGATGCGGTGGTCGAGCTCGGCCACCAGGTTGTCGCGCCGCTCGTCGGCCTCGCGCTGGTCGGTGATGTCCTGCACCACGCCGATCAGCAGGTCGGGCTGGCCTTCGTCGTCCAGCACCATGACCCCGCAGCCCCGGCTCCACTGCTCGTGGCCGTCGACGCCCTGGGCGCGGCGATACTCGACCTCGTAGCGGCCGGTCTCGCGCAGCTGGGCGCGCAGGTCATCCCGGGTGATCTCGCGGTCCTCGGGATGGACGTAGGGCCAGACGGCCTTGCCTTCCTGAGCGGGCATCTCGCCGGCGGGGATGCCGCTGATCCGGGCCATCCGCTCGCTGATCCGCAGGCGGTCGGTCTTGACGTGCCACTCGAACTCGCCGAGCCGCGCGGCCCCCAGCGCCAGGGCCAGCCGCTCGCCGTCCAGCAGGCGCTCGGCCGCCGCCCGGGCCTGGTCGGCGCCGCGGATCAGTTCCTCGATGGCCAGGTCCGCCAGCTCGCCAAGCGTCTCCAGCAGCCCGGGCTCGACCTTGGCGCGGGGTCGGTCGTCCTCGACGGCCAGCACGCCGACCACCAGGCCGCGCGGATCGCGCAACGGCGCGCAGGCCAGGAAGGCGGCCCCGGAGACGTCGGCATGCAGCGCCGAGCGGCTGCAGCGCAGCACGAGATCGGCCAGCGGCGCGTCGCGGGAAATGGAGTCGGCCGCATGCCCGATGCGGCCGGCCAGGCGAATGCGCTCGGGCTCGATCAGCATCAGGGCGGCGCGAGGCGCGTCGAACAGGCGCGCGGCCAGCCGCGTCAGCCGGGAAAGGCGCGGGTCGTCGGCGTCCTTCCACGCTCCGGCCAGAGCCGTCGCCGCCCGCACCCTGCGGGCCTCCTGGTCCGATGCTCGTTCTGCATCCGCGTCCGCCATGATTCGAACATAGACCGGCTTCTCGCGTGGCGCGAGCGGGGATCGGATGCTCCAGCGCGATCTCCTGTGGTGAAGCTTTTCCGGTCGCGCTAAGGTGGGAACTGGCCGTGCGGGCTCCGCGTTGACGGGACGCAGCTTCAGCTGCACTTCCCGTAAAGCCTGCCGCGAACCGGAGACGAGACATGCCCGCGAACGCCTTGAACACCGCTCAGAGTGAAGCCGACAAGGCGACGGCCGCCGCCGGCGCGGCCGCCGAGCACGCCGAACGCTCCTTCGCCGAGGCCGCCAGCGCCGCCAAGGCCAGCTTCGCCGACGCCGCCAAGCGCCTGGAAAAGAATCTGGTCGACAGCTTCGACACCCTGCGCGCCCAGAGCCGCACCTATACCGACACCGCCGGCCAGCAGCTGGAAGACGCCCAGAAGTACGTCTCCGAGCGCGTCCGCGAGCGTCCGATCACCGCTACCCTGGCCGGCCTCGGCGTCGGCGTCCTCCTGGGCCTCCTGCTCGCCGGCAGCCGCAGCCACAACAAGTGATCTTCGAAAAGACCCTGATGACGCTGGCAGCGGCCGCGGCGATCGCCGCGGCCGCTGCCGTGAGCGTGTTCGCCGCCGCCTTCGCGCTGTACGCGGTGCTGGCCCCGGTCCTCACCTCGGCCGGCGCGGCCGCGGTGGTGGCAGCCGTGGCCGCCTTCGTCGTCGCGGTGGCCGGGCTGATCGCCGCCAACCGGGCCGAGGCCGGCCGCGCACGCCATGCGCCGCCGCCGGAGGTCAACGGCTTCGCCGAGCGCATCGTCGACATCGTCAAGGATCGCCCGATCCTGTCTATCGGCGCGGCCCTGGCCGCCGGCGTCTTCGCGCTCAAGAACCCGACCTTTACGGCGGCCGTCGCCCAGGCCTTCATGGCCTCGAGACAACCGCCCAAGCGCTGAAGTTTTTTCGGCGCGAACGCCTAGCTTTCAACCGCCCCCGGCCCATCTTCCGGGGGCGTTTCGCCATGGAGTGACCATGTTCAAGCTGCCCGACCTGCCCTACGCCTACGAGGCGTTGCAACCGACCATTTCGGCCAACACCCTCCACTTCCACCACGACAAGCACCACGCCGCCTACGTCAACGCGCTCAACGGCCTGCTGCCGGAAGACGACAGCCGCTCGCTGGAAGCGGTCATCGCCGACGCCGGCCCCGGCAAGGTGTTCAACAACGCCGCCCAGGCCTGGAACCACGCCTTCTTCTGGGAATGCATGGCTCCGGCCAGCGCCGGCCCGGGGGAAGCCCTGGCCAAGGCCATCGACGAAACCTTCGGCGGCCTGGCCGGCCTGAAGGAAAAGTTCGTCGCCGAAGGCGTCGGCCATTTCGGTTCGGGCTGGGCCTGGCTGGTCGCCGAAGGCGCCAAGCTGTCGCTCATCTCGACCCACGACGCCGACGGCGCCATGACCAAGCCGGGCGTGACCCCGCTGCTGGTCTGCGACGTGTGGGAGCACGCCTACTACCTCGACCACCAGAACAACCGTAAGGGCTTCCTGGAAGCCTGGTTCGACGCCCTGCCCAACTGGGCCTTCGCCGACGCCCAGTACGCCGCGGCGCAAGGCCAGGGCGAAGCCTGGACCTACCCGGTCTAAGCACCGACCAAGGGCCGACCTTGAGAAGGGCGGGATCGCAAGGTCCCGCCCTTCTTGCGTTCAGGGCTCCTGCGTCTTGCAGTTGGGCCGCCGGTTCACCGCCCAGGTGCGCCAGACGACGAAACCCGTGCGCTCGAAGGCCATGGCGGTGATGCGCATCTCGGCCTCGTCGGCCTCGATGATGTTGAAGCTGGGCGGCACGCCGCGCTCGCGCACCGACAACGTGCCCGAGCCCACCGCCTGGGTGCAGCCGCCCGCATAGGGATAGGCGTGCACGAACGGCGCGTGGATGTGGCCGGTCAGCACGAGATCGGCGCCGGCGTTGGCGAAGGCCAGGGCCGCGGCCTGCCCGCCCCGCACCTTGGCGGTCATCGGTCCGCCCATCATCTCGATCAGCGGATGGTGGCAAACCACCACCTTCAGCCGCCCGGGCGGTTCGGCCGCCAGCCGCCTGGCGACCGCCCTGGTCTGCGACCGCGACACCGCGCCCTTCGACCAGTTCCAGCGGATCTGCGCCCCGCGCGCCGAGTTGAGGGTGAACACCGCCGCCCGCTCGTCGCGGAAGGCCAGGCCGTCGGGTTCGCCGAAGCGCGCCTCGTAGCGCCGCCAGGGCATGAACAGCCGCTCGAAGACCTCCACGGGCCCCTTGAACGGGCTGTCGTGGTTGCCGGGCGCCAGCAGCTGGGGACGCGGCAGCCGCTCGAACCAGGCGCGGGCGGCGTCGAACTCGACCTGGGCGCCGTCCTTGGTCAGGTCGCCGGCGCCGATCACGAGATCGGGCCGGGCCGCGTGGATGCACTCCACGGCCGCCTCGACCGCCTCCGGATGCTCGCCGCCGAAGTGGATGTCGGAGACCTGGACCATCTTGAAGACGGGTCCGGTCACGGCGCCCCGTCCTTCAGGGCCAGGGCGCGGAAGGCCTTGGGGCGGAATCGGATCGAGACATGGTCGTCCAGCCGCACCGGCTCGCCGTCGAGAATGGCGGGTATGCGCCCGCCCGCCCAGGCGCGGCCCACCCGGCAACGGCCGACGCTGACCGACGGATCGTCGCGCCAGGCGCCGGTGACGGTGCTTACCCCCAGGCGGAAGATGTCGAGGGCGTTGGTGGGGTCGAGGGCGGCCGCCTCCAGGGCCCGCTCGTCGGCGTCCAGCGCCGTCGAGACCAGCGGGCACATCAGGGTCAGGGCCTCGGTCTTCTCCTTGGGCCGACCGTCCAGCACGTAGCGCAGGCGGCTGGAGAAGGCCCTGCGCAAGGCCCGCTGGGCGCGCATGAAGGCCAGGTCCGCGCGCCCCTGGCGGGCGGCCTCGCGCGCCTCGGCCCACAGGGCCGGGCTGCCCAGGATGGCGGCGACGAAGAACAGGCGTCCGGCAACCTCGCCGCCGGAGATCATCCGCTCCTCGCCGTGCGTCAGGCAGGCCTTCAGCGCCTCGGGCCAGGCGCGCTCGCCGTAGAGGGCGCGCGGCAGCATGTTCATGGTCCCGCCGGGGAGCGGGGCGATCAGCGGGCCATCCGGCCCGGCCATCTCGGCGGCGGCCCGCGCGGTGCCGTCGCCGGCCAGCACGAAGAGCGCGTCGGGCTTTCGCGACAAGGCCGCGGAGAGGCAGGGCTCGAGCTCGCCGCCGACCGGGGCGTGTACGGTCGCCTCGACGCCGTGCTCGGCCAGGATCGCTTCGGCCCTCTCGGGACCGTCGCGTCCCACCGATCCCGAGGCGGTGTTGGCGACCAGTTCGACGCGCATGAAAACTCCCGTCGGCGCGGCCGAAAGCGGCCCCCGTGCGGAGCAAACGGCGGCGCTTGGCCGGAGTTCCCGGCGCCCCGCTCCGGAACTTCCGCCGCTCATGCTCCGTTTGAGTGACCGGGACACGCTCGAACGGAGAGCCAAGATGAAGACCACAGTGATCGCCGTGGCGGCCGCCGGCTTGCTGGCCACCGCCTGTACGGCCACCGGCAACACCGAACGCAACGCCGCCGGCGGCGCGGCCCTCGGCGCCCTCGCCGGCGCCGTGATCGGCAACAATGTCGGCGCGGGCGACGCAGGGACCGGGGCGGCCATCGGCGCGGCCATCGGCGGCACCGCCGGCGCCATCAAGGGCTGCCGCGAGGACGGCGGCTGCGGCGCCACCAACGTGAATCGACGCCAGTACTATGACGAGCGCGCCGGACGGTATTACTACTACGACTCGCGCAGCGGTCGTTATTTCTGGGAAGACGGCAGCCCCCGCTAAGGCGGCCTCGTCCAAGCAGGATTTCGAAGGCGGTCGGCGCGCGTCGGCCGCCTTTGGCATGTCCGGAGGGGCCCGTGTCCGCAAGGACGACACAGTGGGTGCAACAAGAGGGCGACGGATGAGCAAGGCGGGCGTTTGGATCGCTATGGCGGCGATCGGAGTTGCGGCGGCCGGTTGCGCGAGCAGCCCCTGGCCGAAGTCGCGAGCGCAGATCGAGGCCGTTCCGGCCGCCTGCGAGGACTTTTCGGTGTCGATCTATTTCGAGCGCGATTCCGCGGCCGTGACCCGCGAGGCGCGGCAGGTGCTGCGCGGCGCGGCCGACATGGCCAAGGGCTGCACGGCCAAGAACGTCCACGTCGTGGGCCTGGCCGACGCCGTCGGGGCGCCCGACGCCAACCTGGCGCTGTCGGAAAAGCGCGCCGCGGCCGTGACCGGGGCGCTGGCCCGGGTCGGCTTCCGGCAGGTGTCGTTCGAAGTGACCGCGGCCGGCGACGCTGGGGCGATCACCCGCGACGGCGAGGCGCGTCCCCTGCGCCGTCGCGCCGACGTGCGCATCGACCTGGAAGGGCCCGCCAAGCCCCAGTCCTGAGCCTGACGTACAGAAAAGGCGGGCCGGTGATCCGATCCGCCTTGAGGCTCTACAGAAAAGGGGGTTGCGGAGACGGCAGGCTGGCTATCGCCAGCCTCAAGTCGGGGGGGCGTCGCCGCCTCCGCAGACATAGAACGACCTCCCCCGATCGGCGTTCCCGATCTTTCGAAAAATTTTTCGCCTGACCGGCGAACCGCGTCGCCGGACATGCGTGAGCGCGCTCGGAACGGCGCCGTGCGCGAAACGTTGTTCTCGTGATCCCGCGACATCGCGGGGCGATTGGGGAGCGACGTGATGATCCGCGCCTATCAAGCCGCGCATGGCGGACTGGTCTTCGAAACCCAGCGTCGCCGCAGGCAAGCCCGGAGTTCACGCCTGCTCGCCGTGGCGGCGGTGCTGGGCATGGCGCTGGCGGTCGGCACCGTCCAGCATTTCGCCGCCGCCCAGCTCGACGCCGGCCGCACGGCTCCGGCCGGGTGGAACGACGCGAAATAGGAGGCGCCCATGGCGACCGACATCAACACCGAACATTCGCCGACCCTGAAGGCCACCCCCGCCCGCCAGGGCCGCTGGGGCCGCCACATCTTCTGGGTCCTAGTGATCTCGATCGTGCTGGCCGCCATCGCCCTGTTCGGCAGCTGGGGCATGCGTTCGGGCGAACTGGCCTCGATCGAGGGCAACAGGGGCGCCAACACGCCGGCCGAAGCCCAGCAGGGCACGACCGAACTGACCTCGCCCAAGCAGGCCCCGCAGGAACAGACCGCGCCGGCCCACTAGCCGCGCGGGACTGGGGAAGGGCCCGCCAGAGGCCCGACGGAAACGCACCAAAGAGAAGGCCCCGGCGATCGCTCGCCGGGGCCTTCGTCGTTCGAGGTTCGATCCCGGCCGTCAGGCGGCCTGGCGGGTCCGGCGCGGGTGGAAGAACAGCGCCTGGCCGATCGCCGCCTTCACCGTTTCCGGCTGGAAGGGCTTGGTGATCAGGAAGGTCGGTTCCGGGCGCTCGCCGGTCAGCAGGCGCTCGGGGAAGGCGGTGATGAAGATCACCGGCACGTCCAGGCGGGCCAGGATGTCCTTGACCGCATCGATGCCCGACGAGCCGTCGGCCAGCTGGATGTCGGCCAGAACCAGGCCCGGGGTCTTGCGGGCGACGGCGTCGACCGCCTCGCCGCGAGTGGCGGCGATATCGATCACGTCGTGGCCGAGTTCGCGCACCAGGGCTTCGATGTCAGCGGCGATGACCGGCTCGTCCTCGATGATCAGCACCTCGGTCGCCAGTTCGGCGTCGATCTCGGCTTGGGCGTCGGCGATCAGCCGCTCGACCTCGCCGAAGTCGCAATCGAGGATCTGCGCCGCTTCGGTCGGCGTGAAGCCTTCCAGGGCGGTCAGCAGGAACGCCTGGCGAGAGCGCGGGGCGATCCGCAGCAGACGCTGCGAGGCGTCGTCCGAGATATCGTCGCGGCGCGCTTCCAGCTGGGCGCCCGAGGACAGCCAGATGGCGTGGAAGACGCGATAGAGCGCCACGCGCGGCGAAAGCGCCGCGTCGAGCGAGCGCTCGCCGGCGGCCAGCGCCTCCAGCGCCACCCGCACATAGTGGTCGCCGGTCGTCTGGTCCCCGGTCAGGGCGCGGGCGTAGCGGCGAACGTAAGGCAGGTGCGGCGCCAGTCGGGCAAGAAGACTCATGACCCCTCCCGTAGAGTGTCTTCGAAACAAAAAAGGCCTTCTGTCACGGCAAAGCTATGCCGTTCAGTCGAGTGCATAACGTGCCCTGCGCGAGGGCGGTTCCGCACCGATCCGAATTTTGGCACTCTATGCTCAAGCTTATGGAACCCGATGCGGAATGTGGCGTTGACCTCCAGCATTTACACATTCGGCCGCAGGGGGCGGACGCTGCGCACAACCGGCGTCGAGGACATGATCGAACACGTACCCATGGAAGATCAACGCAAGGGAGCCGCCTCGCTCGACGAGGCGCGGCTTCGGCAGCAGGCCATCGGCGTCAAGCTTCGGCAGATGTTCGACGAGGTGGTCAACGAGCCCGTCCCGGACGAATTCCTCGACATCCTACGCAAGGCTGACAAGCCTTCGGGAGAGCGTTGAGCATGAGCGAAGCGCAAGTCGGCCGATCGCCCATCGATCCGGCCCGTGACGGGATCTTCAAGAAAGAACTCGTCACCCTCATCCCGCACCTGCGGGCCTTCGCGCGCACCCTCACCGGTGACCCGACGGCCGCGGACGACCTGGCCCAGGACGCCATGATGAAGGCCTGGGACGCGCGCGCCAGCTTCCAGCTGGGCACCAACATGAAGGCCTGGACCTTCATGATCCTGCGCAACCAGTTCTATTCGGAGAAGCGTCGCTCCTGGCGCCAGAGCCAGCTCGACCAGGAAGCCGCCGAGCGGACCCTGGTGGCGGTGGACGATCCGGAAGCCCCCGTGGCCCTGGACGAGCTGCGCATGAGCCTGGCCATGCTGCCGCCCGAACAGCGCGAAGCGCTGATCCTGGTCGGGGCCGGCGGCTTCGCCTACGAGGAAGCGGCCGACATCTGCGGCTGCGCGGTCGGCACGGTGAAGAGCCGGGTCAGCCGGGCGCGTCGCGCCCTGCAGGCCATCCTCGAGTCGGGCGGCTATGACCGCGATGGCGGCGCCGCGGGCGACGCGATGCACGCCATCCTGGCCGATGCGGAGCGCCTGAGCACCCAGCGGTGAAGCGCGTGTACGGCCGAGCGGCGGAGGTCGTCGGCACCATCCGGATCCGGCTCGGTCTGACGCTGGTGGTCTTCCTGCTGCCGGTGCTCATCATCGGCGTGGTGCAGTCCTACCTAGCGTTCCGTTCCGACGGCGACTCCCGGCGGCAGAGCCTCGAGCTCGCCGCCGGCCACAGCGCCGCCACGGCCCGGGCCCGCATCGAAGCGGCCGGCGTGCTGCTCCAGACCCTGGGCCCCGGCTCGGTCGGCCTGGAGTGCGCCCGGCGGCTCGACGCGGTGAAATCGCGCCTGCCCGGCTATGCCAACCTGATCCGCTTCGACGCCTACGGCCGCGTGGCCTGCGCCGCCGGCACCACGCCTCGCGACCCCGAGCGCGCCCAGCGGCCCTGGTTCCTCGACCTGGCGGCCGGCGCCCACCTGGCGGTCGCGCCGGCGCCGGGCGCGGTCTATGCGGGCGAGCCCTCGGTGCTGACCGCCGTCCGCGCCGAGGATGGCTCGGGCGTGTTCGACGGGGCCATGGCCGCCGTCCTGACCCTGTCCAGCCTCAAGCCCCAGACCGCGAACCGCTTCCTGCCCGACGGCGCCGAGATCGGCCTGGCCGACGCGCGCGGCGCCATCTTCTCGGCCACCGATCCCAACGCCTTCGGTCCCTCGAACACGCACCTGCGCGAAGAGAGCGAGGCCGGTCAGAAGACGATCCTGTGGTCAGGCAAGGACACGCAGGGGCGCCAACGCCTGTTCTCGGCCGCGCCGCTCGTCGAGGACGACGTCTTCGTGGTGCTGTCGGCGCCCGCTCCCGGCCTGGTCTCGTGGGCGACCCTCAGCCCGATCTCGCGCCTGCTGCTGCCGCTGCTGGCCTTCGCCCTGGCGCTCGCGGGCGTGTTCTGGACCACCGAGCGCGAGGTGATCCGCTGGATCGTCTATCTGCGCCGGGTGGCGGCGATCTACGCCAAGGGCCGCTTCACCGTCCGCCCGGTCCAGGCCTCCGAACGCGCCCCGCCGGAAATCCGCGAACTGGCCAAGACCCTCGACGACATGGCCGCCGGCATCGTCCAGCGCGACGCCTCGCTGCGCGACAGCCTGGCCGAGAAGGACTCGCTGATGCGCGAGATCCATCACCGGGTGAAGAACAACCTGCAGATCATCACCTCGCTGCTGAACATGCAGCAGCGCGCCCTGACCGATCCGGCGGCGCGCACGGCGATGAACGACACCCGCCAGCGGATCACCGCCCTGGCCCAGATCTATCGCGCCCTCTACCAGGGCCCCGACCTAAAGCGCGTCGACCTGAGGCCGTTCCTCGAGGAACTGACCGCCCTGCTGCTGGCCGGCGACATCAACGGCCAGGGCTCCGTGCGCACCGAGGTCCACGCCGATCCGCTGGTCATCGATCCGGACCGCCTGGCGCCGCTGGCCCTGTTCGCGGTCGAGGCCATCACCAACGCCCAGAAGCACGCCCTTTCCGAGCGCGGCGGGGTGCTGACCGTCGACTTTTTCGTGCGTGGGGAAGAAGCCGAGCTGGCCATCGGCGACGACGGCCCCGGCGCGCCGGCCGGCCCCGGCGAAGGGGTGGGCCGCACCCTGATGACCGCATTCGCCCGACAGCTGCGCGGCCAGGTCAAGTTCGACGCCAGCCCGATGGGCGGCCTCCTTGTGCGGCTGGTGTTTCCGACCCCCCAGGCCCTGCCGCCGCCCCAGCATCAGGCCGGAACCTAGGCCTCTCGGCCACGTTTGCTCTGGGCAATCCACGACGCCCGTCAGGGCGAACCCCGGAGAACTCTCATGCGCAAGTTCGTCATCCTGGCCGCCCTCGCCGCCAGCCTCAGCGTCGCCGCCTGCAACACCGTCGAAGGCGCCGGCAAGGACGTCTCGTCGGCCGGCAAGGCCGTCACCGACACCGCCCGCGACGCCAAGAACTAAGGACGGGCCTCCCAGCCCGGACCGCAGGGCCCGCTCCGACCAGGGGCGGGCCCTTTGCCGTTCAGGATCCTCCTGTTGCGGCGATGGCGCCGAACCGGCGCCGCCGCGTCTCGGATGCGCATCAAGCGTTGCGGCGCTGACAAGAACGCCCCGCTTTTCCTGTCGTCGGCGAGATAAGCCAGACAATCGGGCCGTCGATCCTGGCGCCCATGATGGTCCCGGTCGCCCTTCCCGATCCCGCCCTGCCCCCGGTCTTCGTGCACAGCGGCTGGCGCTGCTCGAGCACCTATGTCTGGAGCCGCTTTCGCGCCCTGCCCGGCGTGCGCGCCTATTACGAGCCCTGGCACGAGCAGCTGGCGGCCCTGACGCCTGAACGCATCGCGCGCGAGACCCCGCGCGCCAGCGGACTGCGCCATCCGGGGGACGACGTTCCCTATCTCGCCGAATTCGCCGACCTGCTCTCGCCTAGCGGCGGCGTCGCCGGCTACCAGCCGCGCTTCGCCCTCGACGACTATTTCCTGCCTGCGGGCCGGCAAGATGCGGCCCAGACCGCCTATGTCGCCGGCCTGGTCGGCCACGCCCAGGCCAGGGGCCAGACGCCGGTGCTGGCCTGCTGCCGGACGCTGGGCCGCATCGACTGGCTGCGGCGGCGGTTCGGCGGCTTTCACGTGGTGCTGATCCGCGATCCACTGCAGCAGTGGCTGTCGTTCCACTCGCTGCGCAAACGGCCCCGCCCGACCTATTTCGAGCTTTGCCAGTACGTCCTGCTGTCGGAGGCGGCCGAGGCGCAGCCTCTGGCCCGTCAGCTGGGCCTGCCGACGCCCAAGGCCGGCGGGCTGGCCCAGCGCATCGCCGCCGTCCGCCGGCGGCTGAAGCGGGTCCCGGCGCGGACTTCGTTCACCGCTTTTCTCGCGATCTACCTGCTGTCCTACCTGAAGGCCCTGCCGCAGGCCGACCTGGTCATCGACGTCGATCGCCTGGGCCAGGACGCCGACTACGCGGCGAGGATCGGCGAAGCCCTGCGGGCCGGTTGCGGCCTGGCGCCCGACTTCTCCGACTGCCGCACGCCGCCCGCCCACGACGCGGTTCCGGCCGCGCCCTACCGCCGGATCTCGCGACAGGTCATCGACGCCCTCGACGCGCGGGCGGCGCTGGCCGCGCCGGGTCCGGCCGCCCTGCTGTTCGCCAAGCTGTCGAAGGCGATGGCCGACGCGCCCGAGCCGCCGGCTTCCATGCGACGGCGGCTGGCCGGCTGGCTCTCGGAAACGCTGGAAACCCTGGTCCCGCGCCGTCGACGCCGGGCGAGAATCTAGGCGGCCGCGGCGCGGAACGCCGGATCCCGGGCGAACAGGCCGGGACGCCCCGGCAGCGGGTGCAGGGCGTCGGTGACGCCCGCCAGGCTCTCGCCCTCGCCCAGCACCAGCAGGCCGTCCTCGGTCAGGCGCGCGGCCATGCTCTCGATGATCCGCGCCCGCACCGACGGGTCGAGGCCCGGCAGCACGTTGCGCAGCACGATGAGGTCGAAGAGCCCCATGGCCGACAGGTCGGACACCAGGTTGATCCGCCGCCAGCGCACGGCCTGGCGGATGCGCGGCGAGATCGCCCAGGTCTCGTCCTGGTTCTCGAAATGCTTGATCAGCAGCCGGATCGGCAGGCCGCGCTGCACCTCGAACTGGGTGTAGAGCCCGCTCTGGGCCTTCTCCAGGCAGCGTTCGGACAGGTCGGAGGCGAAGAACTCGAACCTCACGCCCGGCTCCAGGCCCCGCGCCTCGTCGGCGGCGATGGCCAGCGAATAGATCTCCTGGCCCGTCGAGCAGGCCGCGCTCCAGACCCGCACCGAGCCGTCCTTGCGGCGGCGCGACAGCTCGGGCATCGCCACGTCGCGCAGGAAGGCGAAGGTGTCGCGGTCGCGGAAGAAGGCGGTTTCGTTGACCGTCAGGGCCTCGACCACCGCCCAGATCAACCGCTCCTCGCGCTTTGCGCGCAGGGCCGCCATCAGGGCCTCGATCGACGGATAGCCTTCGCGACGGGCCAGCGGCGCCAGTCGGCTCTCGACGACGTAGTGCTTGTCGGTCTCGACCTTCAGGCCGGCGCGGGCGCGGCCCAGGGCCGCCAGCAGGTCCATGTCCTCGGGGATCATAGCAGGCCCGCCTCGGCGAACTTGGCGGCGATGATCTCGCCGTCGAAGGGCTTCATGATGTACTCGTCGGCGCCGTGATCGAGCGCCAGCCGAATGTTGTCGACCCTGTTCTCGACCGTGCAGAACACCACCACCGGCGTGTCGCCGCCCGGTTCCTGGCGCAGGCGCTGCAGGAATTCCAGGCCGTTCATCACCGGCATGTTCCAGTCGAGCAGGACGGCGTCGGGCATGGCCGCGCGACACCAGGCCAGCGCCTCCATGCCGTCGGCGGCCTCGGCGATCTCGAAGCCGATGTCCTCCAACGCACGGCGGGCCACCTTGCGGATCACCCGGCTGTCGTCGACGACGAGGCAGGTCTTCACGGCGCGCTCCAAATCGGCGAGCGCGTCAGGCGAAAGTGTGTGCGGTTTCGCCGACTGACGCGCTTCAAATCCTAGACGAACAGGATTGGCCGATCCGGGTTAAGGAGCGGTGACGGCGCGCAAAAACGTACGGTTCAGTCGAGCGCCGGGGTCCAGGCGGCGATGCTGACGCGCTCCTCGGCGATCTCGACGCCGATCTGGCCGCCGGCGGCGCGGACCACCGAGAACAGATAGGCCGCCTGCACCCACGGACCGCCCAGGCCCTCGCCCAGCGGCTCGCCCTTGAGGCCGGCCAGGACTTCGGGACGCAGGCGCGCGCGGGGGCCGACCGCGTCGGCGGTGATCGCCGTACGGCCGTCGGCGACGACGGCGCGCAGCGTGGCCGAGCCGCCGGCCGGCAGGGCGCTGGCGGCGATCTGGGCGATGTTGAGCAGGGCGCGCGAGGCGGCCTTGTTCAGCGGCTGCGGCGCAATGTCCCAGATCAGGTTCGGCCGCACGTGGGCGAAGACGCCCTGCTGAGCCAGCCGCTCCAGTTCGCGGGAATCGAAGGACTCGGCCGAGGCCGAGGCGCCGAAGGCCACGCGGGTGAACTGCAGGAGGTCGGCCAGCTTGCGGGCGGAGCTGCTGATCAGGCTCATGGCGTCGTCGCGCATGTCCTGGGCGCTGGGGTCTTCCAGCAGGTCCAGGCCCGAGACGATGGCGCTGGCCGGGCTGATGAAGTCGTGACACAGCCGCGCGGCCACCAGGGCGGCGAAATCCGGGCCGTTGACGTCCAGCGAGACGGCGGGCGCGGGCGAGGCGGGGGCGGCGGTGTCGGTCATGGGCGCGATCTTTGGCGTGATTTGGGGCTTTGGCAAACGTCGCCGCGAAATCGGGTTCAACCAGGCCGCGCACAGATCGCCGCCGGACGGCGCCGAAAACCGCTCACACTTTGGCGCGCCAGGCACTATCAGGGAGCCGTGATGGATCCGTTTCTCGAACCTGGCGTGCTGGTGCGCCATCCGGGCCAGCCCGACTGGGGCCTTGGCCAGGTGCAGTCCGTGACCGGCCATCGCGTCACCGTGAATTTCGAAGAGGCCGGCAAGCAGACGATCGACGCCCGCGTCGTGAGGCTGGTCTTTGTCGGCGACGACCCCCGAGGACAAGCATGAGCTCCGCCCCCCTTCCGGCCGACATCGGTCGCGATCTGGCCAGGATCGTCGAGGCCGCCGCCGAGGTGATCCTGCCGTTCTGGCGGACCGAGCTCGACGTCGTGCGCAAGGCCGACGAGAGCCCGGTGACCGAGGCCGACAGGGCCGGCGAGAAGGTGATCCTGGCCCTGCTGGCCGAGCGCTACCCCGACATCCCCGCCATCTCCGAAGAGCACGCCTGCGAGTACGGCACGCCCGACCAGATCGGCCCGCGCTTCTTCCTGGTCGACCCGGTGGACGGCACCAAGGCCTTCGTGCGCGGCGATCCCAACTTCACCGTCAACATCGGCCTGATCGACAACGGCGCGCCGGTCGCCGGCGCCGTCTGCGCCCCCGCCACCGGCGAGGTGTGGTTCACGGCCGACGGCGGCGTGGTCAAGCGCGAGGGGCCCAGCGGCGCCGAGACGCCGGTGCGGGCGCGCGCCTGGCCCGAGGGCCAGGCCCTGGCCCTGGTCAGCCACACCATGAAGGAAGACAAGGCCACCGCCCTGGCCGACCAGTACGGCTTTTCCCTGCGCGCGCCGATGGACTCGTCGATCAAGCTGGCCCGCATCGCCGAGGGCGCGGCCGACATCTATCCGCGCCACGGGCCGACCATGGAGTGGGACACCGCCGCCGGTCATGCCCTGATCGTCGCCGCCGGCGGCCGCTTCACCACGCCGGAAGGCGAGCCCTTCATCTACGGCAAGGCCGACCAGGGCTTCCGGAACGGCTGGTTCGTCGCCCGCGGCGCCTGATACGAGCGCGATACGTTGCATAATGGTCACGGTTGTCGCGTGCAGCGGCGACCGTGCTCCTCCTGCGACTGATTATTATTGCACCCCGGCAATTGCGAAAATAAGAACGCCTCGCAATTTCAGGACAGGGGCCGCGGATCCTCCCCCGCGACCCGAGCTGGGGTCTCTCGACAAGATGCATAAGCCTTCCTCGCCCGCCGCCGGCGTTCGCAGCCAAGCTCGCCGCGCCCTGGGCGCCGCCGGCGTCGCCGGTCTCGCCCTGGCGCCCGCCGCCTTCGCCGCCGACGTCGACGCGCCAGTCGCCACGGCCCCCGGCGCGGCCGACGTGCAGGAAGTCTCCGGCGTCGCCGTCGACGCCCGCAAGGCCACCGACGTCCAGTCGGCCAAGTACACCGCCCCGCTGGTCGACACGCCGCGCTCGATCACGGTGATCTCGAGCCAGATCATCGAACAGACCGCCGCCACCTCGCTGCAGGACATCCTGCGCACCTCGCCGGGCATCACCTTCGGCGCCGGCGAAGGCGGCCAGCCGCTGGCCGACCGCCCGTTCATCCGCGGCCAGGCTTCGGGCAACAACGTCTTCGTGGACGGCATCCGCGACACGGGCGGCCAGACCCGCGAGGTCTTCAACCTCGAGCAGGTCGAGGTCATCAAGGGTCCGGACTCGGTCTACAGCGGCCGCGGCTCGGGCGGCGGCAGCATCAACCTGTCGACCAAGTCGCCCAAGGCCCGCAACTTCGCCAGCGGCTCGGCCGCCGTCGGCACCGACAACTATCTGCGCGCCACGGCCGACGCCAACTACACCTTCGCCGACAACGCCGCCTTCCGCCTGAACCTGATGGCCACCAAGGGCGACACCCCCGGCCGCGACGCGGTCGGCTTCGAGCGCTGGGGCATCGCCCCGTCGCTGGCCTTCGGCATCGACACCGACACCCAGCTGACCCTCAGCTACTACCACCTGGATACCGACCAGGATCCGGACTACGGCATCCCGCTGACGACCAAGCGCACCTGGGGCGTGGCCGGCACCGACACCCGCACCAAGCCGGCCAGCGGCATCCTCGACGTCTCGCGCGACGCCTATTACGGCCTCGACCGCGACTTCATGAAGACCAAGGCCGACATCGCCACCCTGGCGATCCGCCACAAGATCAACGACAACCTGTCGGTCCGCCAGGCCGTCCGCTACTCCAAGACGGTCAACGACTATGTCGTCACCAACCCGGGCGACGGCGGCGCGGCCCAGTTCGTGGCCGGCGAATGGTGGATCAAGCGGGGCACCAAGTCGCGCCTGAACCCGACCACCACGATCGCGGCCGTGACCGACATCAGCGGCCAGTTCAACCTCGGTTCGCTCAAGAACAGCTTCAACGCCGGCGTCGAGCTGTCGCGCGAGAAGAACGAGAACTCGAGCTACCTGATCTACACCACCAACGGCTCGGCCTGCCCGACCGGCTTCACCAACAACGTGACCACCGCCGGCGTGGGCGACTGCACCCGCCTGTACGCCCCGAACCCGAACGACTCGTGGCAGGGCGTGATCAACAAGGGCCCGGTCTCGAACTCGGTCACCAAGTCGGCGGCGATCTACGCCTTCGACACCGTGACCATCACCGAGAAGCTGCTGCTGAACGTCGGCGCCCGCTATGACAGCTACGAGACCCGCGGCCTGAACCAGACCGTGGCGACCAGCAGCAACGGCGTGGCCACCTCGATCACCCTGCTGCAACTGCCCAAGGCCAGCTGGGACTTCTTCAACTACCAGGTCGGCCTGAACTACAAGCCGACCCAGTCGAGCAGCATCTACGCCTCGTACGCCACCTCTTCGACGCCGCCGACCATCCAGGGCGGCGACCAGAACACCGCCGCCACCGCGGCCCAGGAAGTGCTGGACCCGGAAGACACCACCAGCATCGAGCTGGGCGCGAAGTGGAACCTGTTCGGCGACCAGCTGGCGCTGTCGGGCGCGGTCTTCAAGACCGAGCGCAAGAACGCCCTGATCCTCGTCGCCCAGAACAAGTCCGAGCAGGTCGGCGAGACCCAGGTGAAGGGCCTCGAACTGGGCATCTCCGGCAAGATCACGCCCAAGTGGCAGGTCTTCGGCGGCTACACCTACATGGACAGCGAACTGGTTCGCGGCGCCGTGACCGTCGTCAACGCCAACACCGGCGAGACCGCGATCAACGTCAACACCGGCGACCCGCTGGCCAACACGCCGAAAAACAGCTTCAGCCTGTTCACGACCTACCGCGTGCTCCGCCCGCTGACGATCGGCGGCGGCGCCTACTACGTGTCGAAGACCTTCGGCGGCAACCAGGGCGGCGCCGGCGGCGGGACCAACAAGATCTACATCCCGTCCTACACCCGCTACGACGCCTTCGCCTCGTACCAGATCAACGACAAGGTCGACCTGCAGCTGAACGTCCAGAACCTGACGGACGAACGCTACATCCTGCGCACCAACGGCGTGCACCACGCCGACCCGGCGCCGGCCCGCCAGACCATGCTGACGCTGAACGTCCGCTACTGATCCTTTCGCTTCGGCGAACGATCACATGACCCCGCTCGGAGCGATCCGGGCGGGGTTTTTCTTTGCGGGCGGCGGCCGACGCGATTTTCATCCCGACTGACGCGACCGGCGCGAGATTTCTCGCGCGCAGCGCGCTGACGCCAACCTTAAGTTTACCCTTGGTCGCGACAATCCGCCTCACCTTCCTCCGGGAGCTGGGATGTCCTCGCCGCCCTCGCCAGACACGCCGCCCGCGCCTCTGAGCCAGGCCGAGAGCGCGCAATGGTTCTTCGAGAACGCCCATGACCTGTTCGCGGTCGTGGCCGAAAGGCGTTTCGCCACCGTCAATCCCGCCTGGACCCGCCTGACCGGCTGGACCGCCGCCGACCTGATCGGCCAGTCGCCCCTGAAGTTCGTCGATCCCGCCGACCACCAGGAGCTGTTGGAGTCCGGCAAGGTGATCCAGGGAATGGGCGGGGCGGTGTTCCGCGTCCGCATGATCTGCAAGGACGACCGCCGCATCTGGCTCGAGGCCCACGCGCGCCTGGGCCCGGCCGGCGAGATCGTCGGCACCCTGCGCGATGTCTCGGCCGAGGTGGCCCGCAAGGCGGAACAGGCCGTTTCCCGCCGCACCCGCGAGATGCTGGCCTCGGCCGCCGGGGTCGGCGTCTGGAGCTTCGACCCCGTCGCCGACCGCATCGAATGGTCGAGCGACATCCTCAGCCTGACCGGCCTGCGCCCCGAGGAGGTGTCGACGCCCGAGGCCTTCTACGCCCGGCTCGACGAGCCCGAGCGCGGTCGCGTGCGCGCCACCTTCGCCCGCGCCGTGCGCACCGGCCAGGGGGGCACGATCGAGCACCACATGCGCGGGGCCACCGGCCAGAAGTTCGCCTTCCGCGCCACCTTCCAGACCGAGCCGCGTCCTGGCGGCGTCTTCGCCCTGCGCGGCATCTCGCAGAACATCACCGACGTCGCCCGCGACCGCGACCTGGCCCGCTGGGGCGAGGAGAAGGCCCGCAAGCTGGTCGAGGGCGCCCCCTTCGCCGTCGCCCTCTACGACCGCGAACTGCGCCTGACCGTGGTCAGCCCCCGCTTCCTCGACATCTTCCAGGCCACCGAGGCCGAGGTCATCGGCAAGTCGCTGCACGAACTGACCTACGGCGTGCGCAAGCGCTTCGTCGCCGCCGTCGAGCGGGCCCTGACCGGCCATACGGTCGTCCGCCGCGAGGACAGCCTGACCGACGGCCACGGCCGCGAGCATCGCCTGCGCTGGGAGGCCCGCCCCTGGCGCGACGCCACCGGCGCGATCGCCGGCGTCATCACCTACATGGACGACGTCACCGCCCTGACCGAGGCCCGCCGCGAGGCCCGCGCCAACGCCCGACGGCTGAAGACCGCCCTCGGCGCGGCCCAGGCCGGCGTCTACGAGATCGACCACGCCGAGAAGACCTTCTGGGGCTCGCCGGAGTTCCACCGGATCCTGGGCCAGCGCATCACCTTCGACGACGTGCGCCAGGCGATCTGGCCGATGATCCGCTCGGAGGACGTGGCGGCCGTCTACGCCGCCGGGGCCGTCGGCCGCTGGGGCGAGCGGGCCTTCGACGCCCGGGTGGTGCGCCCCAACGGCGAGGAGCGCTGGATCCGCCTGTTCCACGAGATCCGCCGCGACGCCGCGGGCCGGGTCAGCAAGGCCTATGGCCTGGTGCTCGACATCGACGAGCAGAAGCGCGCCGAGCTGGCCCTGGTGGAGGCCGAGCGCGCCGCCCAGGCCGCCAACGAGGCCAAGGCCCAGTTCCTGGCCAATATGAGCCACGAGATCCGCACGCCCATGAACGGGGTGCTGGGGGTGATCCACCTGCTCAAGCGGCAGGGCCTGTCGGCCGAAGCCGACCACCTGCTGGGCGAGGCCCTGGCCTGCGGCCGCATGCTGTCGACCCTGCTGGACGACATCATCGACTTCTCGCGCATCGAGGCCGGACGCCTGGACGTGGCCCCCGAACCGATCGACCCGGCCGACCTGGCGCACAGCGTCGCGCGCCTGCTGCGCGCCCAGGCCGAGCACAAGGGCCTGGCCCTGGTGGTCGAAGCCCCCGACCACGGCATCGTGCTGGCCGATCCCACCCGCCTGCGCCAAGCCCTGTTCAACCTGGTGGGCAACGCCGTGAAGTTCACCCTGTCGGGCTCGGTCTCGCTGCGCCTGCGCCGGGCGGAGGGGGACAAGCTGGTGTTCGAGGTTTCCGACACCGGCGTGGGCATCCCGCAGGAAGCCCAGCAGCGCCTGTTCCAGCGCTTCCAGCAGGCCGACGCCAGCACCACCCGGCGGTTCGGCGGCTCGGGCCTGGGCCTGGCCATCACCCGACGCCTGGCCCAGATGATGGGCGGCGAGGTCGAGTTCAGCTCGGTCGAGGGCGAGGGCTCGACCTTCAGCCTGTCGATCAGCGCCCCGCCGGTGCAGACCGCACCGCGCGACGAGGCCGCCGGCGACAAGATGCTGGAGGGCCTCAAGGTCCTGGTGGTGGAAGACAACCCCACCAACCGCATGGTCGCCCGCCGGATCCTGGAAATGCTCGGCGCCGACGTCGAGACGGCCGAGGATGGGCTGTCCGGGGTCGAGGCGGCGATGCGCGGCTTCGACCTGATCCTGATGGACGTGCAGATGCCCGGCGTCGACGGCCTGGAGGCCGCCCGCCGCATCCGCGCCCTGCCCGGCCCGATCGGCGCCACCCCGATCGTGGCCCTGACCGCCAACGTCCTGGCCCACCAGCGGGCCACCTACCTGGCCGCCGGCATGAACGGCGTGGCGGCAAAGCCGATCTCGCCCACCGCCCTGCTGGCCGAGATCGTCCGGGTGGCGGAGGCCGCCGGCGCCGCCGAGACCGCCGCCGCCTGACGAGCCCGCAAGATCGGCGGCCCTTTTCAGCGACCGGCGTTACGGTCTAATCCTCCTGCCAACCAGGGGGATCCGCATGACGGACACGACAGCCGGCGCCACGCAGAAGAAGGGCGCGTCGATGCGCACGGTGGTGGCGGCCTCGTCGGCCGGCACGGCCTTCGAGTGGTACGACTTCTTCATCTTCGGCAGCCTGGCCCAGGTCATTTCCAAGACCTTCTTCACCGGCCTGTCCGACACCGCCGGCTACGTGGCGGCCCTGGCGCTGTTCGGGGTCGGCTTCGCCTTCCGGCCGTTGGGCGCCCTGGTGTTCGGCAAGATCGGCGACCAGGCCGGCCGCAAGGGCGCGTTCCTGGCCACGGTGCTGCTGATGGGCGGCGCGACCTTCGCCATCGCCCTGCTGCCCACCTTCCAGCAGGCGGGGATCATCGCCCCGATCCTGCTGATCATCCTGCGCTGCGTGCAGGGTTTCGCGCTGGGCGGCGAGTACGGCGGGGCGGCGATCTACGTGGCCGAGCACTCGCCCCCCGGCCAGCGCGGCCGGGCCACCTCGTGGGTGCAGAGCTCGGCGTCGCTGGGCCTGTTCGCGGCGCTTCTCGTCATCCTGGCGACCCGTTGGCTGCTGGGCGCCCTGGTCGGCCCGGACGCCTTCGACGCCTGGGGCTGGCGCATTCCCTTCGCCGTCTCGATCGGCCTGCTGGCGGTCTCGGTCTGGATGCGCCTGAAGCTCAGCGAAAGCCCGACCTTCGCCAAGATGAAGGAGGAAGGCGCGGCGTCCAAGGCGCCCTATGCCGAGGCCTTCGGCCAGTGGAAGAACCTCAAGCTGGTGCTGCTGGCGTTCTTCGCCGTCATGTCGGCCCAGGGCGCGGTCTGGTACACGACCTTCTTCTACATCCAGACCTTCATGGAGAAGTTCCTCAAGGTCTCGCCCGGCACGATCAACGCCCTGATGATGGCCGCCGCGGCGGTCAGCGCGGTGCTCTACGTCGTGTTCGGCGCCCTGTCGGACAGGATCGGCCGCAAGCCGGTGATGCTGGGCGGCATGGCGCTGGCCCTGGCCTTCTACTTCCCAGGCTTCCACCTGCTGGAGCGCGCCGCCAACCCGGCCTTGGCCGAAGCCTCGGCCAGGGCGCCGGTCAGCGTCACCGCCGATCCGGCCGACTGCGCCCTGCAGTTCGATCCCATCGGCAAGGCCGCCTTCGTGTCGTCCTGCGACATCGCCAAGGGCGCCCTGGCCAACGCCGGCGTCTCCTACGCCAACCACGCCGGTCCGGCCGGTTCGCAGGCGATCGTCCAGGTGGGCGAGACCCGCATCGTCTCCCAAAGCGCCACGGGCCTGCCGGCCGCCGAGGCCAAGGCGGTGAAGGCCGCCGGCGAGGCCGCCATCAAGGCTGCCCTGGCCAAGGCCGGCTATCCGACCACAGCCGATCCCGAGCGAATGAACCTCTGGGGCGTGTTCGGCGTCCTCTTGGTGTTCGTGGTCGGGGCCACCGCCCTCTACGGCCCCCTGGCCGCGGCCCTGGTCGAGCTCTTCCCCACGCGGGTGCGCTACACGGCCCTGTCGCTGCCCTATCACATCGGCACGGGCTGGATCGGCGGCTTCGTGCCGTTCAGCGCCTTCGCCATCGTGGCGGCGGTCGGGGATATCTATGCCGGTCTCTGGTACCCGGTGCTCTTCACCCTGATCAGCGTGCTGGTCACCCTGTTCCTGCTGCCGGAGACCAAGGACAGGTCGCTGGACTGACCCCTCCCCCTGAAGGGGGAGGTGTCGGCGAAGCCGACGGAGGGGGACGTGGATGCTGCACCAGCAGCCCCCCTCGACCTCAGCAGAAACTTCCCCTCCGGCCCTGCGGGCCACCTCCCCCTTCTGGGGGAGGATCGGGTTCTAGTGATCCGTCGCCCGGGCCAGCTTCCAGCGGATCTTGGCGCCCTTCTCGGCGCGGACCTGGCTTTTCAGCACGATCACCCCGGCCTGGCGGGCGTGGCCGTGGTCGAAGTGCGGGGCGGCCAGGACGGCGACGTCGGGCGCGTCGTTGCGCAGCCACCAGCCGACGTTCGAAGGCCCCTTGATCAGCACGCTCTTGCCGTCGCGCGCCAGCGAGGCGCGGGCGTTGGGGTGCAGGTGGAAGCTGATCTTGAACGGGTGATAGCGGCGAGGGCCGTCGGCCTTGGCCTCGGCCATCGGGATCAGGCTGTCTTCGCCGCGCAGCTCGTCGGCGGCGAGATCCAGGAACAGGCGGCGGGCGTGCTTGAGGCCCAGGCGCCGCCAGCCATCGTGGACGATGTCGAGCCAGACGCCCTGCTCGCCGTCATGGCGGCGGGACTCGACGCTGGTCGCGCCGTCGACCAGCCAGGGGCCGAGCGCCGCGGCCCGGAAACCCGACAACGGCCGGCCGGCCGAGCCTTCGCCCACCGACACCGTCGAGGCCGCGTCCGACAGGCGGAAGGCCTGGGCGTTGGCCGCCTCGGGGCTCCAGCCGCTGGAGGTGATCAGCCGGTCCTTGCCGCAGACGATCTCCAGCGCCGCCGGCTGGGCGCAGGCCGAGCGGCTGAGCGCGCCGATCGGCGGCGCGCCGGCGTCGGCCAGCACCTGGATCGCGCCGCCCTGCATCCTCTGGAAGCCGGCGTGCGGCATGTCCATCGGCGGACGCGGGCCGTGATCGTCATGGGCCAGGGCGGCGGCGATGCGGGCCGGCTCGACGGTCTCGCCGCCGTGGAAAGCCGCCAGCTTGCCGTCGGCCAGGGTGAAGAAACGCAGGCCCGATGACAGCCGGTCGATGGCCCGGCTGACCGCTTCAGGCGTCGGCCGGCCGCGCTGGCCCAGGGCGTCGTCGAGGGTGAGCAGGTCGAACAGGAGCTCCAGCCCCGCCTCGGGCGAACGCGTGGCGTGGCCGCCGTCGGCCAAAACGATGGCGTCGATCTCGCGGGCGACGCGGCGCAGGCCCTCGGCCATCAACCGGTCGGCGGCCTTGCCCACCAGGGCGGCGCCGGCCACGGCCACCACGATCGCCCGCTCCAGGGCGCGATCGGGGGCGTCCGAAGCCTTCATCAGCTGGCGGGCGCCGCGGGCGATGTCCAGCGCCAGGGCGGCGCTCTCGGCGTCCGAAGCGCCGGGCGACAGGGTCTTGGCGGCGCAGGCCAGGTGGAAGGTGCGGCGCTCCAGGCATTCGCCCGACCACGAGAAGGCGTTCCAGGTTCCGAACACCCGCCGCCAGTCCTGGATCAGGCGCAAGGCCCGGCGCGCGCCCTCGGGACCGTGGACCAGCAGGCCGGGCAGCCAATCGAAGCGGTGCAACGCCACGGCGAAGGCGCGCGAGGGGCTGGGGGTGTCGAAGGGGTCGCCCTCGGGCCCGACCTTCAGGCTCTCGTCATGCAGGGTCAGCACGCCGTCCAGCAGCTGACGGCCGCGCAGGGCGTCGACGGGACGAGGATCGTGCGGCCGGCCCGACAGGCCGACGGGGCGCGGGGCCGAGATCACCGCCCGATGCGGCGGTGAACCGAACCACTCGCGCTCGACGGCCGCGCGGGCCGAGGCGGCGATCGACCGCGACAACACGACTCCGCGCCGCAGGGGACGCCCGGCGGGCCTGGATGCGGAAGGCGTAGCGGGCGCGCCGGTCATGCCGTGGCGTCAGCCCCCTTTGAGGGCGCTGATGTTGGCGGCGTAGGCCTGCGGGCCGCCCTTGAATACCGCCGAGCCGGCCACCAGGGCCGTGGCGCCGGCGGCGACGCATTGCGGCGCGGTGACCGGGGTCACGCCGCCGTCGACCTCCAGGATGATGTCCAGGCCCTGGGCGTCGATCAGCTTGCGCAGGGCCTCGACCTTGCGCAGCTGGCCCGGAATGAAGCTCTGGCCGCCGAAGCCTGGGTTCACCGACATGACCAGCACCAGGTCGACGTCCTCGAGGATCCATTCGACGTGGTCGAGGCTGGTCGAGGGGTTGAACACCACCCCGGCCTTGGCGCCCAGCTGGCGGATGCGCTTGAGCGAGCGGTGCAGGTGCGGCCCGGCTTCCGGGTGGATGCTGATGATGTCGGCGCCGGCCTCGCGGAACGCTTCCAGGTAGGGATCGGCCGGGCTGATCATCAGGTGCACGTCGAACGGGATCTTGGCGTGCGGCCGGATGGCTTTGACGATGTCGGGGCCCAGCGTGATGTTCGGCACGAAATGGCCGTCCATGACGTCGACGTGCACCCAGTCGGCGCCGGCCGCCTCGATGGCGGCCACTTCGGCGCCCAACTTGGCGAAGTCGGAGGCGAGGATCGACGGGGCGATGATCGGCGCGGTCATAGTATCCCTGAATTACCGGTCAAAGGCTCAAGCTACAAGCGAGTGAAGGCCGGGTTCGGCTCCCGCGCTCTACTTGGCCTTCACGAAACGAGCCGCGAAGAAGCCGTCCTGGCCGCCCTCGCGATGATGGGGCAGCAGGCGCAGCGTCCCGCGGGCGGTCAGGCTGGCCTCCGGCGCGCCGCTTTCGCCGGCCGAGATCGGGTCCAGCGAGAACTCCGGATGGCGGGCCAGGAAGGCCTCGACCTGGGCCTCGCCCTCCTCCGGCTCCAGCGAGCAGACGCAGTAGACGAGGCGGCCGCCGGGCGCGGTGCGCTGGGCGGCGCTGTCCAGCAGGGCCGACTGCACGGTCGCCAGGCTGGCCACGTCGCCGGGGCGCGCGGCCCACAGCACGTCGGGATGGCGGCGGAAGGTGCCGGTGGCCGAGCACGGCGCATCCAGCAGCACGGCGTCGAAGCTGCGCTCGTCGGTCCAGGTCGAGGCGTCGGCGGCCACGACCTCGGCTTCCAGGCTCATGCGGGCGAGGTTCTCGCCCACGCGCTTGAGGCGGGCGGCCGAGCGATCGACGGCCACGACCCTGGCGCCGGCGGCGGCCAGCTGCAGGGTCTTGCCGCCCGGGGCGGCGCAGAGGTCGACGGCGGTCTCGCCTGGCTTGACGTCCAGCAGGCGCGCGGGAATGGCGGCGGCGGCGTCCTGCACCCACCAGCTCCCGGCCTCGAAGTCGGGCCAGCCGGCCACGTCGCCGCGGCGGCGGGTGCGCAGGGTGTCGCCCGGCAGGATCTCTGCCTCCAGGGCCTCGGCGAGCGGCGCCAGATCGGTCCCCGGCTTAACGGAAAGGTCGGTGGCCGGCTCCTCGGCCACCACGGCGGCCAGGGCCCGGGCGTCGTCCTGGCCCCAGGCGCTGACCCAGCGGGCGAACAGCCACGGCGGCACGAGGGCGGCGGGATCATCGGCCGGCGCGCCGTCGCGAAGCAGGCCGCGCAGCACCGCATTGACCAGGCCCTTGAACGGACGGCTGGCCTTGTTGGCGCCGGCCAGCTCGACGCTGGTCGCCACGGCCGCGAAGGCGGGCACGTCGAGGAAGAAGGCCTGGGTCGCGCCCAGGCGCAGCAGGTTGCGCACGCGCGGCGGCGGCTCCTTGCTGAGCTTGGCGGCGAGAGCCCGGTCGACGGGTCCCAGACGGCGCAGGGCGGCCATGGCCAAGGCGCGCGCGAAGGCGCGCTCACGCGGCTCCAAGGCGCGGAAAGCGTTGGTCGTCGCGGCCTCGTCGAGGCCGCCGCGGCGCGAAAGAGCCGCGTCGAGTAGGGCGAGGGCCGCTTCCCGTGCGGGAAGGCCGTCGTTCAGTTCCTGAGTCACCGCCCCGCCGTGCCCCGCAATGAGCGCGAGCGCAAGCCCCTAGAGCCTTTTAGCTTCAGGCGATCTCGCCTGAAGCGTCCAAAAAGGCTCTATTTTTCGGGAGTTGGAGCGCGTCAGGCGGCGAAACCGCCCACACTTTCGCCTGACGCGCTCCGGGTGCTCCTTCCGCGCTTGCGTGCTATGAAACACCATGTCCGACGATCTTTCTTCCCCGTTTTCCGAGGTTCAGGACCCTGAACTGGCCCGCTTGGGCGCCGCGCCCGGCAAGGACCTGAGCCCTGCGGCGCGGCGCGCCCTGGAAGAAGCCGCGGCCCGCCGCGACGCCGAGGCGGCCCTGGCCCTGCCCACCGAGAAGGGCGGCCGCGACGGCCCCGAGCCCACGCGCTTCGGCGACTGGGAGCGCAAGGGCGTGGCGGTGGATTTCTAGCCATATCTTCCTTCTCCCTGAAGGGAGAAGGTGGCGCGAAGCGCCGGATGAGGGGTTAGGGACTGAAGACGGCGTGTCGGCACGCCGGTTGGCGGCGTCACCCCTCACCCTCCCACCGCTACGCGGCGGGCCCCTCCCTCTCCCCTCCGGGAGAGGGCCTCTCATCTCACCCCTTCGGCTTGCGCGGGGCGGCCGGCTTCTTCGCCGGAGCCTTAGGCGCGGCGGCGGCCTTGGCGACCGGCGCGGGCTTTTCAGCGGCGGGGACGACGGCGGCCACGGCCGGCTTGGCCAGCAGGTCGCGGATCTCGGTCAGCAGCTTTTCTTCCGGCGTCGGGGCGGCCGGCGCCTCGGGCGCGGGTTCGGCGGCGTCGGCGCGGCGGATCTGGTTGACCAGCTTGACCAGCAGGAACACCACGGCCGCGACGATGAAGAACTGGATCAGGGTGTTGATGAAGGCGCCGTACTGGATGGCGACCTTCTCGATCGCCTCGGTGGCCGGATCCTCGGCCCGCAGCACCCATTCCAGCTTCGAGAAGTCGAGACCGCCGGTCAGCAGGCCGATCGGCGGCATGATCACCTGGTCGACCAGGCTCTTGACGATGCCGTTGAAGGCCGCGCCGATGATGACGCCGACGGCCAGGTCGATGACGTTGCCGCGGGCGATGAACTCGCGGAATTCCTTGACGATGCTCATGCGCAAAACCCCTCGTGGCTAACCGGAACGCCGAAAGGCTGAGCCGGTTCGCCCCAAGGGGCAAGAGAGTCGGCCGGCCGACTACTCGGCGTTCAGGCGGGCGCGCAGTTCCTTGCCGCTCTTGAAGAACGGAACGTGCTTGGCGCGGACGTCGACGGTTTCCCCCGTGCGCGGGTTGCGGCCGGCGCGGGCGGGACGCGAGCGCACCGACAGGGCCCCGAAACCGCGCAGTTCGACGCGACCACCGGCCTCGAGCGCGTTGATCATCCGTTCGAGGATGACGCCGACCACGCGCTCGACGTCCTTCTGCGTCAGGTGCGGGTTTTCGTTCGCGAGCCTGGCGATGAGTTCGGACTTGATCATCGGTATCCCCTGCGCCGAGGGAGCGGCGCGCCGCGACCTTTGCCCAAGCAGGCCGCAATCTTCAAGGAAAAGGTTACGGGCCGTCCCTCAAAGACCCTTCGGCGCCCTGACGATCTCCACGTCGTAGGCGGCCTTGCGGATGGCGGCGTTGGCGGCCTCGACCTGGGCGAACGGCAGCTCGCGGGCCTCGCTGCGGGTCACCGTCTCGAAGCGGGCGACGCCGTCGGTCACCTTGGCCGACTTGGTCACCCGATAGCCGGTGGCGGCGTCCTCGCCATTGACGCCCTTGACGGTGAAGCCCTCGCCCTTGTTCGGCAGCACCACCTCCATCGTCCCATGGGTGTAGGACGGATAGCGCAGGACGAAGGGCGCGTCGGCGTTGGGGCCCGGCTCGCGACGCGGGAAGGTCGTTCCCCGGCCTTCGCCGCCGCCCAGCTTCAGCTCGCGGACCCCGAGGTCGTCGTTCAGCCGCCACTCCGGCGTGCCGGTCCCGCTCATCACGACCTTCAGCTCGCCATCCTCGGCCTTCGTCCAGTCGACGGTCTCCAGCGTGATCCAGCTGGAGGTCTTGGAGATGCTCTGCTTGAGGGCCCGCTCGATGTCGGCCTTGGGCGCGGTCTCCAGCGAGCGGCTGAAGGCCCGGGCCGCGTCGCCGCGCATCAGCATCTCGACCCGCACCGGCGCGGGCTTGTCGAGG
The DNA here is from genome assembly GCF_036889365.1 of Caulobacter sp. CCNWLW153. Taxonomy (NCBI): domain Bacteria; kingdom Pseudomonadati; phylum Pseudomonadota; class Alphaproteobacteria; order Caulobacterales; family Caulobacteraceae; genus Caulobacter; species Caulobacter sp. CCNWLW153. Next base: position 188,389 of record NZ_JBAKFV010000002.1, read on the forward strand.
CCGGCCGAGGCGTCGATGTGGAGCTTGGTCTCGGTCAGGGCCTGGCTCAGCGGCGGCTGCTCGATCGGCTCCAGGCCCGCCCCCTTGGCGCGCACCGGCAGGGCCCAGCGGAAGCTCGGCGGACGCAGCTGGTCGAGGCCGCCCTTGTCGCCCGAGCGCGTGCCGTCCAGCCAGTAGCTCTTCCCGCCGATGCGGGCGCGCACGATGATGTGGTTGAACTGGCCGGCGGCGGCGACCCGCTCGTCCATGCCGTCGCCGCTGGAGGTCGAGACGATGGCCGGCTCGGCCTCGACGTCCAGGCCGCGCAGCAGGGCCAGCAGCAGCACCGTCTTGCCCTTGCAGTCGCCGAAGCGCCGCGCCCAGGTCTCGTCGGCCGGCGCGGGACGATAGCCGCCGTCGCCCATGCTGAGCGCCAGGTAGCGGGTCTTGTCCTCGACCAGTTGCAGCGCGGCGAAGGCGCGTTCCTTGGGATCCTTGGTCAGGGCGGCGATGCGCGCGATCTCGGCCCGCACCGGCGAATCCGGCGCCAGCTCGGCTGCCTTGTCGTAGAGGGGATACATCCGCCGGGAGATCTCGGCCCAGTCGGCATAGGTCGAGGCCTGCAGCTCGCCCACCCGCAGGAAGCGCAGCGGCGCGCCGGCCGGGGCCTTGGGGGCCTCGGCGTCGCTCAGGTCGACGCTCAGCCGGGTGAAGCCGCCCGCCTTGGCGACCGTCGGCTGCGGAAAACCGGTCGTGGTCTTCCAGATCACCGGATTGTCCTGCGGCCACTCGATGCGCACGCGGTAGCGGCCGATCCTGTCGCCCCAGCCCATGCGCTCGAACGTCTGGCCGCGATTGTCGAGCAGCGGCTCGGTGCGGTGGACGGTGTAGGCCCAGTCGACCACGTCGCCGACCTGCAGGTCCTTGATCTGGATGCTCGCGGTCAGGCGGCCGTCGAGCATGGCGCGTTCGAGATTGGTCTCGCGGCGGATGACCAGCACGTCCTTGCCGCCCTGCAGCAGGTCGATGACCTGGTCGCCGCGACGGATGGCCAGGGTGTGCAGGGTGACCGTCTCGGCGGTCGGGTTCCATGACACCGAGCGCGAGCCGGAGCCCGACAGGCCCTCGGTCTTCACGATGCGGACGACGCGGCGGTTGTAGAAGGTCCCGCCCGAGCGCTCGAGCCGGGTCTGGCTGTCGTCGAGCAGCACCTGGGTGGCGGGGGTCTCGGGTCCGGGCTGGAGGGCGGGGATGGCGGCGACATCCACCCAGGCGGCGGGCGCGGCGTAGACCGGCTTGTCGGCCGCGGCGGCGTGGCCGGCCCACATGGCGGCCATGGCGGCGGCTGGAACCACCAGCGCGGAAGACTTGAACATGGGGCGCCCCTGCCAACTACTCAGACAAGCGGGACCATACAATCCCAGGGCGCACGGCCAAGAGTACGCGCAAAAGAAAAACGGCGGTCGGATTGCTCCGACCGCCGCCTGTCTTCAGCTCATGCCGTGAGGCAGAAGCTTAGTCCTTCGTGGCGCGCTCGCGCAGAGCGGCGCCCAGGATGTCGCCCAGCGAAGCGCCAGAGTCCGACGAGCCGAACTGCTCGATGGCTTCCTTCTCTTCGGCCATTTCCAGCGACTTGATCGACAGCGAGACGCGGCGAGCAGCCTTGTCCACGTTGGTGATCTGAGCGTCGACGCGGTCGCCCACGGCGAAGCGCTCGGGGCGCTGTTCCTGACGATCGCGCGACAGGTCCGACTTGCGGATGAAGGCGGTCATCGGGGCGTCGTCTTCACCGAAGCGGACTTCGATGCCGCCCGAGGTGACTTCCGTGACGGTGACGGTCACGGTCTGGTTCTTGCGGAAGGTGTCGCCCGACATCGGGTCGCCGGCCAGCTGCTTGATGCCCAGCGAGATGCGTTCCTTCTCGATGTCGACATCGAGAACCTTCGCCTTGACGACGTCGCCCTTCTTGTAGCGAGCCATGGCTTCTTCGCCGGCGACGCTCCAGTCGATGTCCGACAGGTGCACCATGCCGTCGATGTCGTTGTCGAGGCCGACGAACAGACCGAATTCGGTCGCGTTCTTGACTTCGCCTTCGACGGTCGAGCCGATCGGGTGAGCCTCGACGAAGGCTTCCCACGGGTTGGCCAGGGCTTGCTTCAGGCCCAGCGAGACGCGGCGCTTGGACGGATCGACGTCCAGAACCACGACGTCGACTTCCTGCGAGGTCGACACGATCTTGCCGGGGTGGACGTTCTTCTTGGTCCACGACATTTCCGACACGTGCACCAGGCCTTCAACGCCGGCTTCCAGCTCCACGAAGGCGCCGTAGTCGGTGATGTTGGTGATGCGGCCGGTGAACTTGGCGCCGACCGGGTACTTGGCTTCGACGCCGTCCCACGGATCCGACTGCAGCTGCTTCATGCCGAGCGAGATGCGCTGGGTGTCCGGGTTGATCTTGACGATCTGGACCTTCACGGTGTCGCCCACGGCGAGCACTTGGCTCGGGTGGTTGACGCGCTTCCAGCTCATGTCGGTGACGTGCAGCAGGCCGTCGATGCCGCCCAGGTCGACGAACGCACCGTAGTCGGTGATGTTCTTGACGACGCCTTCGCGGATTTCACCCTCTTGCAGCTGCGACACCAGTTCGGTGCGCTGCTCGGCGCGGGCTTCTTCCAGGATGGCGCGACGCGAGACGACGATGTTGCCGCGCGGACGGTCCATCTTCAGGATGGCGAAGGGCTGTTCCTTGCCCATCAGCGGGCCGACGTCGCGCACCGGACGGATGTCGACTTGCGAGCCCGGCAGGAAGGCCGAGGCGCCGCCGAGGTCGACGGTGAAGCCACCCTTCACGCGGCCGACGATCGCGCCCATGACGGGTTCGTTCTTGGCGTAGACGCCTTCCAGGCGGGTCCAGGCTTCTTCGCGCTTGGCCTTTTCGCGGCTGATCACCGCTTCGCCCATGGCGTTTTCGAGGCGCTCGAGGAAGACTTCGACGGTGTCGCCGACCTTGATGGTCGCCTTGCCGGCTTCGTCGACGCCGAATTCCTTCAGCTGGACGCGGCCTTCGGTCTTCAGACCGACGTCGATGATCGCGAAGTCCTTCTCGATCCCAACGACCTTGCCCTTGACCACGGAGCCTTCCGCGAAGTCGCGGCCGCCCATGGAGTCGTTGAGGAGCGCTTCGAAATCGTCGCGCGTGGGGTTGAAGCTCATATCGTCAGCCATGCTGATCTAAGATCTCTGGGTTGTGGGAAGCCCTGCGATGAGCGCCGCCGGGTGACGGTTCTCGGGATTCCGGGTGAAGTTGATTTTGATGCGATCCGGCGCTTCCAAAGCGGCGGCGAGGCGGGCGTTAGATTAGCCCTTGGAGTTTCCTCACCGGGCGCGCGCCGTCTCGACGATGCGGAGAGCCGCATCGAAGGCCTGGGATATAGTCATTTCCGACGTATCAAGCAAGATAGCGTCCACAGCCTGGGCCATGGGGGCGTCCTTGCGGCCGCCGTCGCGCTCGTCGCGCTTTCTGATGTCGGCCAGGATCTCGTCGAAGGTGACGCTCTCGCCCTGCCCGGTCAGCTGCTTCCAGCGGCGGTCGGCGCGCACTTCGGCGCTGGCGGTGACATAGAGCTTGGCCGGCGCCTCGGGGGCGATGACCGTGCCGATGTCGCGCCCGTCGAGCACCGCGCCGCCCTGCTGGCCGGCGAAGGCGCGCTGCAGGTCGAACAGGGCCGAACGCACGCCCGGATGCACGGCGACCCGGCTGGCGGCCTCGCCGGCCGCGCGGGTGCGCACCTCGGGACGCTCCAGTTCGGCCAGGTCCAGGCCTCGGGCCGAGGCCTCGGCCGCCGCCGCGTCGTCAAGGTCGCCGCCGGCGTCCAGCAGGCGCACGCCCACGGCCCGATAGAGCAGGCCGGTGTCGAGCATCGGCAGGCCGTAATGGGCCGCCAGGCGCGAGGCGATTGTGCCCTTGCCCGAGGCGGCGGGGCCGTCGACGGCGATCACGAAACCCATGGATCAGGCCTCGGCGATCGAGCCGCCCAGGCCCGTCATCAGCGACACGAAGCCGGGGAAGCTGGTGGCGATCATGCCCGGCTCGTCGATCTCGACGGGCTCCTCGGCGGCCAGGCCCAGGATCAGGTGGCTCATGGCGATGCGGTGATCGCCGTGGGTGATCACCTTGCCGCCGCCGCGCACCGGATGGTTGCCGCCTTGCGTGCCAACCACGGTCATGCCCTCGGGCTCTTCCTCGACCGTGACGCCGCAGGCCGTCAGGCCCGCCGCCGTCAGGGCGATGCGGTCGCTTTCCTTGACCCGCATCTCGCCGATGCCGCGCATGACGGTCGGACCGTCGGCGAAGGCGGCCGCGACGGCCAGGATCGGATATTCGTCGATCATCGCCGGGGCGCGCTCGGGCGGCACGACGACGCCCTTCAGCTGCGAATGGCGGGCGGTGATGTCGCCGACCTCCTCGCCGCTCTCGACGCGGACGTTCGAGATGGTCAGGTCGGCGCCCATTTCCTGCAGGGTCGTGAAGAGGCCGGTGCGCAGCACGTTGAGCATCACGCCCTCGACGGTCACTTCCGAGCCGGGGACGATCAGGGCCGCGACCAGCGGGAAGGCGGCCGACGACGGGTCGCCCGGCACCTGCACGTGCGTGCCCTTCAGCTTCTGGCCTTCCGGCAGGCGCACGTGGCGAACGACATGGTCGCCACTGGGCTTGTCCTCGACCAGCACCTCGGCGCCGAAGGCCCGCAGCATGCGCTCGGTGTGGTCGCGCGTGGCTTCCGGCTCGACAACCTCGACGCCGCCCTCGGCGTGCAGGCCGGCCAGCAGCACGGCCGACTTCACCTGGGCCGAGGCCATCGGCAGGGTGTAGACGAGGCCGCGCAAGCTGCCGCCCTTCAGGGTCAGCGGCAGGCGGCCCTTGTCGCGGCCGTACCAGGTGGCGCCCATGCGGGCCAGCGGATCGAGCACGCGGCCCATCGGACGACCACGCAGGCTGGCGTCGCCGGTGAAGGTCGCGCACATGGAAAAGCCCGCCGCCGCGCCCATGATCAGCCGCACGCCGGTGCCGGCGTTGCCGCAGTCGATGACGTCCGAGGGTTCGGAAAAGCCGCCCTTGCCCTCGACGCGCCAGCGGCCGACGCCTTCCTTCTCGACGCGCGCGCCGAAGGCCTGCATGGCCCGCGCGGTCGCCAGGACGTCGTCGCCTTCCAGCAGCCCCTCGATGGTGGTGGTGCCGCTCGCAAGCGCGCCCAGGATCATCGAACGGTGCGAAATGGACTTGTCGCCAGGCGCCCGAACCGTACCGCGAAGGCTCCCGCCCGGGGCGCTCTTCAATCCAGCCGTGGTCATGCCGAAACCGGCTCCTTGCAACATAGGTGTTTCGCGAAGGGGTTTGCTTTTGACAGCGGCCTCCCGTCATGGCAAGTCAGCCGCCGCTTTTCCCATCAGGATCAAAGGGTCGCCGCCTTGGCTAATCCCGACTTGGGCGCAAAACAAATCTGCCCCAACTGCCAGTCGAAGTTCTACGACCTCAACCGTCGTCCTGCCGTTTGCCCCAAGTGCGGCGAACAGTTCGACCCGGAAGAGGCGCTGAAGTCCCGCCGCGTGCGCGCCCGCGCCATTACGCCGGACTACGACGCCGAGGACGAAAAGGAAGCCCCTGCTCCGAAGGAGCAGGACGGCTACGAGGACGAGGTCGACGAGACCCCGGAAATCGACGAGGCCGCCGAGGCTGACGTCGCCGAAAGCGACGACGAGGACGGCGACCCGACCGCCGAACCGTCTCCGGCCGGCGACGACCTGGGCGTCGACTTCGCCGAGGACGAGGATCTGGCCGACGAGGACACCGACGACGTCCCCTTCCTCGAAGACGAGGACGAGGACGATCTCGGCGACGAGATCGAAGGCCTGCCGGGCGACGAAGACGACGACCGGTAAGACGAATGCGCCGGGGTCGGAGCGATCCGACCCCGGTCTTTCGGGTTCTCCACAGCGTTTCGTCGCACCCCGAAAAAAAGTGCGTCGAGGGGCTTGATCCCGGAAACACCTCGGCATAGGTTCCGCGCCTCTTCGGGGGACAGCCACTCGGAACCGCCGAAGAGACTAAGGAATTCGACAGGAAGTCTTCGTGATTTCCCAGAGCGCCTTGGGGCTATAGCTCAGCTGGTAGAGCGCTTGAATGGCATTCAAGAGGTCAGCGGTTCGACTCCGCTTAGCTCCACCAAAACGGCCGCTTCCCTAAAGGGAGCGGCCGTTTCCATTTGGAGCCCGCCCCGCCTGCGGCCTTCCAACAAATTTGCCTTCCTGGGCCCTGCGCCCAGGATCCATGACCCAGCCTGCTCATACCTTTCGCACACGGGCGCCGCCTGAGCGGCCGTCGACATGGACCCTCGCCACAAGGGCGAGGGAAGCGGGAAGAAAGGCGGGAGCCGCCCGTCAGGCGGCCCCACATCAACGGCCGGCGATCAACCCCGCCAACCGGCGCACGCCCTCCTCGATCTGCTCGGGCGGCAGCAGGGAGTAGCTGAGGCGCAGGGTGTTGGCTGCGGGCGACTCGGCGAAGAACGGGGCGCCGGGCACGAAGGCGACGCGGGCCTCGACCAGGGCGCGCTCCAGAAGGGCCTTGCCGTCGATTCCCTCCGGCAGGGTCAGCCACACGAACATGCCGCCCTCGGGCGAGATCCAGGAGACGCCGGCGGGCATATGCCGCTCCAGCGCCGCCAGCATCGCCCGGGCCTGGCCGCCATAGACGGCCCGCAGATTGCCCAGGTGCTGGTCATAGCCTTCGGCGACCACGCGGTGGGCGACCATCTGGTTGATGGTCGAGACATGCAGGTCGCCGCCCTGCTTGAGCAGCACCAGCTTCTCGATCGCCGCCTTCGGGCCGCAGATCCAGCCGATCCGCAGGGCCGGCGACAGGGTCTTGGACAAGGTGCCGCAGAACAGGGTGCGCGCCGCCTCGATCGAGCCCTTGCGGGCGATGTCCAGCGCCAGCAGCGAGGGGATGGCCTCGCCGCCGAAGCGCAGCTCGCGATAGGCGGCGTCCTCGACCAGCGGGAAGTCGACGGCGTCGGCCAGGTCCAGCAGGGCCTCTCGCTCGGCCAGGGTGAGGCTGACGCCGGTGGGATTGGCAAAGTCGGGCACGAAGTAACCCAGGCGGGGCTTGCGGGCCTCCACGGCCTTCTGGGCCGCCGGATCACGGGCCAGAGCGCCCTCGGGCAGGTCGAGATATGCCGGCTGGTAGGCGTTGAAGGCCTGCAGCGCGCCCAGATAGGTCGGTCGGGCCACCATGACGGGCGCGCCGGGGTCCAGGAACAGCTTGCCCAGGAGGTCGAGCGCCTGCTGCGAGCCGGCGGTCAGCAGCACGTTCTCGGGCTCGCACGGCATGCCGTCGCGGGTCATGCGCTCGGCGATCCAGCGGCGCAGCGGCCCGTGCCCTTCGCTGACAGTGTATTGCAGGGCCTGGGCGGCCTGGGCGCCGTCGCCGAGAATCTCGGCGTAGGCCTGGCGGATCGGCCCGGCCGGAAACAGCGCCGGATCGGGGATCCCGCCGGCGAAGGACAGGATGTCGGGCTGCTCGAGCAGCTTCAGCAGTTCGCGGATCTCGCTGGCGCGAATGCCGGCCATGCGCGCGGAAAAGCGCGCGGCCCACTCCTGCTTGGCGCAGTCCTGCTTGGCCCCGGCTTGATTGGCCAGGTCTTGGGTGTCGATGGTCATGTGGTCTTCTTCGTCGAGACTGTCGTGCGGCGGCCTTGGCCGCCGGTCTTCTGAGTTCGACGGCGGCCTGGTGGTCCGTCGCCTGGGCGCAGATAAGCGCCACGCCTGATCCCTAGCGGTCAGGCGCTGCCTACGAGTCCGTTCGTGCCCAGGGAGCGGCGGCGCTGAAAGCGCCGGGTCCCGCGTGCGATCGCGATCATGGCCGCGACCCTAGCGGCGCCGGCCGTGCAAGGGAACCCGGCTTTTCCTGAAGAGGCCGGCGGCAGGCCTCAGCGCGGGCCGTTGAGGCTGTCGGTCCAGTCCTCGTTCGGGTCGGGCGGGCCGTCGGTGGGCAGGCGCCACTCCCCGCGATAGGAGAAGTCCAGCGTGCCGCACAGCCGGGCCTGGCCGGGCGCCTTTGGATCATCGCCGAAGGCCTGGATGCGCAGGTCGTGGCGCAGGGCGATGCGGCTGAAGCTCAGCCACAGGCGCTTGGAGCCCGGGCAGAAGGCGCGGACATAGATCTTGCCCTGCTCGGCCCCGCCATCGACCTCGTAGAGGGCCGCGTCGGCGTCGACGCCCGACATGGACGCCAGGCCGCCCTTGCCAAGGTCCTTCTGGCTGCCCTTGCGCAGCAGGGCCTGGGCCGGCACGCCGGTGGCCAACACCTTGATCGGCCGGGCGCCCAGCAGGCCCTGCTCGAACAGCACGGTCACCCCCGCCCCCGTCAGCCGCCTGGCGTCGGGCGAGATCGGGTCGTAGGAGAACATCCGCCGCTCGGCCGCGGCCGGCCCCGCCAGGGCGCTCAGCAGCGCCGTGGCGGCCAGCAACAGGGGCAGGCCAGGCTTCATCGCTTGAGCTGCAGGTTCACGGCCTGGGCGTCGAAGCCCGACAGCCGCCAGGTTCCGCCCTCGCGGGTGAAGGTCAACATGCAGGGGCCGTCCTTCTTGGCGGCGCAGACACGCCCGTCGCCGACAGGACGCAGGGCCGAAGCGATGGCGATGCGGCCCGGGATCGGCTTGTCGGGCGTGTAGCCGTAGTAGTTGGCCGCGGCGCGGAACACCTCGGGACGGATCAGGGCGGCGCCGGCGACGTCGGCGGCCGGGCCGGCCAGGGCGATCATCGCCGCCTGCCAGCCGCCCTTCAGGCCCGAGCGGCGGGCTTCGTCGACCAGGCGGGCCTCGACCGCGCCGGTCAGGGCCCGGTGGTCGACCAGGCTGTCGAAGGTCGCCCGGTCGTTGTTGCGGATCGACGTCAGCAGGGCGTGCACGTCGCCGGCGGCGTCGTAGCGATCGGCGGTGGCGCAGGCGCTCAGGGAGGCGGCGACCGCGGTCAGGGCGAGAAGGGCTCGAATGCGCATGGACAACGGCTAGCGCTCAATTCCGGCGAATTCCAGTCCCCCGTGACCTGGCCGTCAGCCCCGGCTGAGCGTCACCTCCTCGCGGTCGGCGATGTTGCGCACGCGCCGGTTCCTGCCGCCGACCAGCGGCTCCTCGACCCGCAGGGCGAAGTCATAGACCCCGGAGACCTCGTAGCCGCCTTCGATGTCGTAGGTCGCCGCGGTCGCGCGCTCGGGCGTCAGGCGATCGATCGCGGCGCGCCAGTCGGCCTTGAACGTCGCCGACAGGGCTTCGAGCGAGACCTCCAGCCGGGTGTCGTTGGGCACCTCGATCTCCAGGCTGAGCTGGCCCCGGACGGTCACGGCGGCGCTGGTGTCGGCGCCCAGGACCAGCCCGGACGGCGCGGCGACCCATTTGGGCTCCAGCCCCGAGCCCGCCTGCAGGCGCTCGCGCCGGAAGCTGGCGATCTCGTCGACGCCGATGCTCCCCCCCAGGGCGGCCAGGCGTTCCAGGGCCGAATGCGACCCAGCCGCCGCGCGCCAGCGATGCTGCGACACGCCCGACCCCGCCAGTTCGACGGTAAAGACGCGGGGGCCGCGGGAGCCCCGGTTGTCCAGGGTATGGACCGTGCCGCGCAGCTCCCCGCCCGCCGCCAGGGACCGCTGGCGATAGGCGATGCGCGGGTGGCCGAAGCTGGGCCGATAGGGCGCGAACCGCCACTCCTGGTGGGCGCGGTTGTGACGGTCGTACTCGTAGACCCGCACCTGGCTGCGCGCGTCATAGGGACCGTTGCCGGAAATCTCGAGCAGTTGGTCCCCCGGCCTCGCGACGATCGGGGTGGTCTCCAGGTGAGGATCGAGATTCCAGTCGAAACCCCTGTCGTTCTCGTCGAACATCACCACCCGCACCGGCGCCCGGCCCTGCACCTCGGTGAAGTGGAGGCCCCCGCCTACGCCGCCGCCGGGATGGCTCAGCGCGACGGCCTCCAGCCGGAACCGCCCGTCCTTGCCGGTCCGTCGCCACAGCTGGTTGTCGCCGTAGCCGGCCGGCGCGATCCCGACGCGGCAGTCCATCGTGTCCCAATGGGCCTCCGCTCCCAGGCCGTCCGACCCCGCCGCGGTCAGCGCCCAGGGCGTGGGCCAGTCGCGGCTGGCGGCCGACAGGATGACGTAGAGCAGCGGCGCCTCAGCCATGGATGGACCCCCTGGGGCGCGCGACCGCGCCGTCGGCGACAACCTAGGGCGGCGCGGGCGGGCGTCCATCCATCGGGGACTCATTTTGGGGAGCGCGCATGCGAAAAGGGCGCGAATCTTTCGATCCGCGCCCTTCGCATTTCGGTGACCGAAGTCGCCGGCCCTTAGTCGAGCTGGCGCTTGATCTCCTCGACGGTGAAGCACTCGATGGTGTCGCCGACCTTGATGTCCTGGAAGCCCGCGAACATCATGCCGCACTCCTGACCGACGGGGACTTCGTTGACCTCGTCCTTGAAGCGCTTGAGCGTCTGCAGGGTGCCCAGTTCGAGCACGACGATGTCCTGACGGATGATCCGGACCTTCGCGCCCTTGCGGACCACGCCTTCGGTGACCTTACAGCCGGCGACCTTGCCGATCTTGGTGATGTCGAAGGCCTGCAGGACTTCGGCGTTGCCAAGGAAGGTTTCGCGCTGGATCGGCGCCAGCATGCCCGAGAGCACGCCTTTGATGTCGTCCAGCAGGTCGTAGATGATCGCGTAGTAGCGGATCTCGACACCTTCGCGTTCGGCCAGGGCCCGCGCCTGGGCCGAGGCCCGGACGTTGAAGCCGATGACCGGCGCGCCGGCGCCCTTGGCCAGCATGACGTCGCTTTCGCTGATCGCGCCGGCGCCCGACAGGATGATCCGCGCGCGGACCTCGTCGGTGGCCATCTTGTCCAGCGAACCGATGATCGCCTCGGCCGAACCTTGCACGTCGGCCTTGATGATCAGCGGAAGCTCTTTCAGCTTCTTGTCCTGCAGCTTGGCCATCATGTCGGCCATCGAAGCGCCGGCGCCCACCGGGGCCAGCGACTTCTCGCGCTTCAGGCGGATGCGGTACTCGGTCAGCTCGCGGGCGCGGGCTTCGTTCTCGACCACGGCGAAGGCTTCGCCCGGCGAGGGAACGCCGTCGAGGCCCAGGATCTCGACCGGAGTGGCCGGACCGGCTTCGGTCAGCTGCTCGTTGCGCTCGTTCAGCAGGGCGCGAACCCGGCCGAACTGGGCGCCGGCGACGACGATGTCGCCGCGCTTGAGCGTGCCGCGGTTGACCAGGACGGTCGAAACGGCGCCGCGACCCTTGTCCAGCTTGGCCTCGATCACCACGCCATCGGCGGTGCGGTCGGGGTTGGCCTTCAGGTCGAGCACTTCGGCCTGCAGCAGGATGGCGTCGAGCAGGTCGTCCAGGCCCGTGCGGGCCTTGGCCGAGACCTCGATGATCTGGGTGTCGCCACCCAGGCTCTCGACGACGATCTCGTGCTGCAGCAGTTCGTTGACCACGCGGGTCGGATCCGAGCCCGGCTTGTCCATCTTGTTGACGGCCACGATGATCGGCACTTCAGCCGCCTTGGCGTGCTTGATGGCCTCGATCGTCTGCGGCATCACGCCGTCGTCACCGGCCACCACCAGCACGACGATGTCGGTGATGTTGGCGCCGCGAGCGCGCATCGCCGAGAAGGCGGCGTGGCCCGGGGTGTCGAGGAACGTGACGCGCTGGCCGTCCTTCAGGCGAACCTGATAGGCGCCGATGTGCTGGGTGATGCCGCCGTGTTCGCCAGCGGCGACGTCGGTCGAACGCAGGGCGTCCAGCAGGCTGGTCTTGCCGTGGTCGACGTGACCCATGATCGTCACGACCGGAGGACGAGCCTCCAGGTGATCGTCGAGGTCCTCGGCGCCGATGAAGCCTTCTTCGACGTCGGCTTCCGACACGCGGCGCACGGTGTGACCGAATTCGGTCGCCACCAGCTCGGCGGTGTCGTTGTCGATGACGTCGTTGATCTTCAGCATCACGCCCTGACGCATCAGGAACTTGATGATCTCGACGCCGCGCACGGCCATCCGGTTGGACAGTTCCTGCACGGTGATGACGTCGGGGATCACGACCTCGCGGGCGACGCGCGCCTGCTCGACCGCGCCGCCACGGCGCTTTTCCTTCTCGCGTTCGCGGGCCCGGCGAACCGAGGCCAGCGAGCGCATGCGGTCGGCGGACTCACCATCGCCGGCCACGGCCTGGATGGTCAGGCGGCCTTCGCGGCGCTGCGGAGCGCCCTTGGCGCGCGACACGGCCTTGTTCGGCGCGTTGTTGGCCTTGCGGCGATCGTCGTCCTCGTCCGGACGGCGATCGGTCAGGCCGCCGCCGGGCCGCGGGGCCGAGCGGGTGGCGCGCTGGATTTCCGGCGTGGCCGGAGCCGAGGCGGGAACGCCCGGACGCGGACCGCGCGGACCGCCGGGGCCGCCAGGGCCACGGGCGCCGCCGGGCGCCGGACGCGGCGCCAGGGCCGAGTAGCGGACAGTCTGCTGCGGACGGTCGCCTTGCGGACGATCACCCTGCGGGCGGTCGCCGCCCGAGCGGTAACCACCGCCGCCAGCGCCGCCTTCCGGACGCGGGCCGCGCGGACGGTCGCCATCCGGACGCGGAGCGCGCTGGTTGTACGGGCCATCCTGACGAGGCGCACGCTGGTTGTACGGTCCGTCCTGGCGCGGGGCGCGCTGGTTGAACGGACGGTCGCCCTGCGGACGATCTCCCTGGGGACGATCGCCTTGCGGGCGGTCGCCGCCCGGCGTCGGCCGGTAGGTCGTGGTCGTCGGACGGTCGTCACGGCGCTCACGGCTGGGTTCATAGGTGCGGGTCTGGCCCGGCGTGCTGGCGCGAGCCGGAGCCTCGGCGCGAGGCGCCTCGACACGCGGTGCGGCCGGAGCCGGAGCCGGAGCAGGCGTCGGCGCGACCGGAGCAGCGGCGGCCGGGGCCGGCGCGGCCGGAGCCGGCTTGGCGGCGGCGGCTTCGGCGGCGGCCTTCGCGGCAGCAGCCTTGGCGGCGGCTTCGCGAGCGGCGGCGGCCTCGGCGGCGGCGCGGGCGTCAGCGGCGCGACGCTCGGCGGCCTGGCGCTCCTGGGCTTCACGAGCGGCCTCGATGGCGCGCTGGCGAGCGCGCATCTCGTCCTGCGACAGACCGCCCGCGGCTCCGCCGCCACCGCCTTGCGGACGCGGCGCGTCGTGGCGGCGCTCGGCCTGGGACGGCGCGGCGAGGTTGCCGGAAGCCGGCGCATGCGGACGCGTGCGCTTCGTCTCGACAACCACCGTCTTGGTCCTGCCGTGGCTGAAGCTCTGCTTCACAACGCCGGCGCTCACCGAGCCCTGGCGGGGCTTCAGGGTGATGGGCGCGCGCCCACCGGGGTTGGAACCAGGCCGACCGTTATCGTTCTCGTCGCTCATGCGCTCGCTTGTACTTCCGCCGGGCGGGTTCCCGGCCCAAAAAACCGTTCAATCCATACGAGAAAGGGGCCCGGACGTACCTCCAATAGGAAGCGCGTTTCCCGGCCCTTCGCTCAAGAGCGCGACGCCTTAGGCGGCTTGCTCCAACATTCAGGTTCTAGGCTCTTTTCGCCGCCGAATGAAGCCATCCGAGGACGTATCGAAGCCTAGGGCTCCTCGTTCTGACGCACCACCCAGTCCGGCGGCGTGAAAGGACGGAAGCCTGATAACCGCTCGACGTCCAAAGTCCAGCGATCCGTGCCTCGCCCCGCGAGGAGCGCCGTGTGTATCACATTCTCCCCGCCCAAGGCCAAACCCAATTCGTCGGATGTGAACATACCGAGGATTCTCGGGGTGTTCGGCGCTTTGCGGACGGCTGAAAAGACCTTTCGGCGGCCATCATCGGCGCCGTCGGCGGCTTCGATCAGCCAGGCGGTCTTGCCCGAGGCCAGGGCCGCCAGAACCTTTTCGAACCCGGAGATAATGCTCCCCGAGCGCCGCGCAAGGCCCAGACCGTCCAGAACCCGCTTGGCCAGCAGCCGTTCCACCTGATCGGCCAGGTCGGCCGGGGCGGTCAGCTTGGCCTTGGCCGAGCGCGAGAAGGCGTTCTTCTTGGCGGCGGCGGCAATCGACTCGCGGTCGGCCGCCACCCACATGCCTCGCCCCGGCAGCTTGCGGGCCACGTCGGGGATGACGACGCCGTCGGGCCCGGCCACGAACCGCACCAGGCGCGCCTCGTCGACAACCTCGCCCAGGACGATGTCCTTGCGCGCGCGGCTGGCTTCGGCGTGGGTCTTGGGAGCGGTCTGGTCGATCATGCGTCTTCAAAGGAAGCGGCCCCTCCGAAGATCGGAAGGGCCGGTTCTGTCTCTTACTGCTCTTCGGCGGCTTCTTCGGCGGCGGGGGCTTCCTCGCCTTCGACCAGGGCGGCGTCTTCGACCTCGCCCTCGATCTCTTCACCTTCGATCTCTTCGTACTCGGGCTCCGGCGGGGCCTCGACCCAGCCCATGGCGATACGAGCGCGCATGATCAGGGCTTCGGCGTCGTCGGGCGACAGGTTGAAGCTTTCGAGGATGCCCGGCTCGCGCACGCGCTCGCCGTTCTTGCTCTCGAACCAGCCGCGCATGTCGTCGGGCACCAGGCCGGCGAGGTCTTCGATCGACTTCACGTCGCCTTCGCCCAGGGCCACGGCCATGGCCAGGGTCACGCCCTCAATGCCGAGCACTTCGTCCTGGACGCCCAGTTCGACGCGCTTGGCGTCGAGGGCGGCGGCTTCCTTCTCGAGGAATTCGCGGGCGCGGGCCTGCAGTTCCTCGGCGGTCTCGTCGTCGAAGCCTTCGATCGAACCGATCTCGTGGGTGTCGACATAGGCGACGTCTTCCACGGCGGTGAAGCCTTCGGTGACCAGCAGTTGGGCGATGACCTCGTCGACGTCCAGGGCTTCCTGGAACAGGGCGGTGGCCTCGGCGAACTGCTTCTGACGGCGCTCGCTCTCCTGGCTCTCGGTCATGATGTCGATCTGCCAGCCGGTCAGCTGCGAGGCGAGGCGAACGTTCTGGCCGCGGCGGCCGATGGCCAGCGACAGCTGCTCGTCCGGCACCACCACTTCGACGCGCTCGTCTTCCTCGTCCATGACGACCTTGGAGACTTCGGCCGGGGCCAGGGCGTTGACGATGAAGGTGGCTTCGTCTTCCGACCACTGGATGATGTCGATCTTCTCGCCTTGCAGCTCGGCGACCACCGCCTGCACGCGCGAGCCGCGCATGCCGACGCAGGCGCCGACCGGGTCGATCGAGCTGTCGTTGGAGATGACGGCCATCTTGGCGCGCGACCCCGGGTCGCGGGCCACGGCGCGGATCTCGATGACGCCGTCGTAGACTTCCGGCACTTCCTGCGCGAACAGCTTGGCCATGAAGCCGCCATGGGCGCGGCTCAGCATGATCTGCGGGCCCTTGGTCTCACGACGGACGTCGTAGATGTAGGCGCGGATGCGGTCGCCGACGTTGAAGTTCTCGCGCGGGATCGACTGATCGCGGCGCATGATGCCTTCGCCGCGGCCCAGGTCGACGATGACGTTGCCGTATTCGACGCGCTTGACGCTGCCGTTGACGATCTCGCCCGAGCGGTCCTTGTACTCTTCGTACTGGCGCTCGCGCTCGGCTTCGCGAACCTTGTGCATGACGACCTGGCGGGCCATCTGGGTCTGCACGCGGCCGATCTCGAACGGCGGCAGGGCTTCTTCGTAGACCTTGCCGATCTCGGCGTCGCGCCAGGTGCGCTTGGCCGAGGTCAGGTGAACCTTGCCGATCTCGCCTTCCAGGTCGGCGTCGTCGGAGACGATCTCGATCACGCGCTTCTGCGTCGTCTCGCCCGTGCGCGGATCGATCTTGACGCGGATGTCGTGCTCGGCGCCGTAGCGGGCGCGGGCGGCCTTCTGCAGGGCGTCCTCGATGGCCTCGATGACGACTTCCTTCTCGATGCCCTTTTCGCGGGCGACCGCGTCGGCGATCTGGAGCAGTTCAAGCCGGTTGGCGGCGATGCCGATGGCCATGGTCAGTCCTCTTCACTTTCGGACAAATCGTTGTCGTTCTCTGCATCGACGCGGGCGGCGCGCGCATCCGCGCCCCGCTTCATCAGCTCGTCGCTCAGGACGAGCTTGGCGTCGACGATCCAGGCGAACGGGAAATAGACGGTGACGTCGTCCTCGCCCTCGATGTTGAGGCCGACCTGGTCGTCCTCGACGCCGGCGAGCTCGCCCTTGAAGCGCTTGCGGCCCTCGGCCACGCGGTCGAGCTCGATGCGCACCTCGAGGCCGGCATAGGTCTCGAAGTCCTTCAGGCGGGTCAGCGGGCGGTCGACGCCGGGGCTGGAGACTTCCAGGGTGTATTCGCCGGCGATCGGGTCGGCGGCGTCCATCACCTCGGAGATGGCACGAGACAGCTTGGCGCAGTCCTCGACGTTCATGTCGCCGCCGCTGCCGTCTTCCAGCAACGGGCGCTCGGCCATGATCTGCAGGCGGCGCTGTTCAGCCCCGCCCATCAGGCGCAGGCGGACAATCTCGTAGCCGGTGGCTTCGGCGACGGGATCGAGCATCTCGATCAGGTCCAGGTCTTCTCGCGTCTTGCCGCGCACGGTTCTCTTCTCAGCTTCGTGGGACGCTCCGCCTAGCCAAAAGGCCCAGCTGGCGAGCGACCAAAGAAAAAGCGGCAGCCTTTCGGGCCGCCGCTCGAAAGCGCCAATCAGCGCTAACGGACGATGTAGGAGCTATATAGCGCGATAGGGGATCGGGTGGAAGCCCCCTTCCTGGACACGGCTCGCGCCTCGCGCGAGAGACCTTCGCAAGCGCCGCAAGCCAAGCCCGCGAAGCTGTTCTAACGGTCATTCGACAAGCGCGGCCATAGACGGCGGATGCTTTTGCGGGCGCAAGTCGAGGGCCGGACACGCCCCCTCTTTCGCATCGCAACACTTGTGGCCTATACAGGCGGCCGCTTGAGGCCCGCCTCCCCGCGGGAACCTTCCCACAACGAAGAGTCACTATGGACCTCTCCAAGATCGCCGTGGGCGTGAACCCGCCCTACGACCTGAACGCCGTCATCGAGATCCCGCAGGGCGGTGAGCCGGTGAAGTACGAGATCGACAAGGAAAGCGGCGCCCTGATGGTCGACCGCTTCCTGCACACGGCGATGTTCTATCCGGCCAACTACGGCTTCATCCCGCACACCCTGGCCGACGACGGCGACCCCGCCGACATCATGGTCGTGGGCCCGACCCCGGTGGTGCCCGGCGCGATCATCCGCTGCCGCCCGATCGGCGCCCTGATGATGGTCGACGAGGCCGGGTCGGACGAAAAGATCCTGGCCGTGCCGGTCGACAAGCTGCACCCCTTCTACACGGGCGTGAACAGCTGGCGCGACCTGCCGACCATCCTGACCGAGCAGATCGCCCACTTCTTCCAGCACTACAAGGACCTGGAAAAGGGCAAGTCGACCAAGATCACCGGCTGGGCCGACCCGGACGAGACCGCCGAACTGATCCGCGCGGCGATCAAGCGCCACGACGAGAACTACTAAGACCGGACAACGGCGTCGGAGGCAGCTCCGGCGCCGTTTTCTTTTGGGGTTTCAAGCATCCGGTGTGACCTTCGCGACCTTGCGCGCGGGGCCGCTCGACCCCATAACCTCGCCGGATGAGCGAGACCCCGCAAAAGCGCCTCTATATCAAGACCTACGGCTGTCAGATGAACGTCTACGACAGCGAGCGCATGACCGACGTCCTGCGTCCGCTCGGCTATGGCGTGGTCGATGATCCCGAAGGCGCGGATCTCGTCGTGCTCAACACCTGCCACATCCGCGAAAAGGCCACCGAGAAGGTCTATTCCGAGCTTGGCCTGATAAAGCAGATGAAGGACCGCAAGGCCCAGGCCGGCGGCAAGATGACCATCGCCGTGGCCGGCTGCGTGGCCCAGGCCGAAGGCCAGGAGATCATGAACCGCCAGCGGGCGGTGGATCTGGTCGTGGGCCCGCAGGCCTATCACCAGCTGCCCGAGCTGATCGCCCGCGCCCACCGGGCCAGCGGCGAGCGCCTGGCCGCCGACTTCG
Organism: Caulobacter sp. CCNWLW153; assembly: GCF_036889365.1. Classification (NCBI taxonomy): domain Bacteria; kingdom Pseudomonadati; phylum Pseudomonadota; class Alphaproteobacteria; order Caulobacterales; family Caulobacteraceae; genus Caulobacter; species Caulobacter sp. CCNWLW153. The sequence goes on from NZ_JBAKFV010000002.1 coordinate 206,484, forward strand.
CCGCCGACGAGAAGTTCGACGCCCTGCCGGCCGAACGCCACGTCACCGGCGTCACCGCGTTCCTGACCGTGCAGGAGGGCTGCGACAAGTTCTGCACCTTCTGCGTGGTGCCCTATACCCGCGGCGGCGAATGGTCGCGCCCGGTGAACGACATCGTGGAAGAAGCCAAGCGCCTGGCCGGCGCCGGCGTGCGCGAGGTCACCCTGCTGGGCCAGAACGTCAACGCCTATGACGGCGACGGCTCGACCCTGGCTAAGCTGGTGCGCAAGCTGGCCACGATCGATGGCCTGGACCGCATCCGCTACACCACCAGCCACCCGCGCGACATGGGCGACGATCTGATCGAGGCCCACGGCGAACTGCCGCAGCTGATGCCCTATCTGCACCTGCCGGTGCAGGCGGGCAGCGACAAGATCCTCAAGGCCATGAACCGCGACCACACGGCCGAGAGCTATGTGAAGCTGATCGAGCGCATCCGCGCGGCCCGGCCCGACATCGCCATGAGCGGCGACTTCATCGTCGGCTTCCCCGGCGAGCGCGACGGCGACTTCGACAAGACGCTGGAGCTGGTGCGCGAGGTCGGCTTCGCCAGCGCCTTCTCGTTCAAGTATTCGCGCCGCCCCGGCACGCCTGCGTCCGCAATGCCCGGCCAGGTCGACGAGGCCGTGAAGGCCGAGCGCCTGGATCGCCTGAACCAGCTGCTCGACGACCAGCAGCGGGCCTTCAACGCCAGCCAGGTGGGCAAGACCCTGCCGGTGCTGTTCGAGAAGGCCGGCCGCCACCCCGGCCAGATCGTCGGCCGCAGCCCCTATCTGCAAGCCGTCCACGTTTCGGGCGGGGAGCACCTGATCGGGACGATCGTTCCCGTCCGTATCGAGAGCGCCGCCAAGATGAGCCTGGCCGGCGTGCTCGCCAACGAACCCGCTTTGGAGACCGCGTGAGCCGCACGCCCGAGTTCCTGCCGCTTTCCGACGACGCCGTCGTCGCCGTCACCGGCCCGTCCGGCCGCCATGCCGCCTTGATCGAGGACGCCTTCAAGGTCCTGCTCGAGACGCCCGGCGGCGGGGTGAAGATCACCGGCGACGTCAAGGGCCGCTCGGCGGCCAAGCGCGCCCTGCTGGCCCTGGCCGAGCGCGCCGACGCCGGCCATGAGGTGGTCGAGGCCGACATCCGCGTGGCCGTGGGCGAAGCCCACAGCGCCGGCGGCCAGGCCTCGCCGCGCGCCGTGCGCCGCGGCGCCGTCTCGCCCAAGACCAAGAACCAGGCCGCCTACATGGAGCAGATGGCCCGGCATCCGCTGGTCTTCGGCCTGGGTCCGGCCGGCACCGGCAAGACCTTCCTGGCCGTGGCCCAGGGCGCGGGCATGCTGCTGCGCGGCGAGGTCGACCGCCTGATCGTCACCCGCCCCGCCGTCGAGGCGGGCGAGAAACTCGGTTTTCTTCCGGGCGACCTGAACGAAAAGGTCGATCCCTACATGGCCCCGGTCTGGGAAGCCCTGACCGACATCATGGGCGCCGAGCAACTGCGCCGCCGCCGCGACAAGGGCGAGATCGAGGTCGCCCCGATCGCCTTCATGCGCGGCCGCACGCTGGCGCACGCCTTCGTCATCGTCGACGAGGCGCAGAACTGCTCGCGCCTGCAGATGAAGATGGTGCTGACCCGCCTGGGTGAAGGCGCGCGCATGGTCGTCACCGGCGACCCGACCCAGATCGACCTCCTGAACCCCCGCGACTCCGGCCTCGCCCACGCGGTGTCGATCCTCGACGGCGTCGAGGGCGTGGCCGTGGCCCGCTTCACCTCGACCGACGTCGTGCGCCACCCGCTGGTGGAGCGCATCGTCAAGGCCTACGACGCCGACGCGGCCCTGGTGGCGACTCCCCGATGATCACCGTCGATATCGAAATCGAAGACGAGGCCTGGACCAAGGCCGAACCCGAAGCCGAGGCCCTGGTCTGGCGCGCCGCCCAGGCCGTGCTGGACGCCCATGAGGACGTCGAGGGCAAGGGCATCGTCATCCTGCTGGCCGACGACGACAGCGTGCAGACCCTCAACCGCGACTTCCGCCACAAGGACTACGCCACCAACGTGCTGTCCTTCCCCGCGCCGCAGGACCCGACAGCCAATCCGGAAGGCCAGATGGGCGACATCGCCCTGGCCTACGGCGTCTGCGTCCGCGAGGCGGCCGAGCAGGGCAAGACCCTGGCCCACCACCTGCAACATCTTGTGGCGCACGGGGTGCTGCATCTTCTAGGATACGACCACGAAGGCGACGAAGAGGCCGAGGCCATGGAAGCGCTCGAACGCGAGATCCTGGCGGGACTGGACGTTCCCGATCCTTACGCCGACGATGCTTCGGCCAACCTGGGGTGAAGACCTAAAGGCATGCCCGACGACGACCAGAGTTCCACGCCCGCCGGTCCGGCTCGTTTCAGCCGGGGCCTGCGGGCGTTCTTCCGTGAATTGCGGCGCGCCGCGCCGGTCAAGCGATCGCGCCCGGTCGATCCCGACCATGTCGCCGCGCCCGACCTTGTCGACCAGGCCGAGGCGTTCAAGACGCTGAAGGTCGGCGACGTCATGACCCCCCGCCCCGACGTGGTCGCCGTGGAGGTCGAGACCCCCTTCGCCGTGGTCGTGGCCCAGTTCGTCGAGGCCGGCCATTCGCGCATGCCGATCTACCGCGAGGCGCTGGACCAGCCGATCGGCGTGATCCACGTCAAGGACGTCTTCCGCCTGCTGGCCGACGGCGCGCTGCGCCCGGAGCCCGAGGCCCGCGTTCTGGAACAGCTGCGTCGCGACATGCTGCTGGTGCCCGCCTCGATGCGGGCGGCCGACCTCCTGCTGCGCATGCGCACCAAGCGCATTCACATGGCCATGGTCATCGACGAGTTCGGCGGGGTCGACGGCCTCGTGACCATGGAAGACCTGATCGAGAGCGTGGTCGGCGACATTGACGACGAGCACGACGACGCCCAGGTCGCCACCGTGACGGCCCGGCCGGACGGCGCCTTCGAGACCGAGGGCCGCACGCCGCTGGAAGACCTGGAAGCCGCCGTCGGCGAGACCCTGGCCCCGCCTGAACACGAGGAGGAGGTCGACACCGTCGGCGGTCTCGTCGCCGCCCTTGCCGGCCAGGTCCCCGAGCAGGGCCAGGTCGTTCGCCACCCCGCCGGTTTCGACCTGGAGGTGCTGGAGGCCGACCCTCGCCGCGTGCTGAAGGTGCGGGTGCGCCGCGCACCGGAACCGATCGGGGCGGAGACCTCGTTCGACTCGGTGGACGCCCCTTGAGCCTTGCCGCCCTGACAGCGGCTTCGCCCTGGCGCGACCGCGCGCTGGCGTTGGTCGCGGGCCTGGCCGCGGCCCTGGCCCACCCGCCGTTCGGGATCCTGCCGGGCCTGCTGGGCTACGCCCTGCTGCTGTGGCTGCTGGACGCGATCGACGGGCCCAGGCCCTTGCGTTCGGCCTTCCTGCGCGGCTGGCTGGCGGGGCTGGGCTATTTCGGCCTGGGCACCTGGTGGATCGGCGAGGCCTTCCTGGTCGACGCCGCCAACCAGGGCTGGATGGCCCCGTTCGCGGTGACCGCCATGGCCGCGGGCCTGGCGCTGTTCTGGGGCGCGGGCGCCGTGCTCTATCGCCGCCTGCGTCCGGCCGGCGCGGTGCGCGTCCTGGCCTTCGCCGCCGCCCTGTCGGCGCTGGAGTGGGTGCGCGGCCACGTACTGACCGGCTTTCCCTGGAACCTGCCGGGCGAGACCTGGAAGGCCGGCTCGGCGCCGTCCCAGGCCGCGGCCCTGATCGGCGCCTATGGCCTGACCTTCGTCACCCTCGCCGTGGCGGCCGCTCCGGCCGTCTGGCGCCAGGGACGCTCGGGACGGATCGCGCTCGGCGCCGCGGCCGCGACGCTCGTCGGCCTCTATGGCGGGGGCTGGCTCGCCCTGAAGGCCGCCCCGAGCCCGATCGCCGCCTCAGCTCCCAAGGTCCGCATCGTCCAGGCCGACGTCCAGCAGTCGGCCAAATGGGACGCCGCCAGCTTCCAGGCGATCGTCAACGACTACGCCGCCCTGACCGCCCAGCCCTATGCCGACGGCAAGCCGGCCGACATCGTGGTCTGGCCCGAAGGCGCCCTGCCCGCCGCCATCAACGACTATCTGGCCCCCGGAACCTGGGTGCGCCAGGCGATCATGGACTCGCTGCAACCGGGCCAGCTGCTGCTGATCGGCGGCTATCGCTACGAGGGTTCGGTCGAGGCGCCGGTCTACTACAACAGCCTGGTGGCGCTGCGCCGCGAGCCCGGCGACCTCGTCATGGTGGGGGTCTACGACAAGCACCGGCTGGTGCCGTTCGGCGAGTACCTGCCGGCGGACGGCCTGTTGACCGCCATCGGCTTCAAGAGCATGGCCCACCTGGGCGACGGCTTCGCCACCGGCCCGCGCCCGGCGCCCTTGAGCGTGACGCCGGACCTGAAGGTGCAGCCACTGATCTGCTACGAGAGCCTGTTCCCAGGCCTGGCTCGCCCCGACGCCGGCGTGCGGGCGCTGGTCAACGTCTCCAACGACGCCTGGTTCGGGGTCACCTCAGGCCCCCTGCAGCACCTGAACCTGGCCAGCTATCGCGCCATCGAGGCCGGCCGGCCGATGATCCGCGCCACCCCGACGGGCGTGTCGGCCATGGTCGACGCCCAGGGGCGCGTGGTCGAGGGCCAGCGCCTGGACCTGGGCGCCCGCGGGGTCATCGACGCCCGCCTGCCCGCCGTCGGCCGCGACACGCCGGCCTCCCGCCTGGGCGACTGGCCGCTGGCTGTCCTGCTGCTCGTCTCGGTGGCGATCTGTATCGGCACTTCACGTACCGGCGGTCAGAAGTTTGCCGCTGCGAAAGATAAGGGCTGAACTAAAGCCGTAATCTTAGGTCTATGCCTAAGCATGACCGTCGCCATCGAATCCCCCGCCGAAATCGAGCGTTCGCCTAACCCCGTCGACCTTCATGTCGGCGCCCGCATCCGCATGCGCCGCAAGATCCTGGGCGTCAGCCAGGAAAAGCTGGCCGAGAGCCTGGGCCTGACCTTCCAGCAGGTGCAGAAGTACGAGCGCGGCGCCAACCGCGTCAGCGCCAGCAAGCTCTATGAGATCGCCCGCAGCCTGCAGGCGCCCGTCGCCTACTTCTTCGAGGGCCTGGCCGATCCGTCCGAACCGGCCGACGGCGAGCCGCGCAACGACCACCAGGTGCACGAGTTCCTGATGACGCCCGAGGGCCTGGAACTGGCGTCGCTGTTTCCCCGCCTGACCCGCTCGCCGGTGCGTCGCCGCATCCTCGACCTCGTTCGGTCGATGGCCGAGGAAGAAGCCTAGCCCCTTCGAGCCGCCCCCACGGCCGGGCGCCTCGCCCGGCCCGTCGGACCCGGAAAGGCGACCGGCCGCCTTGCGGACATAAACTTATCTTTATATGGTTCTCGCTAAGCTCGCGAGGCCGGTTGCCGCGTGGGCGCTGGACTATAAGCCGGAGCCGTCCACCTTGAGCCGTTCGTCCTACATCTTCACCAGCGAAAGCGTCTCCGAAGGCCACCCCGACAAGGTCGCCGATCGTATCAGCGACACCGTCGTCGACGCCTTCCTGAGCGCCGATCCGGAAGCTCGGGTGGCTTGCGAAACCCTGGTCACGACCAACCGCGTCGTCCTGGCGGGCGAAGTCCGCGCGGGCAAGCCGGGCGGCGACAAGAAGGCCAACAAGGAGCTGACCAAGGACATCATCAAGTCCCTGGAGCCCAAGGTCCGCGCGGCCATCAAGGACATCGGCTACGCCCAGAAGGGCTTCCACTGGGAAAAGGCCAAGTACGCCTGCTATCTGCACGGCCAGTCGGCGCACATCGCCCAGGGCGTGGACGCCACCGACAAGAAGGACGAAGGCGCCGGCGACCAGGGCATCATGTTCGGCTACGCCAGCACCGAGACCCCGGAGCTGATGCCGGCCACCCTGCAATACAGCCACAACATCCTCAAGCGCCTGGCCGAACTGCGCCATTCGGGCGAGCTGCATGAGCTCGAGCCCGACGCCAAGAGCCAGGTGACCCTGGAGTACGACGGCAACGGCGTGCCGCAACGCGTCGTCTCGATCGTCGTGTCGCACCAGCACAAGAAGAAGATCGACGGCAAGACGCCGACCTCCAAGCGCGTGCTCGACCTGATCAAGCCGCATATCCTGCCGATCTTCCCGGAAGGCCTGATCACCAAGAAGACCCAGTGGCTGATCAACCCGACCGGCCGCTTCGAGATCGGCGGCCCGGACGGCGACGCCGGCATCACCGGCCGCAAGATCATCGTCGACACCTACGGCGGCGCGGCCCCGCACGGCGGCGGCGCCTTCTCGGGCAAGGACCCGACCAAGGTCGACCGCTCGGCCGCCTATGCCTGCCGCTATCTGGCCAAGAACGTCGTGGCCTCGGGCCTGGCCGAGCGCTGCACGATCCAGATCGCCTATGCGATCGGCGTGGCCCAGCCGGTCTCGTTCCACGTCGACCTGCACGGCACCGGCAAGGTCGATCCGGCCGTCCTGGAAAAGGTCCTGCCGCAGCTGATCGGCGGCGCCACGCCGCGCTCGATCCGCGAGCACCTGCAGCTGAACCGCCCGATCTACGCCCGCACCGCCGCCTACGGCCACTTCGGCCGCACGCCGGACAACGAAGGCGGCTTCTCGTGGGAGAAGACCGACCTGGTGTCGGAGCTGAAGGGCCTGGCGTAAGCCTCGCATCCTTCGGGAATTCGAAGCGGGCCTCGGTCGCCAGACCGGGGCCCGTTTTCGTTTGCGGGGTGCGCCGCTGGCCTCCGGCCGTCATCACGGCTAAAGACCCGCCCCATGACCAATCCCCAACAGCCCCACGGCCCGCTGCGCTCGTTCGGCCGCCTGAAGTCGCGGCCGGTGAAGCCTCGCCAGCAGGCCCTGCTCGACACCCTGCTGCCGACCATCGCCGTGCCGCACGAGGCCTTCCAGCCGCGCGACCTGATGCCGGAAGCCAAGGAAACCTGGCTGGAGATCGGCTTCGGCGGCGGCGAGCACATGGCCGCCCAGGCCGGCCGCCGGCCCGACGTGCTGGTGATCGGGGCCGAGCCCTTCGTCAATGGCGTGGCCAGCGCCGTGCGCCACGTCGAGGAGCAGGCCCTCTCGAACGTCCGCATCCACGAGGGCGACGCCCGCGACGTGGTCGGCTGGCTGCCGGACGCCAGCATCGACCGCCTCTTCGTGATGTTCCCCGACCCCTGGCACAAGGCCCGGCACAACAAGCGCCGGATCATCCAGCCGGAATTCGTCGCCGACCTCGCCCGCGTGCTGAAGCCCGGCGCGGCCTTCCGCTTCGCCACCGACTGGGCCGACTACGCCGAGTGGACGACCGAGCGGGTGCTGGCCAATCCGGCCTTCCGTTTCGCCGAGGAAGGGGTCGACCGCCAGGCCATCCCCGCCGACCACGTGACCACCCGCTACGAGGAAAAGAAGCTGGGCGACTGCGCCCCGGTGTTCCTCGACTTCGTGCGGGCCTGATCCAAAAGAAAAGGGCGCGGGATGAACCCGCGCCCTTTTCCTTGATCCTGCTCAATCACTCTTCGATCGGCACGCCGTACAGTTCGAGGCGGTGATCGATCAGCTTGTAGCCGAGCTTCTTGGCGATCGCGTGCTGCAGAGCCTCGATCTCCTCGTCCACGAACTCGACGACCTTGCCGGTCTTCATGTCGATCAGGTGGTCGTGGTGATGGGTCGGGGTCTCTTCGTAGCGCGAGCGGCCGTCACGGAAGTCGTGGCGCTCGATGATGCCGCTCTCCTCGAACAGGCGCACGGTGCGATAGACCGTGGCGATCGAGATGTGCGGGTCGATGGCGTGGGCCCGGCGGTGCAGTTCCTCGACGTCCGGATGGTCGTCGGCCGACGACAGTACGCGCGCGATGACCCGACGCTGGTCGGTCATGCGCATGCCTTTTTCGATGCAGAGCTTTTCAAGGCGGTCCAAGGCGGCGTCTCCGTCGGGGATTCGCGGGCACAATAGGCAATCGGTACCTAAGTGTTAAGCGCCCGCCGCATGACGACGGCGTCCTTGGCGCCGTCTGGATGGGGATAATAGCCCTTCCTGAGACCCACTTGCGAAAAGCCGGTGGCCCCATAGAGGGCGATGGCGGCGACATTGTCGGCCGCCACCTCCAGGAACAGGTCGAAGGCCTTGGCCTCGGTCGCGATCCCGGCCGCCATCTCGACCAGGGCCGCGCCCCAGCCGCGCCGACGCGCGGCCGGATCGACGGCGATGGTCAGGATCTCGGCCTCGCCGGCGATCGCCCGGCACAGGATGAAACCGCGCGGCTCGTCAGGTTCGCCCGAGGAGCCCAGCACGGCGAAGACGCCGGGCGAGTTCAGCAGCGCCTCGAACTCGGTCGGGGCCCAGGGCCGGTCGAAGGCCCTCTCGTGCAGGTCGGCCAGGTCCCAGCACGCTTCCAATCCGACGGGACGCAGGTTCATGGCGTCGGCGCCGTGGCGTAGGGCGCGCGCAGATAGAGCGGCCGGGGCGAATGGGTCGGCGCCGGCCGGGCAGCGGCCAGGCGGGCGATCGCGACGGGGTCGGCGGCGGCCAGGTCCAGGCGGGTCGCTTCGGGCAGCACGCCCTCCAGCAGGACCGCGCCGGAGCCCACCAGGGTCGCCGCGCCGCCGGAATAGAGTTCGGCCAGGCGGGCGGTCGCCGAGCCGATGTCGAGGGCGTCGGGGGCCATCAGCGCTTTGCCGCCATCGAAGACCTGCAGGTAGACCTGGGCCATCTTGGCGTCGAGCACGGCGGCCACGAAGCCGGACGCCCCCGAGGAGGCCGCCAGGGCCTCCAGACTGTTGATCCCGACGCAGGGGATCGAAAGGGCTTCGGCCAGCCCCTTGGCGAAGGACAGGCCCACGCGCAGGCCGGTGAACGAGCCGGGCCCTACCGTGACGGCGATGCGGTCGAGGTCGGAAAAGACGATACCGGCCTCGGCGGCGACCTCCTTGGCCAGGGGCGCGATGCGCTCCTGGTGGCCGCGGGTCATGGGTTCGCTGCGGGCGGCCAGGACGCGGCCGCCCTCGATCACGGCGACCGACGAGGCCGCCAGGCAGGTGTCGACGGAGAGAACGCGCAAGATCAGGCGGCCCCGACCTGGGCGGTCTCGGCCGGACGCCAGACGAACTCGTTGAGCTGGCCCTTGGCCTTCAGCGTCGCCTCGTCGGGCACGCCGCCCTTGGTCCAGCCCGGCACGCCGAAGACGTAGGACACGGTCGGCGCCTCGGGGCGGACACAGATCGTCTGGTTGACGGTGCGGCCCTCGCCGGCCCGGCACTGGTCGCGCGTGAATCCCAGGGCCGCCCACTTGGCCAGCAGGCTCTCGCCCTTGGGACCGCGCACGTCGCCGGCGGCCAGGCGGATCTCGGCGATGCCGCCGTCTGCGCCCTTGCCGATCTCCAGCAGCGGGACGTTATCCTGCTCGACGGTGATGATCGGTCCGGGCGGGCCATCGCCGACGTGGATGAAGGCGGCCTTGACCTGGGCCTTGGGGAACAGGGCCTGGATCGTCGGCTGGTCGAAGGCGGTGGCGGCGGTGATGGGACCGACGCCCGCGGCGGCCACCTGCAGCGGGCCGCCGACATAGGGCGTGATCTTGATCACGGCCGAGCCATCGGCCGGCCTCGCCGCCTCCGGGGCGGCCGGCGCGGTCGCGTCGGGCTTGCCCGAGGACGTGGCAGGGGTCTTTTCGGCGGGGCCGCAGGCGGCCAGCAGGGCCAGCGGCGCGGCGAGGAGCGCGAGACGGAGGGTCATGCCGTGGTTCTAGCGCGCCCTCCCCTCGCCGTCATCGCCCGGCATGCCAGGCGATGACGATGGGACCCGATCAGAGGATCTGGGCGGCTTCCTCGAAGTCCAGGCGCGGGTTGCGCGGGAACAGGCCCTCGTCGGAGCCGTAGCCGATCGAGGCGATGAAGTTGCTCTTGATGTTGGTTCCGGCAAAGAACGCAGCGTCGACGCCGGCGTTGTCGAAGCCCGACATCGGGCCGACATCCAGGCCCAGGGCCCGGGCAGCCAGGATGAAGTAGCCGCCCTGCAACGAGCTGTTGCGCAGCGCGCCCCACTCCTTGGCGACCGGGTCGCTGAACCAGGTCTTGGCGCCCGGAGCGTGCGGGAACAGCTTGTCGAGGGTTTCGGGGAAATCGAGGTCGTAGCCGACGATGACGGTGACCGGGGCGGCCAGGATCTTCGGGCCGTTGGAGCCCGACGACAGCGCGGCAAGCTTTTCCTTGGCTTCCGGGCTGGTGACGAAGACGAAGCGGGCCGGGCTGGCGTTGGCGGCGGTCGGGCCGAACTTCACCAGGTCGTAGAGCTCGCGCAGCACCGCTTCCGGCACGGGGTCGGATTTCCAGCCGTTGCGCGTGCGCGCCTCGGTGAACAGCTGGGCGAGAGCGGCGGTGTCGAGCTTGGACATCAGCGATCCTTATAGGAAACCATAATCGCAACTTATGTAGTTACAGTATGGGGATCCCAGCGGATCGCGCAAGGCGCCCGGGGCCGAAAACCCGCCCCGGGACCGGGAAGATCAGAGCGTCTGCTCGACCCGGGTCACTTCCGGCACATAGTGCTTGAGCATGTTCTCGACGCCCGACTTCAGCGTGGCCGAAGACGAGGGACAGCCCGAGCAGGCGCCGCGCATGTGCAGCCAGACGACGCCGGTGGCCGGCTCGAAGCGGCTGAAGACGATGTCGCCGCCGTCCTGGGCCACGGCCGGACGGATGCGGGTGTCGAGCAGTTCCTTGATCTCGGAGACGATCTGGGCGGTCTCGTCGTCGTAGACGCCGTCCTCGTCGTGGCCGCCGGCGGCTTCCTCGCTCAGCAGCAGCGGGCGGCCGCTGGTGAAGTGGTCCATGATCGCCGCCAGGATCGGCGCCTTCAGGTGCGGCCACTGGGCGTCCTCGCCCTTGGTCACCGTCAGGAAGTCCGGACCGAAGAACACCCGCGTCACGTCGCCGAGGCGGAACAGGGCGTCGGCCAGCGGCGAGGCCTCGCCTTCCTCGGGAGTGCGGAACTCCCGCGCGCCGTCCACCAGGACCTCGCGGCCGGGGAGGAACTTCAGCACGTCGGGATTGGGCGTGGTTTCGGTCTGGATGAACATGCCGGACATGTGGCCCTTGCGAGGGCGGAGGGCAAGGCCCTGAAGAACCTCTCCCGGAGGGAGAGGGAGGGGCCCGCCGCGCAGCGGTGGGAGGGTGAGGGGTTTCGCCCTCACCAATTGCCCCAAGATCGTGCCGGCACGCCGGCCGACGCCTCAACCCCTCATCCTCCCACGCCTGAGGGGCGGGCCCCTCCTTCTCCCTATGGGAGAAGGGTTTTCTAGGCGCCCCAGAAGCCGACGAGCTTCTTGGTCTCGGCCACGACCGGTTCGGCCACGGCGCGGGCGCGCTCGGCGCCGTCCTTGAGGATGGCGTCGATCTGGGCCGGGTCGCCGGTCAGTTCGCGCATGCGCGCGCCAATCGGGCTCATGACCTCGACCGCCAGCTCGGCCAGGGCCGGCTTGAACGTGCCGAAGCCCTTGCCGCCGAAGTCCTCGATAACCTTGGCGCGGGTGGTGCTCGACAGGGCCGCGTAGATGTCCACGAGGTTGCGGGCTTCCGGACGCTCGGCCAGGCCTTCGACGGTCTCGGGCAGCGGCTCGGGATCGGTCTTGGCCTTGCGGATCTTGGCGGCGATGGCGTCGGCGTCGTCCATCAGGTTGATGCGCGAGGCGTCCGACGGGTCGGACTTGCTCATCTTGGCCGTGCCGTCGCGCAGGCTCATGACGCGGGTGGCCGGCCCCTCGATCACCGGCTCGGTGACCGGGAAGAAGGCCGGCTGGCCGCCCGGGGCGCCGAAGTCGTTGTTGAACTTCTGGGCGATGTCGCGGGTCAGTTCCAGGTGCTGCTTCTGGTCCTCGCCCACCGGCACGTGGGTGGCCTTGTAGAGCAGGATGTCGGCCGCCTGCAGCACCGGGTAGGTGTAGAGGCCCACCGAGCTGCGCTCCTTGTGCTTGCCGCTCTTTTCCTTGAACTGGGTCATGCGGTCGAGCCAGCCCAGGCGCGCCACGCAGTTGAAGATCCAGGCGAGTTCCGCGTGGGCCGGCACGGCCGACTGCGGGAAGATCGTCGCCTTCTTGGGGTCCAGGCCCGCGGCGATGTAGGCGCAGGCGATCTCGCGGGTCTGCTGGGCCAGCACCGCCGGGTCCTGCCAGACGGTGATGGCGTGCATGTCGGCGACGAAGATGAAGGGCTCTTCGTCCTGGATGTCGACGAAGCGCTTCAGAGCGCCGAGGTAGTTGCCCAGGTGCAGGGCCCCGGAGGCCTGGATCCCGGACAGGATGCGCTTGGGACCCGCGTACGGAACGGGAGCTTGGTCGGTCATGGCTTCAGCCTTGGATGTCGGAAACGGTCGGGATGGCGGCGCGCACCAGGGCGCGGGCCGCGTCCGGGGACGCGGCGATCGGGTTCAGCGGAAGCTGCGCCATCGCGGCGCGGGGGAACCGATCGGAGCCATGGGCATGCTCGTTACCGTCCCCGCGCGCGCCGGACAAGGCTCTAGGTTGCTTTGCCGCGCCGCAGGGCGGCCTTCAGCTCACTGGGCTTGACGCCGCCGAACAGGAACAGCAGCGGGAAATAGAGCCCGCCGCCGACCAGCACGGTCAGGACCAGGGCCACTTCCTTGGCGCCGATGACGCGGCCGCGCAGGCCCAGCGCCTCCAGCGGCGCCTCGATCAGCGGCCGCCAGTGCGAGGCGGCGGCCAGGACCAGGCCCATGCCGACGCTGGCCAGCAGGATGCGGGTCACCCGCGACCAGGTCTGGCCCGACGGGCCGTAGTGGCCCTTGCGCCAGAGGGTGAAGGCCATCTGGCCAACATTGAGCCACGAGGCGATGGCGGTCGCCGCGGCGATGCCCTTCACGCCCACCAGGTTGAACAGCACGATGCCGAAGGCGATGTTCACCGCCACCGAGATCAGGGCGAACCGCATCGGCGTCTTGGTGTCGCCCCGCGCGAAGAAGGCCCGCGAATAGAGCTGCTGCAACACGAAGGCCGGGGTGCCCAGGCCGTAGAAGAACAGCGCCGCCGCCGTCTGGCTGGCGTCGAAGGCGGTGAACTCGCCGCGGGTGTAGAGGCCGTCCGACAGGAAGCCGGGCATGGCCACCAGGGCCGCGGCGGCCGGCAGGGTGAACGCCAGGGCCAGAGCAATGGCCTGGTCCATGGCGCTCTGGGCGTCGTCGCCGTCGCCGGTGTTCACGGCGCGCGCCAGGCGCGGCAGCAGGGCCACGCCGATGGCCACGCCCACCAGGCCCAGCGGCAGCTGGTAGAGGCGGTCGGCGGTGGCCAGCCAGGTGCGGCCGCCAGGGACATGGCTGGCCAGGGCGCCGGAAATGAAGATGTTGACCTGGGTGGCGCTGGCCGCCAGCGCGCCGGGAATGGCCTTGCCGATCAGGGCCTTCACCTCGGGCGTCAGGCGCGGCAGCCGCCAGTGGACCTTGGCGCCGGACTTGTTGACGCCCCAGACCAGCAGGCCCGCCTGGGCGACGCCGGCGACGATCACGCCGACCGAGCCCCAGGTGGCGGCCGAGACGGCGTCGGCCTGCGGCAGGATGAAGATCAGGGTGGCAATGTTCAGCAGCACCGGCGCGCCGGCCGACAGGATGAACTTGTCGCGGGCGTTCAGCACGCCCGACAGGTGCGCGACGATGGCCATGCACGGCAGGTAGGGCATGGTGATCTGGGTCAGCAGCACGGCCAGCTTGTACTTGGCCGGATCGGCGGCGAAGCCGGGGCTGATCAGCATCATCAGCCAGGGCATGGCCAGCTGGCAGATCACGGTGATGATGATGGTCGCCGCCGCCAGGGTGGCCATGGCGTCGGCGGCCATGACGTCGGCCTTGTCCTCGCCGTCCTCCTGCAGCGACTTGGCGTAGGCCGGCACGAAGGCGGCCGCGAAGGCGCCCTCGGCGAAGAAGCGGCGGAAGAGGTTGGGGAAGGCCAGCGCCGTGTTGAAGGCGTCGGCGGCCGGCGTCGCGCTGGCCCCCATGCGGTAGGAGATCGCCAGGTCCCGCACGAAGCCCATCAGCCGGCTGACCAGGGTCAGGCCGGAATAGATCATCGACGACTTGAGCAGGCCTCCGCCCTTCTTGGCGGGCGGGGCGGACGTCGGTTCGGGCGCGGCGGTGTCGGTCACGTCCGGCTTCTGGGCGCTGCGCGTGAGGGCGTCAAGCGGGCGCGCGCGGCCTGCACCGAGGTTTGACGGAAAGTGCATTGTCGGCAGTAGGCCCTTCTCCCCTTGCGGGAGAAGGTGGCGGCCGAAGGCCGACGGATGAGGGGTCGCGCGGACGGTTCTGAGAGACCCCTCACCCGACCTGCTTCGCAGGCCACCCTCTCCCGCGAGGGGAGAGGGGCGCGTTTCACAGCCCCAGCCGCCGCGCCCGCCCGGCGATCTGCAGGGCCAGGCGTTCGGCGATCAGCTGGTCGGGAGAACCCGAGGTCTTGCAGGCCTTGTCGGCGGCCAGGATGTCCTGCTGCACGGTCAACAGGTGCTCCAGCGTCCAGGCGCGAGCCTGGCGCAGGAACTCGCGCTCGGTCTTCCAGAACACGCCCGAGGCCTTGGCGGCGGCGCCCAGGTCGACGCCGTTCTTGTGCAGGGTCAGGGTGCGGCGCAGGCGGCCCAGATAGTAGCCCATGGCCCGGACGGCGGCGGGGCCGCCCTCGCCCTCCTGGGCCGCGCGGCGCAGGCCGGCGTGGGCCGCGCCGATCTTGCCGCCAAAGGCGTCGGCGGCCGCGTCGCTGAGCGAGGCTTCGGGCTCGACGCCGAGAAAGTCGGTCAGGTCGGCGGGCGTGGCGACCACGCCGCTGCCCGGGCCGAGGTACAGCGCCAGGCGCTCGATCTCGGCGCGGGCCACGCCGCGCTCCTTGGGCAGGCGGTTGACGAACAGGTCCAGCGCCTCGCCGTTCAGGCTGACCCCGTCGCGCGAAAGGGCGTCGCGGGTCAGGCGCGCCATGTCGCCGACCTCGTCCTCGTAGCAGGGGATGACGTAGCAGCCGCCGGCCTTCTCGGCCGTCTTGCGCAGGGTGGAGTCGCGGCCCAGGGCCCCGGCCTCGACCAGGAAGAAGGCTTCAGGATTGAGCCGTCCCTCGACGTGGGCGGTCAGGGCCTCGGCGGCCTGCTTGTCGGGACCGGCCTTCTCGCCCATCAGACGCAGGCGCACCAGGCGCTTGCCGCCCATCATCGACAGGGCGGCCAGTTCGTCTTCCAGGCGTCCGGGGTGGCTGTCGAGGTCGCCCTCGGTCAGCAGGGCGGTGTCGAAGGGATCGTCCGGCCGCTCGACCACCTTGTGGGCGAGCTGGGTGGCGCGGTCACGCACCACGCCGCGGTCCTTGCCGTAGATGACGACGGCGCGGATGTCGGGGGTCGGATCCTTCAGGAACCGCTCGACATCCTGCCGCTTGGAAAGAATGGCCACGAGGTCAGGCGGGCGCCTTGCCGGCCAGCCACGCGGCCAGTTCCAGCTGGATCTTGCGAGCCACCTCGGCGGCGGCGCGCTCCTGGCCGTCCTGCTGGGCGGCGATGGCGGCGTAGGGCTGGTCGGCGGAGTCGTAGGTGACCACCGCCGTCGTCGTTCCCTTGCGCACGTCCGAGCCCGTCGTGGTGTCGGTGAGCTTCCACTCGACCTTCATGTTGAGCTCGTAGCGGTTGGCCACGTTGTCGACGCGCACGCCGCGGGCATAGCGCTTTTCCTCGACCTTGTAGGTCAGGCGGTGCGAGGCCAGCACGTTGGGGTTCCGCGCCAGAGCGTCCTCCAGCTGCTCGCGCAGCATGTAGCCGGCGCGGCCTTCGGCCGCCACAACCTCGATCGCGCCCAGCCCGCCGGTGACGCCCTGCTGGCCGTACAGGGGCGTGAAGCCGCAGGCCGACAGGGCCAGGGTCGAAAGCAGGGCGGCGGCCGCCAGGAGACGCTTCATGGATCAGTTCGCCACGATGTTGACGATGCGGTCTTTGACCACGATCACCTTGCGGACCGTGACGCCTTCAAGGTGGGCCATGACGGCCGGATCCGCCAGAGCGATTTTCTGCACCTCGTCGTCCGGGGCGCCGGCCTTGACCTTGATCTCGCCGCGGCGCTTGCCGTTGATCTGGATCGGCAGCACGCGCTCGTCGTCGGCGGCCAGGGCCGGATCGGCCTTGGGCCACGGCGCGTCGACCACCATGCCTTCGCGACCCAGGCGCACCCAGGCCTCCTCGGCCAGGTGAGGCGTGAACGGCGCCACCAGGCGGGCCAGGATATCCAGCGCCTCGACGCGGGCGGCCAGCACGCCCTGGCTCGCACCTTCGGCCGGAGCGGCCTTCAGGGCGTTCAGGAACTCGTACAGGCGCGCCACGCCGCTGTTGAAGCGGAAGCCCTCGATGCTGTCGGTGACGAAACCGATCAGCTTGTGGGCCGCCTTGCGCAGGGCCAGGGCCGCCTCGTCGGCGTCGTCGTGGGCGAAGTCGCCGGCCGGCTGGCTGTCGAACTCGTTCCACAGGCGGTGGGTGAAGCGCCAGGAGCCTTCGACACCGGCGTTGCTCCACTGCACGTCGCGCTCGGGCGGGCTGTCGCTCATCACGAACAGGCGCGCGGAGTCGACGCCGTAGGCCTCGAAGATGTCCTCGGGAGCGACGACGTTCTTCTTGGACTTCGACATCTTCTCGATGTCGCCGATGACGATCCGCGCGCCGGTCTCGGCATGCTTGGCGGTACGGACATTGCCCTCGGCGGTGATCACCACGTTGGAGGGCTCGACCCAATCGCCGGCCTCGTCCTTGTAGGCCTCGTGGGTGACCATGCCCTGCGTGAACAGCCCCGCGAACGGTTCGTCCACCGACAGCAGGCCCTCGTCCTTCAGCGCCTTGGTGATGAAGCGGGCGTACAGCAGGTGCAGCACCGCGTGCTCGACGCCGCCGATATACTGGTCGACCGGCATCCAGTGGTCGGCGCAGGTCTTGTCGATCGGCTCGGCGGCGGTCGGGTCGGTGAAGCGGGCGAAGTACCAGCTGCTGTCCACGAAGGTGTCCAGCGTGTCGGTCTCGCGCTCGGCCGGGGCGCCGCACGACGGACAGGCGACGTGCTTCCAGGTCGGGTGCCGCACCAGCGGATTGCCCGGCTTGTTCGGGTCGAAGGTGACGTCCTCGGGCAGGGTCACCGGCAGCTGGTCTTCCGGCACGGCCACGGGGCCGCAGGCCTCGCAATGGATGACCGGGATCGGGCAGCCCCAGTAGCGCTGGCGCGAGACGCCCCAGTCGCGCAGGCGATAGACGGTCGCGCCCTGGCCCTGGCCGGCGGCCTCGATGCGCGACACGGCCTCGGTCTTGGCGGCCTCGACCTCCATCCCGTCCAGGAACTCGGAATTGAAGATCTTGCCGGGGCCGACATAGGCCTCCTTGCCGACCGTGAACTCGGCCGCATCCGCGCCCGGCGGCAGCACGACCGGCAGCACCGGCAGGTCGTACTTGCGGGCGAAGTCCAGGTCGCGCTGGTCGTGGGCCGGGCAGGCGAAGATCGCACCGGCGCCGTAGTCCATCAGGATGAAGTTGGCGATCCACACCGGCAGGGTGATCGACGGGTCCAGCGGGTGCTTCACCCGCAGGCCGGTGTCGCGGCCCAGCTTCTCGGCGCCCTCGATATCGGCCTCCGAGGTGCCGCCCTTGCGGCACTCGGCGATGAACGCCTGCAGGTCGGGGTTCTCGACAGCCAGTTGCTCGGCCAGCGGATGCTCGGGGGCGATGCCCACGAAGCTGGCGCCGAACAGGGTGTCGGGACGGGTAGTGTAGACTTCCAGGCCCTCGGCCAGGCCGTCCGGCGCTTCGCCCTCAAACTGGAACTTGAAGCGCAGGCCCGTGGACCGGCCGATCCAGTTCTCCTGCATGATGCGGACCTTCTCGGGCCAGCGATCCAGGGTCTTCAGGCCGTCGATCAGGGCGTCGGCGTAGTCGGTGATGCGCAGGAACCATTGGGTCAGCTTGCGCTTCTCGACCGTCGCGCCCGAGCGCCAGCCCTTGCCGTCGATGACCTGCTCGTTGGCCAGCACGGTCATGTCGACCGGGTCCCAGTTGACCGAGGCTTCCTTGCGATAGACCAGGCCGCGCTTCAGCAGGCGCAGGAACCAGGCCTGCTGCTTGCCGTAGTACTCCGGGTCGCAGGTGGCGAACTCGCGCGACCAATCGACCGACAGGCCCAGGGCCTTCAGTTGTTCGCGCATGGCGGCGATGTTGTCGTAGGTCCAGCCCTTGGGGTGGACGCCGCGCTCCATGGCCGCGTTCTCGGCGGGCATGCCAAAAGCGTCCCAGCCCATCGGGTGCAGCACGTTGAAGCCCTGGGCGCGCTTGTAGCGGGCCACGACGTCGCCCATGGCGTAGTTGCGCACATGGCCCATGTGGATGCGCCCCGACGGATAGGGGAACATCTCGAGCACGTAGTACTTCGGACGCGCGTCGGGGGCGATCGGCGTCAGGAAGGTGTTGGCGTTCGCCCAGGCGGCGCGCCACTTCGGCTCGGTGTCTTTGGGATTGTAGCGGGCCATGGAAACCAGAGTGTGCTTGCGGACAGGGCGCGAGAGCGCGCTAGGGTTAAGTGTAGGCGGTTAACCCGCCCGGGCGCGCTCCAATGTTTGATTCCAGAGCCTGCTGCGCAGGCTCTGGGGCGCGTTCCGCAATGCTCATAAGCGGTTTCGCGGCCGGGGCGCGCCTAAATATGCGAACGGGAGCCCCTTGTCGCCAGACGAGGGGCTCCCGCGCGGATCCTTCGGGACTGGAGCCCTTAGTTCCGGATGTTCGAGAGGCGAAGCTGACGCGCGCGGGTCAGGATGGCGTTCTCGATGTCGGTCGCCGTCTGGTCCGAGGCGGCCGTGTCGACCCAGGCGCCCGAGGCGTCCTTGGCCTGCTTGAAGATCGTGACGTTCAGGCCGTCGGCGCGCAGGCGGGTGTCCAGGATGTAGACGGTGGCCTTGAAGCGCTCGTCCGGCTTTTCCGGATTGATGTACCAGTCGGTGACGATCACGCCGCCGTACGGGTCGGCCGAGGCCAGCGGCATGAAGGCCAGCGTGTCCAGCGACGCGCGCCACAGGAAGCCGTTGACGCCGATCGAGCCTTCGCTCGCGGCGGCCTTGGGGCTCTTCTTGAACAGGCCGAAGGGCTGGAAACCGGGCTCTTCGCTCTGGCTGGTGAAGGTCTTGGGCGGCTTGTTGCTGCTGCATGCGGCCACGCCGAGAACCGACAGCGCCAGCACGCCGGCGGCGACGCCGCGCAACATGGACCCACGCTCAAACGCCATAGTACCTCGCTCCAAAAATCTGCCGGCGCGTGCGCGCAGCCCAGGCGCGCCCCCGCAGCCGGAACGCGTCTATAGCATGGCCGCGCTGCGTCAAAACAGGAATCGCGTGACATGACCGCCACAGGCGCCGCTTGAATCGTAACCTGCGACGATCAGCGTGATCCAAGCCCTGTTGACCGCGTTGTACCAAGGCCTTTATTCGGCTTTCAGGGTGTCCGTACCTATATAGGGTTCGGGCAGGGGTTATTTTTGGGGAATGGGTGTCGAGTGACGAAGGTCGCGACGCAATTCGTCTTGGCGGGCGCCGCCGCGCTGATCCTCACGGGATCGGCTTCGCTGGCTCATGCCCAGACCAAGACCCGCACCGCGCCGGCCACCGCCGACTTCACGGTGAAGAACGACTTCACCGGGGCGCAAGGCGCGCCGTTCAGCCCGCAGAACCCCAAGAAGACCCTCGAATTCGACGCCCGCAAGGGCAAGTGGGGCCTCAAGCTCGACCTCGACCAGCCCGTGGGCCGCGAGATGGAGCTGAAGGACGTCCAGGCCGGGGCCTACTACAAGGTCACCCCGTCGATCCGCGTCGGCGGCGCCGTGGCCCTGGGCGAGAACAACCCCGTGGCCGCCGCCCGCAAGAACGAAACCCGCGAGCCCGCGCCGCGCGTGAAGCTGGAAACGGCCTTCAAGTTCTGATCCGAGCCTCCGGCTCGATCCTGGAAATCCTTATCTCCTGTCATTCCCGCCCTTGTGGCGGGATCCCTTCTGTCGGCCGTAAGGGCGGATGAGGCGGATCGCCAGCGACCGGCTTTCGCTTCACGTGCGAGCTGAACCAGGGCTTCCCGCCACAAGGGCGGGAATGACGCGATGAAGAGGCGGCCTAGCCGCCAAATCCCTCGATCCCCGCCAGGCCGTAGACGCCCGCGCCAACCAGCGCGTCGGCGGTTTTCGCATTGACGCCGCCCAGGGCGTAGACCGGCAGAGTCGCCCCCGCCGTGATCTCGACAAGGCCCTCGACGCCCAGCGGCGCGGCGGCCGAGGGGCTGTTGCTGGGAAATACCGGCGAGACCACAACCGCCTCGACGCCGGCCAGTTGCGCCGCCTGGACAGCCAGGACGTCATGCGCCGCCGCGGTGATCCGCCATGACGGATGGGCCCTGCGAATGTCGGCCGCGTTGTCCGCCAAGCGCTGGGGCAGGTGGACGCCCCCCGCACTGATCGCCTGCGCCAGCGCCGGATCGGCGCCGGCCAGCAGCAGCAGACCCCGGCGACGGGCGATCACCGACAGCCGAAGACCGCGCTCGATGGCGTCCGGTGCAACAAAGGGCCGGTAGACGATCCCGGCGCCCGCCGGCAGGCGCTCGGCGACGGCCTCGGGATCGGGTACCCGCGCCGGATCGGTGAAAAACAGCAGGCGTGGCAGGGGATCCCCCGGCCACGCCCATGGGCGAAGCCGCGCGGCCGTTCTAGAGAGGGTCTCCAGACTATCCGTTTCCTGGTCCGCCATGTCCGAAGCCCTGAACGCCATCCGATCCCGCATCGCCGCCGCCACGCTCGCGGCCGGCCGGCCCGCCGACGCCGTCCAGCTGGTGGCGGTGTCGAAGCTGCAGCCCTGGGACCATATCGCCCCTGTGCTCGACGGGGGCCAGCGGGTTTTCGGCGAGAACCGCGTGCAGGAGGCCAAGGAGCGCTGGACGCCGCTGCGCGACCGGATCGAGCTGCGCCTGATCGGCCCCTTGCAGACCAACAAGGTCCGCGACGCCGTGGCCTTCTTCGACGTCATCGAGACCCTGGATCGCGAGAAGCTTGCCCGGGTGCTGGCCGACGAGGTCCAGGCGCAGGGGAGGGCCCCGCGGCTCCATGTCCAGGTCAATACCGGGCGGGAGCCGCAGAAGGCCGGCGTGACGCCCGACGAGGCCGACGCCTTCATCGCCGCCTGCCGGGGCGCCTACGGGCTGACGGTCGAGGGCCTGATGTGCATCCCGCCCGCCGACGAGGATCCCTCGCCGCATTTCCGGATGCTGGCCGATATCGCCGCCCGCAACGGACTGGACAGGCTCTCCATGGGCATGAGCGACGACTTCGAGACGGCCATCGCCTGCGGTGCCACCTCGGTGCGGGTGGGCTCGGCGCTGTTCGGGGCGCGGTGATCCCAAGATCCTCCCCCCTCTGGGGGAGGTGGCCCAGAGGGCCGGAGGGGGGCCGTTTTCAGCTGCCGCGATGCCGGCCGGTCATCTCTCGCTTCCCCCTCAGTCGCTCCGCGACAGCTCCCCCTTCAGGGGGAGCGCCTCAAAGGTCTCACCCCTCCGCGATCCCGATCGCATCCCCCGGCGCGGCCTTCGCCAGCAGCGCCTCGATATCCGCCCGCGCCAGGGCCACGCAGCCCTCGGTGCCGGGATATCCGTCCCGCGCCAGGTGCAGGAAGATCGCCGAGCCCAGGCCGGGAACCGGCGGATCGTCGTTGTGGGCCAGGATCCCCACCAGGTCGTAGACTCCGTCGTCGCGCCACATGCGCTCGGCGCTGGCTGGATAGGGCAGCTTGACCGGGCGGTTGTAGTTCGGGTCGCCGGGCGCGTCGCACCAGCCGTCGTCGGGGGCGATCGGCGCGGTCGGAAGGGCCGTCGCCGGACCGTCCGGATAGACGTCGGGGCGGTAGAGCACCTGGCGGATAGTCCAGGTTCCCAAGGGGCTCCGATTGTCGCCCTCACGCTTGTCGGCGGCGGCGATCACCCCGGCCTTGCCCAGGGCGCAGCGTACGACGCGGCCGTCGCCAAGGTCGATGGTTCCATCTGAATGCGCCCGGAAGATCATCGCAAACCCCGCTCCCGCAAGCCGCGCCCCTTGGCGCCGGGCCTCGTAGCGGTCATGTTCCGCCTCATGGCGCAACGCAAGACCCTGCTTCTCATCGACGACGACGACGACCTGCGCGGCGCCCTGGCCGAACAGCTCGCCCTGCACGAGGAATTCGCCGTGGCCGAGTGCCCGACCGCCGGCGAAGGCGTGCGGCAGGCCCGCGAGATCAAGCCGGACCTGATCCTGCTCGACGTCGACCTGCCCGACATGGACGGCCGCGAGGCCTGCCGGCTGATGCGCAAGAACGGCGTCACCGCGCCGGTGATCATGCTCACCGCCGCCGCCAGCGACAGCGACACCATCCTGGGCCTGGAATCCGGCGCCAACGACTACGTCACCAAGCCCTTCCGCTTCGGCGTGCTCCTGGCCCGCATCCGCGCCCAGCTGCGCAGCTACGAGGCCTCGGAAGACGCGCTGTTCCGCATCGGTCCGTACGAGTTCCGCCCCTCGGCCAAGCTCCTCGTCGACGACAAGCAGAAGAAGGTGCGGCTGACCGAGAAGGAAACCAACATCCTGAAGTACCTCTACCGCGCGGGCTCCAAGCCGGTGTCGCGGGAAGAGCTGCTGACCGAGGTCTGGGGCTACAACGCCGGCGTCACCACCCATACGCTGGAGACCCACGTCTATCGCCTGCGCCAGAAGATCGAGCCCGATCCGGCCACGGCGCGGATCCTGATCACCGAGGCGGGCGGCTACCGGCTTCAGCCTTAGCCCCCGAGGCGACCCAAAAAGAAAGGCCCGGAGCATCGCTGCTCCGGGCCTTCTTCGTTTTCGGGCGGATCAGCCTGGATCAGGCGTTGCCGACCTGGCCGGCTTCGGCCTGGGCCTTGCGCGCGGCGTAGACGCCGCCGAAGTCAATCGGGTCGATCAGGAAGGGCGGGAAGCCGCCTTCGCTGGTGACGTCGGCGATCAGGCGACGGGCGAACGGGAACAGGAAGCGCGGGCACTCGATCAGCAGGACCTGCTCGAGGGCTTCTTCCGGCACGCCGGCGATCTGGAACAGGCCGCCGTAGACGACTTCGACGTGGAACACCGCCTGGCCGTCGCGCTCGGCGCGGGCCGACAGCTTCAGGTCGACTTCGAACAGGCCGTCGGCGCGACCGCGCGCGTTCATCTCGACGCCCATGTCGATGGCCGGCTGGGTGGCCGAGGCGCGGAGCGAGTCCGGCGCGAGCGGGTTTTCGAACGAGAGATCGCGAACGAACTGGGCGACGATGCGGATGCCGGCGGCGGCCGCTTCGTTGTCGTCCTGGGCGGCGGGCGGAGCGCCGTTGGTATCGGTCATGAAGGGTTTTTCCATACTCGGCGCGGCATATCGGCCGTTAGGCGTGAGCGGCGCTGCTAACATGCGGGAGAACGCCGTGCAACGTCAGGCGCCTGACGCGGGCGGTCGCTTGGCCTATATAGGAAGGCTGTCGTCTCAATCGACGGCCCCGATGCGGAACTTGTCGTGCTTGAACTGATCGTCTTCGCGGTGCTCGCCGCCGTCGTCCTCTACCAACTCTACGCCACGCTCGGTCGCCGAGTGGGGCGTCAGCCCGAGGACACGCCCGCTCCAGTGGCCGCTCCGGCCGCCACCCGCCCGG
Source organism: Caulobacter sp. CCNWLW153 (assembly GCF_036889365.1). Taxonomy (NCBI): domain Bacteria; kingdom Pseudomonadati; phylum Pseudomonadota; class Alphaproteobacteria; order Caulobacterales; family Caulobacteraceae; genus Caulobacter; species Caulobacter sp. CCNWLW153. Next base: position 230,250 of record NZ_JBAKFV010000002.1, read on the forward strand.
CCGACAGCGCCGAGACGGCGATCCCTGTCAACGCCACGGGCCTGGCCGCCCTGCGCGCGCGCCAGCCCGATTTCGACCCCGCTCGCTTCCTGTCGGGCGCCCGTTACGCCTACGAGATGATCCTCAAGGCCTTCGCCGCCGGTGATCGCGAGACGCTGAAGCCGCTGCTGGCCGCCGACGTGATGGCCAATTTCGAAGGCGCCATGGCCGCCCGCGAGGCCGAGGGCCGCACCGAGAGCGTCGAACTCCTGGCCCAGCCGCGCACGGACCTCGATAGCGCCGAGGTGCAGGGCGACACCGCCCGCGCCGTGGTGCGGATCCTCGCCGAGGTGCGCACCCGCTCGACCAGCGCCGCCGGCGAGGCGGTCGACGACCGCCGCACGGCCGACCTGTGGACCTTCGAGCGCGACCTCAAGAGCCGCGACCCCAACTGGACCCTGGTGCGCGTCGCGGTCGCCGAAGCCTGATGCTGCGTTCCGTCCTGACGCTCGCGTCGGCCGCCCTGGTGCTGGCCGCCTGTACGACGACCGCGCCGCCGCCTCCGGTCGCCCCGACGCCCCAGGTCCCGACTCCGACCACGCCGCAGCCTTCGCAACCGACCCAGCCCGCGACGCCGTCGCCCGCCGCCTTCTCGGCACTGCTGGGCTGGAACGAAGAGGACCACGCCGCGGCCCTGCAGGCCTTCCGCGAAACCTGCGGCGTCGCCAAGGATCCGGCCACCGTCGAGGTCTGCCGCAAGGCCAAGGCCGCCGGCCCGGTCGACGACGCCCGCGCCCGCCAGTTCCTGGAAGCCAATTTCCGTCCCGAGGCCGTCTCCGGCCAGGGCCTGCTGACCGCCTATTTCGCCCCGGAGTACGAGGCGCGGATGTCGCGCTCGGCCGAGTTCAGCGCCCCCATGCGCGGCCGGCCGGCCGACCTGGCCATGCTCGACCTGGGCGCCTTCGACCCGACCCTGAAGGGCAAGACCGTGGTCGGCCGCGCCGCCGGCGGGACCTTCGTGCCCTATGACGACCGCGCCGCCATCGAGGCCTCGCCGCTGGACCGGCCGCTGGCCTGGATGCGGCCCGAGGACCTCTTCTTCCTGCAGATCCAGGGCTCGGGCGTCCTGACCCTGCCAGACGGCCGCCGCGTGCGCGCCGCCTTCGCCGCCCATAACGGCAAGACCTTCGTCGGCATCGCCACGGCCATGCGCGACCAGGGCCTGCTGGCCGACGGCAACACCTCGGGAGAGGCGATCCGCGGCTGGCTGGCGGCCAATCGCGGCCCCAAGGCTGACGCGATCATGCAGCTGAACCCGCGCTACGTGTTCTTCCAGACCCTGCCCGACGACGGCCGCCAGGCCACCGGTGCGGCCAACGTGCCGCTGCCGGCCGGCCGCGCCATCGCCGTCGACCCCAGCCAGCACGCCATGGGCGGCCTCTACTGGATCGACGCCAGCGCTCCCAAGCTGGCCGGCGCCTTCCCGACCTATCGCCGCGCCGTCGTGGCGCTCGACACCGGCGGGGCGATCAAGGGTCAGGTGCGCGCCGACCTCTATATCGGCACCGGCCAGGCGGCCGGGACCGAGGCCGGCCGCGTGCGCCACGACCTGCGCCTGTGGCGGCTGGTCCCCCAGGTTCAGCAATAGTCCGATGAGCAAGCGGCGGCCGCCGGACGACGAGGGCCAGCGCCTGTGGCGGCTGGTGGCCTCCACGGTGACGGGCCGGGCGCCCGAGAAGGCGCTGAAGATGCGCGACAAGGCCCGGATCCGGCCCGGCAAGGCCGAGCTCATGGCCCATGCCGCCGACGTCGAGCCGCCCACGCACCTGGCCTCGGTGGCGCCCCTGCGCATCGATCCCGCCGACATCCCGGCCCTGAAGCCCAAGCCCGCGCCCAAGCCGCCGCCCGAGGGCATCGAGCCCAACCGCCGCCGCCGCATCGCCAAGGCCCACGACCCGATCGGGGCGCGGCTCGACATGCACGGCCTCGACCAGGACCAGGCCCGCGCCACGCTGGAGCGGTTCATCCGCCGCGCCTTCGACGATGGTCATCGGGCGGTGCTGGTGATCACCGGCAAGGGGAAGGTGGGCCATGGCGTGCTGCGCCAGCGCACGCCCGAATGGCTGGCCGATCCGGCCCTGCGCGAGATGATCGCCGGGGTTTCGCAGGCGGATCAGCGGCACGGCGGCGAGGGGGCGCTCTACGTGGCGCTGAAGCGCAAGGGGTAGGAAGCGAGCCTGGTCCGCCCCATAATTCCCGTCATTCCCGCCACAGGGCGGGAATGACGGAATGTTGGGAAATCCCGGTCAGCCGCCCCGAGACGCCTTCTCGGCGTGACCCGAGGTTCCCTCACGGGCTTCCAGCTTCTCGGCCACCGCGTCGAGCGAAACGCCCGAGGCGGCCATCAGGGCGAGCCAGTGATAGAGCAGGTCGGCGCTTTCGGCGGCCAAAGCGTCGGGGCCCTGCGAAACGGCGGCGATGACCGTCTCGACGGCTTCCTCGCCGAGCTTCTTGGCGGCCAGGGCCGGATCGTTGAGCAGCTTGGCGGTGTAGGACGCCGCCGGGTCGCCGCCCTTGCGGCTCTCGACCGTGGCGGCCAGGCGCTGCAGGACCCCGAACAGGCGGCTCATGCGACGGCCTTCACGGGATCCAGGCGCACCGGCACCCCGGCGGCGGCCATGGCGGCCTTGGCCTCGCCGATCGAGATCTCGCCGAAGTGGAAGATCGAGGCGGCCAGCACGGCGGCGGCGTGGCCGTCGCGGGCGGCTTCGACCAGGTGTTCGGTCTTGCCCGCGCCGCCCGAGGCGATCACCGGCACATTGACCGCGCCCGTCACCGCCTGGAGGAGGGGGATGTCGTAGCCGATCTTGGCGCCGTCGCGGTCCATCGAGGTCAGCAGGATCTCGCCCGCGCCGCGCTCGACCACCTTGGCGGCCCAGTCGACCACGTCCAGACCGGTGTCCTTGCGGCCGCCATAGGTCCAGACGTTCCAGCCCGAACCGTCGGGGCGGGCCTTGGCGTCGATGGCCACGACCACGCACTGGGCGCCGAAGGCGTCGGCGCCGGCGGCGATCAGGTCGGGATTCTCGACGGCGGCGGTGTTGGTCGAGACCTTGTCGGCGCCGGCCAGCAGCAGGCGGCGCATGTCGGACACCTGGCGCACGCCGCCGCCCACCGAGACGGGCATGAAGCAGACCTCGGCGGTGCGCGAGATCACGTCCAGGATCAGGCCGCGGCCTTCGCTGGAAGCGGTGATGTCGAGGAACATCAGCTCGTCGGCGCCGGCCGCGTCATAGGCGGCGGCCTGTTCGACCGGATCACCGGCGTCGCGCAGGTCGACGAAGTTGACGCCCTTGACGACCCGGCCGTCCTTGACGTCGAGGCAAGGGATGATCCGGGTCTTCAGCATCAGGCTGCCGCCGCGACCAGCGCTTCGGCCGGCTTGATCGTGCCGGCGTAGAGCGAGCGACCCAGGATCGCGCCGGCGATCTCGACGCCCTTGCGGGCCTTCAGGCGTTCGATGTCGGCCACGGCGGCGACGCCGCCCGAGGCGATGACGGGGATCGAGACCGCGTCGGCCAGTTCGCCCACACCCTCGACATTGACGCCGGTCAGGGCGCCGTCGCGGCTGATGTCGGTGACGATCAGGGCGGCCACGCCCACATCCTCGAAGCGCTTGCCCAGGCTGATGGCGTCGATGTCCGACAGGCCCGTCCAGCCGTCGATGGCGACCTTGCCGTCACGCACGTCGACGGCGACGGCGATCTGCTCGGGCCACAGGCGGGCGGCCTTGCGGACCAGGTCCGGGTCGTGGACGGCCACGGTGCCGAGAATGACGCGCGACACGCCGGCCTCGATCCAGGCCTCGATGCCTTCGAGCGTGCGGATGCCGCCGCCCAGCTGCACCGGGATCGAGATCGACTCCAGGATCGACTGCACGGCGGCGGTGTTGACCGACTTGCCCTCGATGGCGCCGTTCAGGTCAACGACGTGCAGCCACGAGAAGCCGTCCTTGACGAACCGCTGGGCCTGGTCGGCCGGGCTGTTGTTGAAGACCGTGGCCTTGTCCATGTCGCCGTGCAGCAGGCGCACGCACTGGCCGTCCTTCAGGTCGATGGCGGGATAGAGGATCATGGGCGCCATTCCAGGAAGTTGGCGAGCAGGGTGAGCCCCGCGGCTTGTGATTTTTCAGGGTGGAATTGTACGCCCGCGACATTCCCCTTGGCCACCGCCGCGACGAACGGGCCGCCGTGGTCGCTGGTCGCCACGACATCGGCCGGGTCGGCCGCGTCGAGCGCGAAGGAATTGGCGTAGTACATGTGGGCGCCGTCCTCGATGCCCGTAAACAGGGCGTGAGCGCGCGAAAAGGCGATCGCGTTCCAGCCCATGTGCGGGATGGTCAGCGAGGGATCGGACGGCTGAAGCTTCTTCACCTGGCCGCCGATCCAGTCGAGGCCCGGCGTGACGCCGAACTCGAGGCCTTCGGTGGCCAGCAGCTGATGGCCGACGCAGATGCCCATGAACGGCGCGCCGCGCTGGTGTACGGCCTCGTTCATGGCCTCGTACACGCCCGAGGCGTCGAGGCCCGCGCGGCACGAGGCGAAGGCGCCGACGCCGGGCAGGAACAGCCGGTCGGCCTTGGCCACGATGGCGGGATCGGCGGTGACGACGATGTCGGCGGCGACGCCGCGACGGCGGGCGGCCTCGTTGAGGGCCTTTTCCGCCGATCGCAGGTTGCCCGACCCGTAGTCGATCAGGGCGAGGGTCTGCATGGTATGAGCCTTACAGCACGCCCTTGGTCGACGGCGCGAGGCCGCCGGTCTTCGGATCGAACTCCACCGCCTGACGCAGGGCGCGGGCCAGGGCCTTGAAGCCGCTCTCCGCCACGTGGTGGGTGTTGTCGCCGTAGAGCGTTTCCAGATGCACGCAGGCGCCGCAGTTCATGGCGAAGGCGTGGTGGAACTCCTTGAAGAGCTCGGTGTCCATCTCGCCGACCTTGGGGCGCTTGAAATCGACCTTCCAGATCAGATACGGGCGATTGGACAGGTCGATGGCGCAGCGCGTCAGGGTCTCGTCCATCGGGATGTAGGCGTGGCCAAAGCGCCGGATGCCCTTGAAGCCATCCAGCGCCTTGTTGATCGCCTGACCCAGCACGATGCCGGTGTCTTCCACCGTGTGGTGCATGTCGATGTGCAGGTCGCCCTTGGTCTCGATCTTCAGGTCGAAGCCGCCGTGGCGCGCGAAGCTCTCCAACATGTGGTCGTAGAAACCAATGCCGGTGGAGATCGTCGAGGCGCCGGTCCCGTCGAGATCGATCCAGACCCGGATCTGGGTCTCTTTCGTCTCGCGGACCACTTCAGCGGTGCGGGCCATGCTTCGTCCTTGAAGGTCCGATCGGGACCTTGGGGTTTAGAGTCCGTTCTGGGCGGCCAGTTCGCGCAGCTTGACCTGCGGACGCGGACCGTAGTGGGCGATGACCTCGGCGGCGGCCAGCGAGCCCAGCTTGCCGCAGTCGGCCAGCGAGCGCCCCTGGGAGAGGCCGTAGAGGAAACCTGCGGCGTATTGGTCGCCCGCGCCCGTCGTGTCCACGACTTTTTCCACGGGGAAGGCCGAGATTTCGTGGAAGTGCTCGCCGGAGGCGACCACCGAACCCTTTTCGCTCCGAGTGACGGCGGCGATCTCGACCCGCTTGGCCAGTTCCTTCACGGCCGCGTCGAAGTCGTCGGTCTGGAACAGGGCGCAAACTTCCGAAGCGTTGGCGAAGACGACGTCGCACTGGGTCTCGACGAAGCCCAACAGGGCCTCGCGGTGACGATCGACCACGAAGCTGTCGCTCAGGGTGATGGCGATCTTGCGCCCGGAGCCGTGGCTGAGGGCGGCGGCCTTGGCGAAGGCGCGGCGGGCTTCCAGCGGGTCGAACAGGTAGCCTTCGAGATAGGCGTACTGCGCGCCCTCGATGATGGCCTGGTCGACGTCGGCGGCGGTCAGCTCGACGCAGGCGCCCAGATAGGTCGACATAGTGCGCTGGGCGTCGGGAGTGACGTTGATCAGGCACTGGGCCGTGGCCGGACCTTCGGTCAGCGGCGGGGTGGTGAAGACGCCGCCGATGGCGCGCATGTCGTGGGTGAACACCCGGCCCAACTGGTCGTCGGCGACCTTGCCGATGAAGGCGGCCTTGCCGCCGAAGCTGGCCACGCCCGCCAGGGTGTTGGCGGCGCTGCCGCCCGAGGCCTCGATGCCGGCGGCCATGGCGTCATACAGGCTGGCGGCGCGCGCCGTGTCGATCAGCGCCATCGAGCCCTTCACCAGCCCTTGGGCGTCCAGGAAAGCGTCGTCGCACTGGGCGATCACGTCGACGATGGCGTTGCCGATGGCGGCGACGTCGTAGAGGGCGGTCATGTCTGCTCTGGTTCCGGGAAGATTGACCGACCGCAAGTAAAGGAAGGGGAGGGCCCTGGCAACGTAGGGCTTGGGCAAGGCGGGCCTTGCCGCCGGGCCTGCGGCGTTCTACCGCGAAGGGATGAGCACGCACCGGCCCGACGTCCTGATCCTGGTTCCCGCCGCCGACGAACCGCGCTTCGCCCAGAGCTGGCCGCCGCTGTTCGAACGCCTGGCCGCGCCGCTGCGGGCCCTGGGCCTGACCGTGGCCTCGCGGCCATGGACCGATCCGGTCGAGGCCGGCGAGCAGGGGATCGTCCTGCCGCTGCTGTCGTGGGGCTATCACCACCGCGAGCCGGAATGGTACGCGCGGCTCGACGCCCTGGAGGCGACCGGCGTGCGCACCGCCAACCCGCCGGGCCTGCTGCGCTGGAACACCGCCAAGACCTATCTCTCCGAACTGGCCGCCAAGGGCGCGCCGGTCGTGCCGACGATCACGCTGGACAAGGTCACGCCCGAGGCCGTGGCCGAGGCGCGAGAGCGTTTCCAGGTCGACCTGGTGGTGGCCAAGCCCCAGGTCTCGGGCGGCTCGCACCGCACGGTGAAGCTGGGTCGCGACCCCGATCTCTCCGACGCTCCCACCGGTCCGGCGCTGATCCAGCCGTTCCTGCCGGCGGTGGGCGAGGAGGGCGAGCTGTCGCTGTTCTTCTTCGACGGCGCCTTCAGCCACGCGGTGACCAAGGTGGCCGTGCCCGGCGACTTCCGGGTGCAGCCGCAATATGGCGGCAAGGTCTCGGAGATCGCGCCCGAGCCCGAGGCGCTGCACGCCGCCCACATGGTCCTGGATGCGCTGGGCCAACCGTTGACCTACGCCCGCATCGACCTGATCCGGGGCCTCGACCACACCCCGCAGCTGATGGAGCTGGAGATCATCGAGCCGGATCTCTTCCTCCAGCACGCCCACGATCACGGGGCGGCGTTCGCGGCGGCGGTGAAGGCGGCGCTTTAAGGCGACCAACCCAGCCTCGTAATCCCGGCGGAAGCCTCGGCTACTTGAGGCATGACGGGCCGCCCCTGAGATCTGCTCGATTGCTTTTGGATATTCGATAGAGGCGGCCTATATCGGATCCATGCTCCCGACCCTTCGCCAGATGCAGTACCTGAAGCTCCTGTCCGAGCATGGCTCGTTCAGCCGGGCGGCCGAGGCCTGCTACGTCACCCAACCCACGCTGTCGGCGGGCATCCAGGAACTGGAGAAGATCCTCGGCGCCCCGGTGGTCGACCGCGCGCGCTCGGGCGTGATCCTGACCGCCGCCGGCCAGGAGGCCGTGCGCCGGGCGACCTCGATCCTGGCCCAGACCGAAGACCTGGTGCAGGCCGCGCGCGGCGCAGGCCAGCCGCTGGCCGGGCGCTTCCGACTGGGGGTGATCCCGACCGTGGCGCCGTACCTCCTGCCGCGCGCCCTGCCCATGCTGCGAGACCAGTTCCCCAAGCTGCGCCTGTTCCTGCGCGAGGACCTGACCCAGCGGCTGATCGCCTCGCTGAAGGCCGGCTCGCTGGACGCGGCCCTGATCGCCTTGCCCTACGACATGACCGGCCTGGACTGGGCCCATGTGGAGCACGACGAACTGCTGGCCGCCGCGCCCGCCAACCATCCGATGGCCATGCAGGACCGGGTCGATCCGGCCAGCCTGGAGGGCCAGGACGTCATCCTGCTGGAGGATGGCCACTGCCTGCGCGACCACGCCCTGGCCGCCTGCGGCCTGGAGCCGCCCAAGGGCGTGGGCGACGAGGAGAGCTTCGCGGCGACCTCGCTGCCCACCCTGGTGCAGATGATCGGCTCGGGCCTGGGCGTGTCGTTCCTGCCGGCCATGGCCGTGCAGGCGGGTCTGGCCGAGAACGCGCCGGTGACGGTGCGGCCGCTGGCCACCGCCCAGTCCAGCCGCGAGATCGTCGTGGCCTGGCGGGCCGGCTCCAGCCGCGCCGCCGAGGGCCGTTTGCTGGCCGAGACCCTGCGCGCCGCCTGAGCGCCTTTCTTCAATACCGACGTTCCACGAATTTGCGACCAATCCCCCTTCGGCGCGTTGAGGGCCGGGGATTGGGAGAGCGATGCGATGAACGCGGCGAAGATGGCGGCCCTGCTGGGCCTGGCGGCGATGGCGAGCGGCTGCGTAAGCCTTTCGCGCAGCGCCGCGGTCGAGGACCTGCCCAAGGACTGGAAGGCCCAGAGCCGTGTCGCCGAAGTGCGGCTGACGCGCGGCGAGCTGAAGGTCACCGACGGCTTCGACACCCTGTTCAAGCAGCGGGTGCAGGCCAAGCTCGACGGTTGCGCCAAGGGCCAGCGGCCGCTGCGGCTGGAAGTGAAGCTCGAACGCTTCGACAAGGCCAATCCGGCCATGACCGCCCTGGTCGGCGGCGCCAACGTGCTGCGCAGCCAGGCCAGGCTGATCGACGTGCGCACCGGCAGGGTGGTCGGCGACTACGCCATCGGCAAGACCATCGTCGGCTCGCGCCTGGCGGTCATCAAGATGGGCGAGGCCGAGGAACAGCTCAGCGACGCCTTCGGCGAGGAACTGTGCGCCCAGGCCTTTCCGACGGCCGTCGCGACCCGATAGCATCAGATATATCTAAATAGCTCTTGACGCCGATCGGTTTCGATATATCTATCATTTCGATATAACGAAACTGCATCGAAAGAGCACATATGTTTGGACGTCATCATCACCACCACGGCCGCCACGGCGGTCATCACAGCCGCCATCCGTTCGGCTTCGACGGCCGCGAGCATGGCGGCATGGGCGGACGGGGCTTCGGCCGCGGCGGCCCGCGCGGCCGCTTCTTCGACCACGGCGACCTGCGCCTGGTCGTGCTGAAGCTGATCGCCGACAAGCCCAGCCACGGCTACGAACTGATCAAGGCGGTCGAGACCGCGGCCGGCGGCGCCTACAGCCCCAGCCCGGGCGTGATCTACCCGACCCTGACCCTGCTGGAAGAGCTCGGCTATGTGGCCGCGACCGACGCCGGCGGCGGCAAGAAGCTCTACACGATCACCGACGAGGGCCAGGCCTTCCTGGAAACCAACGCCCAGCCGGTGAACGGCCTGTTCGAGCGCATGGCCGAGGCCGCCTCGCGCAGCGCCGCCTTCGCGCCGCAGATCCTGCGGGCCCGCGAGAACCTCAAGACGGCCCTGCGGTTGAAACTGCACGCCGGAAGCCTAAGCTCCGAGCAGATCGCCGCCATCGCCAAGGCTTTGGACGACGCCGCAACGCAGATCGAAGCTGTCTGAACCGGGCCGGAACAGAGGAGCACATCGCATGCAGAGCCACGCCCGCCTCGTCACCGACAAGGCCGCCCGCTACATGACCCAGCTGGCAAAGCATTGGGGCCACAAGTTCGAGGTCGAGTTGACCGAGACCACGGCCTTCTTCCCGCTGCCGCTGGGCCCGTGCCGGATGACCGCCGACGCCGAAGGCCTGGACATGACTGTCGAGGCCGAGGACTTCGAAGCCCTGGCCAAGCTGGAACAGGTGGTCGCCGACCACATCCTGCGCTTCGCCTTCCGCGAGAACGTCGAGAAGCTGAACTGGACCCGCGCCCGCGAGGCCGGCCACATCGACCCGCCCAAGGCGCGGGGCGGACTGGGGTTGGGGGTCTAGCGCCCCCTCCCCTACGCCGGCTCCAGGCCCGCCAGCAGCTTGGCGAGCAGGCCGCTCAGCGCTTGCTGCTCGCCGGCGTCGAGCGACGCCAGAAGCGTCCGTTCGTTGTCGATGTGCAGGGGCAGGATCGTATCCAGCAGCCCCCTGCCCTCCTCCGTCAGCGCCACCAGCGTACCGCGCCGGTCGCTGGGATGTGGACGGCGCTGAACCAGCCCCATCTTCTCCAGCCGGTCGATCCGCGCGGTCATGCCGCCTGACGAGACCATGGCCGTCTCGTAGAGGTCGGTCGGGGTCAGGGCGTAGGGCTCCCCTGCCCGGCGCAAGGTAGCCAGGACGTCGAACTCGCCGCGCTGCAGGCCATGGGCCGAAAACAGCGGCGCCAGCCGCTCCTTGAGCACGATCTCGGCCACCTCGCACAGGCGTCCGACCAGCTCCATAGGGAACGGATCCAGGTCCGGGCGCTCACGCCGCCACTGGACCGAGGCCGCGCCTGCGCGGTCATGACGCTTGGCTTTCGCCGTCATCGGATATATCTCGCCATCAAGATACTTTCCGACGAGATATATCGTGGTCCTCGCCTACGAAGAAGACGCCAAGGCGCGTAAAAGCGTGTCTGTTTCCGCTCGTGCCGCCAAAAGCGGCGCCCTGCTCACCATCGCGGCGATCGTCGTGGCGGCCCTGAACCTGCGCCCGGCCCTGGCCGCGCTGGGCCCCGTGCTCGACCAGGTGAAGGCCGCCACCGGCGCCTCCTCGGCCGCGGCGGGCCTCTTGACCACCCTGCCTATCCTGCTGATGGGCCTGGGCGCCCTGCTGGCCGCGCCGCTGCGCCGGGCTCTGGGCGAGCGCATGGGCGTGGCCATCGGCCTCCTGGCCATCGCCGTCGCCTGCGGCCTGCGGGCGATCTGGCCGACCACCGCGGGCCTGCTCGCCAGCGCCGCCATGGTGGGCGTCGGCGTCGCGGCCGTACAGGCCCTGATGCCGGGCTTCATCAAGCGGACCTCGGGCGCTGGCGCGCCGCGGATGATGGGCCTCTACACCACCGGCATCATGGCCGGCGCCGCCGTGGCCGCCGCGATGTCGACGGGCGTGACCCGCCTGGCCGGCTGGCAGGTGATGTTCGGCCTGTGGGCCGCCCCCGCGATCCTGGCCCTGCTGCTGTGGATGCGCGCCGCGGGGCGCGAGACGACCGCCCCGGCCGGCGGCCCGGTCGTCCTGCGACAAGCATCGATGTGGAAGAGCCCCCGCGCCTGGCTGCTGCTGACCTTCTTCGGCATCGGCACCGGGGCCTACACCCTGGTGCTGGCCTGGTTTCCGCCGTTCTACGCCAGCCGCGGCCTGACCGCCGACCAGGCCGGCTACGCCCTGTCGGCGCTGACGGTCTGCGAGGTGCTGGCCGGCCTTGCGGTCTCGGCCGCCATCGCCCGCCGCCCCGACCGCCGGCCGCTGCTGGCGGCGGCCCTGGCCTCGCTGCTGGCCGGCATCGCCTGCCTGCTGCTGGCGCCGTGGCTGGTGCTGCCGACCGTCTGCCTGCTGGGCGCGGGCATCGGCGCGATCTTCCCGCTGTCGCTGATCGTCACGCTGGACCACGCCAGCGACCCGGACAGCGCCGGCGACCTGATGGCCTTCGTCCAGGGCGGCGGCTACGTCATGGCCAGCGTCATGCCGTTCTTCGCCGGCTGGGTGCGCGACGCCTCGTCCGACCTGTCGGCCGCCTGGCTGCTGATGGCGGCCGGCGTCGTGGCGATGATGGCGATGACCGCCCGGTTCAAGCCGGGCGCGCGGGTCTGAGCCGCTAGAACAGCCCCAGCGACGGGCAGAGGTCGGCGATCTTGCAGATCTCGCACTTGGGCTTGCGGGCCACGCAGACATAGCGGCCGTGCAGGATCAGCCAGTGGTGGGCGCGGGTCTGGTAGGGACCGGGCACCACGCGCATCAGGTCGTCCTCGACCGCGTCAGGCGTCTTGCCGGCCGACAGCTTGAGGCGATGCGAGACGCGGAACACGTGGGTGTCGACGGCGATGGCCGGCTCGACGTCCAGCTCGTTCAGCACCACGCTGGCGGTCTTGCGGCCCACGCCCGGCAGGCTTTCCAGCGCCTCGCGGTTCAGCGGCACCTGCCCGCCGTAGCGGTCCACCAGGATATGAGCCGAGGCGATGACGTTCTTGGCCTTGGTGCGAAAAAGGCCGATCGAGGCGATGTACTTGATCAGCCCGTCCTCGCCCAGTTCCAGCATCTTTTCGGCGCTGTCGGCGACCTGGAACAGCGGGCCGGTGGCCTTGTTGACCTGCACGTCGGTGGCCTGGGCCGACAGGGCGACGGCGGTCACCAGTTCGTAGGGGTTGGAGTAGTTCAGCTCGGTCTTGGGCCGCAGTTCGAGGCTCTCGAAGCGCTCGAACAGGATGAGCACGCGCTCACGCTCGGCGGCGGTGATCCGCTTGCCGGCTGGGCGTTTCCTGACGAGGGACTTGGAGGTCTTTTGGGTGGCGGCCATCGGCGCGACCATGCCGTGATGCGGCCCGCTCGCCAAGGCGGCGCGAGGGGCGTAGACCTCGTCCATGGCCGCCGCGCTCTACATGGACGCCGTGATCCGCCCCAACCGGTCGCTGAGCCGCGCCGGCATGGCCGTGGTGCTGGGCGTGGCCGTCGCTTTCAACCTGATGGTCGCGGCGTTCCTGCTGGTGGTCGGCGCGCCGCCGGTGCTGCCATTCCTGGGGCTGGACGTCCTGGCCCTGTGGCTGGCCCTGCGCGCCAGCAACCGCGCCCTGTCGCGCTCAGAACGGGTGAAGGTCACCGCCGAGGAGATCATCGTCAGCCGCGAGGACGCCAAGGGCGCCAGGGTGGTCTGGACCTCGCCGACGGCCTTCACCCGCGTGGATCTCGACCAGCCGGGCGAGCACGAGAGCCGCGTGCGCCTCTTCATGTCGCGCCGCCGCCTGACCCTGGCGAGAGCGCTCAGCCCCGACGAGCGGGTGGCCTTCGCCCGCGCGCTGGAACGGGCGATCAAGGCGGCGCGGGCCGAGCGCTACGCCTGAAAGGGCGCAAGAACCGGGCGGACGCCCCGCCCTCCCCGCGCTAGACTTTCCCCATGCCTCTCGACGTCTCGCCTTCGGAAACCCTCGCGCGCCTAGCCGAACGCTCGGCCGACTACCACCGCATGGCCACCGCCCTGGACTGGCTGGCCCAACGCTGGATGGAGCGGCCGTCGCTGGACGAGGCCGCCGACGCCGTGGGCCTGTCGCCGTTCCACTTCCAGCGGATCTTCACCCGCTGGGCCGGGGTCAGCCCCAAGACCTTCGTGGCCGCCATCGCCCACGCCGAGGCCCGCCGCTCGCTCGAGGCCGGGGCCAGCGTTCTGGACGCAGCCTATGACGCGGGCCTTTCGGGACCCTCGCGGCTGCACGACCTGTTCATCGCCCAGGAGGCGGCCACGCCGGGCGACGTTCGCCGGCGCGGGGCGGGCATGACCCTGCGCTGGGGCTGGGCCCCCACCCCGTTCGGCCGCGGCCTGTTCGTGCTGGCCGAGCGCGGCCTGGCGGGCCTGGCCTTCTCGGACGGCGACGACGACTTCAGCTTCGCCGACATGCACCGCCGCTGGCCCGGCGCCGAATGGGTGCGCGACGACGGGGCCGCGCGGGACACCGCGCTCAAGGCCTTCGGAGCCGGCGAAGGCCCCCTGCCCGTGGTGCTGATCGGCTCGCCCTATCAGGTGCAGGTGTGGAAGGCGCTGCTGCGCATCCCGGCCGGCGGAACGGCCACCTATGGCCAGGTCGCGGCCTGGGCCGGCAAGCCCAAGGCCTTCCAGGCCACGGGCGGGGCCATCGGCGCCAATCCGATCTCGCTGCTGATCCCCTGCCACCGGGCCATCGCCAAGGACGGGCGGCTCACCGGCTATCACTGGGGCCTGGCCCGCAAGGCCGCGATCCTCGGCCTGGAAGCGGTGGCGACGCGCGAGGTGGCTTGAACGCCTATTCGCCTTGAGAACAAAAAGAGAACATACGTCCGAACTCGACGTCGGAGCGAGTCACTCTGGCCCGTAGCCGCGATGCGGGGCGAGTAACGGGTGGAGCGAATGGAACCGGAGGTACTGAAGGAGCTGGCGGTCGTGCTGTCGGCCGCGGCGGGGGTGCTGACTGCGCTGGCCGGCCTGGTGTGGGCGTTTCGGCGGCGGCCTTGAAGCGCCGCCGACAGTGGGTGGTCCTCGCCCTTCGACAGGCTCAGGGTGAGGACCATTTCACAGGCCTTGCAGTCGAAACCTCACCCTGAGCTTGTCGAAGGGCGAGGTTTCGTCAGGCCTCAGGCCGCGCCCAGGAAGTCGCGCTTGCCCAGGACCACGCCGTTCTCGCGCAGGATCGCGTAGGCGGTGGAAAGGTGGAAATAGAAGTTCGGCAGGGCCTGGCCGGTCAGGTAGTCGAGGGCGTTGTGCTCGGTGGTCTCGCCGCGACGGGTCAGGGCCACGGTGCGGTCCTCGGCGCCGTCGAAGGCGGCCGGGTCGAGGCCCTCGACATAGGCGATGGCGCGCGCCACGCGGGCCGACAGGTCCTCAAAGCTGGTCTCGACGTCGTCCCAGGCCGGAACCTCGAGCCCGGCCAGGCGGGCGCTGGCGCCCTTGGCGAAGTCGGTGGCGATCTGCACCTGGCGGATCAGCGGGAACATGTCGGGATAGAGCCGCGCCTTCAGCAGGGCCTCGGGGTCGAGCTTGCGCTCTTCGACATGGGCGGCGGCCTTGGCCAGCACGCCCGACAGGCCCTTCAGCCCCTGGACGAAGACGGGAACGCTGACGCGGTGGGCGGTGATGGTCATGGGGGCTCCGGTGAGGCTTGGGCGCTGGATGTAGGGTGGTTCGGCGGCGAGCGCAGCCCCGCGGTGTTGCGAACCTCCCCCTCTGGGCGAGGCGATCGCGCAGCGATCGGTAGGGGGAGTTGGCGATGAGTTTCCGACGCCTCGAAAGCTGAAAACGTCCCCCCCTCCGGCCCTCCGGGGCACCTCCCCCCAGGAGGGTGAGGATCTTTCAGGCCGCCTCGGCGCCGTCGTAGCGCGCCCTCGCCTCGCGGATCGCGCCGTGATGTTCCACGGCCCAGGCGATCAGCGCGTTCAGCGGCGTCTGCAGCGACATGCCCAGGGGCGAGAGGCTGTATTCGACGCTGGGCGGCTTGGTGGGGAACACCTCGCGCTCGATCAGGCCGTCGCGCTGAAGATCGCGCAGGGTCTGTGTCAGCATGCGCTGCGAGATGTCGGGCACGGCGCGACGCAGGGCCCCGAAACGCTTGGGGCCGATGAACAGCAGCGACAGGATCAGCGTGCTCCACTTGTCGCCCAGGTGGTCGACGACGTCGCGCACCGGGCAGTCGGCGCTGGTGAAGCCCTGGTCGCGCCAGCCGTCCATCGCCTCGCACATCGCTTCTGGCGAAAGGGCTTCTGGCGAAAGGGCTTGCGGTGAAAGGGCGTCCGACGAAAGGATCGGTGGTTCCTTCAAGGTGCCTATCTCCCGGAAAACTGCCGTCTTTACGGCGCACGATCGGTCTCACATCTACACCTGGTCTCGAAAAGAGACCAGCAAAGGACGACCTCGATGACCGCCAAGCCCTTCCTCAACGACCGCCTCCTGGTGACCGGCGCCGGAGGCCAGCTGGGCCGCCGCGTGGTCGAACTGCTGCTGGAGGCCAGCGCCCCGCACGTGATCGCCACCACCCGCGATCCGGCCAAGCTGGCCGACCTGGCCGCCAAGGGCGTGGACGTGCGCGCCGCCGACTTCGACGACCCGGCCTCGCTGGAAAGCGCCTTCGCCGGCGTCGACCGCCTGCTGCTGGTCAGCACCGACGCGCTGGACAAGCCCGGCCGGCGCATCGCCCAGCATCGCGCCGCCGTCGCCGCGGCCGCCAAGGCCGGGGTGAAGCACGTCGCCTACACCTCGGCCCCCGGCGTGCGCCCGCAGGCCCAGGGCCTGGACGACCACTTCTGGACCGAGGCGGCGATCTTCGCGCAGGCCTCGCTCGACTGGACCATCCTGCGCCACAACCTCTATGCCGAGGTGATCCTGATGGGCGCGGGCCAGGCCCTGGCCAGCGGGACCCTCTACACCGCCACGGCCGGCAAGGGCCGGGCCTATGTCACGCGCGAGGACTGCGCCCGCGCCGACGCCGCCGCCCTGCTGGGCGCGGAGGGCCGCCAGATCCTCGAGGTCTCGGGCCCAGAGGCGATCACCCAGGACCAGCTGGCCGCCCTGCTGGCGCAGGTCTCGGGCAAGCCGCTCGCGCACCAGGCCATCCCGCTGGACGCCCTGCGCGCGGGCCTGGCGGGCGCGGGCCTGCCGCCGCCCTATGTGGAGCTTCTGGCGACCTTCGACCACGACGCCGCCGAGGGCCGCCACGCGGTGATCACCGACACGGTCGAACGCCTGACGGGCAAGGCGCCGACCACGGTGGCGACCTTCCTGGCGGGCCAGAAGGCGGCCCTGGCCTAAGGCGCCCCATCCGCGAACAAGCGGAACGGTCTGCGGCGTCGCGGGGTTTCTAGCGGGTCCAATTCCCATTCCCCCTGAAGGAGGAAGACCCATGAAAGTCAGCGACGCCATGACCAGCCAGGTCTCGGTCGCCCGTCCCGGCGACAGCATCCGCAAGGTCGCCGAGGTGATGGCCAAGGTCGACAGCGGCGTGGTGCCGGTCGTCGAGGACGGCAAGGTGCTGGGCCTGGTCACCGACCGCGACATCGTCCTGCGCGTGGTCGCCGAGGGCCGCAGCTTCGACAGCCCCGTCTCGGAAGTGATGAGCGACGGCGAGGTGCTGTCGGTCAAGGAGGACGACATCCTGGCCGACGCCACCGCCAAGATGGCCAACAACCAGGTCCGTCGCCTGGTGGTGCTGAACGACACCGGCCGCCTGACCGGCATCCTGTCGCTGGGCGACGTGGCCAAGGACTACGGCGCCAAGCAGGTCGGCAAGACCCTGGAGGAGATCTCGCAGGAGCCCGGCGAGGCGGCGCACTGAGTTTCCCTCTCCCGGAGGGGAGAGGGAGGGGCCCAGGCGATAGCCTGGGAGGGTGAGGGGTGACGGCCTCAACCGGCGTGCCGGCACTCCGGCAAACACCTTAACCCCTCATCCTCCCACGCCTGCGGCGCGGGCCCCTCCTTCTCCCTCTGGGAGAAGGTTCGACGAACGCGAAAACAAAAAGGGCGGCTCCTTGCGGGGCCGCCCTTCGTCGTATCGGATTGTCGAACCGGTCTTAGACCAGCGACGGGTCGATGGCCTTGCAGGCTTCCATCAGGCCCTGGACCGACTCCACCGACTTGGCGAACATCGCCTTCTCGGCGTCGTTGGTTTCGAACTCGACGATCTTCTCGGCGCCGCCGGCGCCGATGACCACCGGCACGCCGACGTACAGGTCCGACAGGCCGTACTGGCCGGTCAGGAAGGTGGCGCACGGCAGGACGCGCTTCTTGTCCTTCAGGTAGCTGGTGGCCATGGCGATGGCGCTTTCAGCCGGGGCGTAGAAGGCCGAGCCGGTCTTCAGCAGGGCGACGATCTCGCCGCCGCCCTTGCGGGTGCGCTCGACGATGGCGTCCAGTTCTTCCTGGGTCAGGAAGCCGGCCTTCACGGCGTCCGGCAGCGGCAGGCCGCCGACGGTCGAGTGACGGACCATCGGGACCATGTCGTCGCCGTGGCCGCCCAGGGTCCAGGCGTGGATGTCTTCGACCGACACGCCGGTCTTTTCGGCCAGGAAGTAGGCGAAGCGGGCCGAGTCCAGGACGCCGGCCATGCCGATGACCTTTTCCTTCGGCAGGCCCGAGAACTGCTGCAGGGCCCAGACCATCGCGTCGAGCGGGTTGGTGATGCAGATGACGAAGGCGTTCGGGGCGTGGGCCTTGATGCCTTCGCCGACGGCCTTCATGACCTTCAGGTTGATGCCCAGCAGGTCGTCGCGGCTCATGCCCGGCTTGCGCGGCACGCCGGCGGTCACGATGCAGACGTCGGCGCCGGCGATGTCGGCGTAGTCGTTGGCGCCCTTCAAGGCCACGTCCTTGCCGAACACGGCCGAGGCTTCGGCGATGTCGAGCGCCTTGCCCTGCGGGGTGCCTTCGGCGATGTCGAACAGGATCACGTCGCCCAGCTCTTCGCGAGCGGCGATGTGGGCCAGGGTGCCGCCGATCATGCCGGCGCCGATAAGGGCGATCTTCGCGCGAGCCATGGGGTCTCCATCAGGCTGTGGACAGGAAATGTCGGGGCGCGGTCTACGCCCCTCGCGGCTCAGTCTCAAGCCCCCTTTCCCGTTTCGCTGCGCTGCGGCAAAACGATCACAACAAACACAAGGAGAGGCGCTGTGAGCAAGACCGATCCCGGGCGCTTTTTCGAGGACTTCCGGCTCGGGCAGGTGCTGGTCCACGCCACGCCGCGCACGGTGACGGCCGGCGACGTCGCGCTGTACACGGCGCTTTACGGGCCGCGCTTTTCCCTCTTCTCGTCGGACGAATTCGCGCGCGCCTGCGGCCTGGCCGCCGCCCCTGTCGACCCGCTGGTCGCCTTCCACGTGGTGTTCGGCAAGACCGTGCCCGACATCAGCCTGAACGCCGTGGCCAACCTGGGCTACGCCGAGGGCCGGTTCCTGGCCCCGGTGTTTCCCGGCGACACCCTGGCGGCGACGTCGGAAGTGATCGGGCTGAAGGAGAACTCCAACGGCAGGACGGGCGTCGTCTATGTCCGCACCACCGGGACCAACCAGCGCGGCGAGCCGCTGCTGAGCTATGTCCGCTGGGTGATGGTGAGAAAGCGCGACCCGGCCGCCGTGGTCGAGGGCCAGTCGGTTCCGGACCTGGCCAAGGCGGTCGCGCCGGGCGACCTGGTCGTCCCGCAGGGTCTCGATGTCTCGGCCTATGACTGGGCCCTGGCCGGCGCGCCGCACGCCTTCGAGGACTACGCGGTCGGCGAGAAGATCGACCATGTCGACGGCATGGCGGTGGAGGAAGCCGAGCACCAGATGGCCACGCGCCTGTGGCAGAACACCGCCAAGGTCCACTTCAACCAGTTCGAGCGGAGCAAGGACCCGTCGGGCCGCCGCCTTGTCTACGGCGGGGTGGTGATCTCGACGGCCAAGGCGCTGTCGTTCAACGGCCTGCAGAACGCCGGGCTGGTCCTGGGGATCAACGGCGGCCGCCACGTGGCGCCGTTCTTCGCCGGCTCGACCGTGTTCGCCTGGAGCCAGGTGCTCGACAAGGCGGATCTGGGCTCCATCGGCGCCCTGCGGTTGCGGCTGGTCGCCACCCGGGACAGGCCGTGTAAGGATTTCCCCGACAAGGACGTCGACGGAACCTACGACCCGTCGGTGGTCCTGGATTTCGACTACTGGGCGGGGGTCCCCAAGCGTGGCTGATTTTTCTCTGCACCCGGCCTTTCCGGCCAGCTCGCACGCGGTCGGCGAGCTTGAGCTCTGCCACGTCCGCCTGCACGACGACACCCGTTATCCGTGGCTGGTGCTGATCCCGCGCGCTGACGGCCTGGTCGAGATCGAGGACCTGTCGCCGGAGGGCCGCGCGGCCCTGACCGAGGAGGTCGTCGCCGTCGGCGCGGCCGTGCGGGCCGTGGCCAAGGTGCTGGGCGTGGCGGTCGACAAGCTGAACGTCGGCGCCCTGGGCAACGTCACCCCGCAGCTGCATGTCCACGTCCTGGGCCGGCGGGCCGGCGACCCGGCCTGGCCGGGTCCGGTGTGGGGCCACAGCGCCGGGGTTCCCTATCCCGAGCAGGTGCGCGCCGCGGCGATCGCGGCGGCGCGGGAAGCGCTGGGGCTGTAATTCCTGCTTCCCGTCATTCCAGCCCTCGTGGCGAGAATGACGGGAGGAAGAGGGCGTGGGCTTAGCCCAGCAGGCTCGACACGCCCACCCCCGCGGCGAAGGCCAGGACCATCGCACCCGCGCCCGCGAGGAACCACGGCCACGCGGCGCGCTTCTCGACCACCACCGCCGGAGGCGTCGGCGGCTGTTCGGCGTAGCGGGCCATGGCCTTGAGGGCGCGCAGGGCCTCGTCGGCCAGCTCCTTCATCCGGGCCACCGGCGACAGCTCGCGGGCGATCCAGCGGCGGACCACCGGATCGGAGGCCGCCCACAGGTCGTGGGAAGGGTCGATGCGGCGGGCCACGCCCTCGACCGTGACCATGGTCTTCTGCAACAGGACGAGCTCGGGCCGCAGGGCCATCTCGAACAGGGCGGTGATCTCGAAGAGCTGCGCCAAGAGCTTGCCCATCGACACCTGGCGGGCGTCGCGGCCGAACACGGGCTCGCCGACGGCGCGCAGGGCCTGGGCGAAGGCGTCCATGTCCTGGTGGGCGGGCACGTAGCCGGCGTCGAAGTGGATCTTGGCCACGCGCACATAGTCGCGGCTCAGGAACCCGTAGAGGATCTCGGCCAGGTACTTGCGCTCGGCCGGACCCAGGCGCCCGACGATGCCGTAGTCGACGGCGGTGATGGCGGCCGGGGCGCTGACGAACAGGTTGCCCTCGTGCAGGTCGGCATGGAACAGGCCGTGGTCCAGCGCCTGGGCCAGGAAGCCGCGCGTGACGTTGTCGGCCAGGGCCTTGCGGTCGAGGCCTTCCTGCTCGAGCGCCCTAGGGTCCGACAGCGGCGCGCCCGGCGCCCAAGCCAGGGTCAGCACCCGCTTGCCGACGCCGTCCCAGACCACCGCCGGGGCGCGCATGTGGGTGTCCAGCGCCATGGCCTCGCCCAGCTCGGCGCAGCCGGCGGCTTCGAAGCGCAGGTCCATCTCGAGATCGAGCGCCCGGATCACCACCTCGACGAACTCGCGCGGACGCAGGCGGCGGGCGGCGGGGACCAGGCGATGGGCCAGGTCGGCGGCCAGGCGCAGGGTGGCGCTGTCCTCGACGACGCGGCGCTCGATGCCGGGACGCAGCACCTTCACGGCGACCTTCGAACCGTCCAGCAGGGTCGCCTCGTGGGCCTGGGCCAGGGAGGCCGCGCCGACCGGTTCGCCGAAGGTCGCGTACAGGCTGTCGATCGGCCGGGCCAGGCTGCGCTCGACCTCGGCCCGCGCGATGGCGGTCGGGAACGGCGCCAGGCGATCCTTCAGGTGCGACAGGTCCTCGGCGAAGGTCGCGCCGAAGATGTCGGCTCGCGTCGACAGGAACTGGCCCATCTTGATGGCCACCGGGCCAAGGCCCTCCAGCGCGCGGGCCAGGCGTTCGCCCGGACGGCCCTTGCGGGTCCTGCCGCCGGCGAACAGGCGCAGGAGCCGGCCGGCCAGCCGCGCCGACGGCGGCAACAGCGGCTCGACTTCCCTGGGAACCAGGGCGTCGGCGCGCACCAGGCGCCAACCGGCCCCCATCAGACGCAGAAAGGCGGCCAAGCGGTTCACGCGGCGAAGGCGCGAGCGGCGTACGCGTCGCAGGGGGGCTTCATCATGACTTGGCCTCAAAGCCCGGCCCGGGCCGCAGGTCAAGAGGCCAGGCCGCGATCGCCCGTCCACGCCTCGCCCTGGGCCCCACGGGTCCCCTCACGCGGCGAATGGGCTATCCTTGCCGTAGTTGTTTTGTGAAGTGAGTCTCCCATGGTCCGCGCCGTTTTCCTGCACATTCCGAAGACGGCCGGCACAAGCTTGCGCGAGACCCTCTGCCGCGGCCTGGGCGAAGACGCCGTCAGCCCCGCCTTCGGGGCCTCCGAGATGACCGAAGCCGAAGCCGACGCGCTGCGACGCTATTCGGTCGTTTTCGGCCACATCAGCGTCACCGACGCACGGCGCTTCTTTCCCGACGCCATGCTGCTCACCGCCGTGCGCGACCCGGTCGAGCGCTGCCTGTCGTGGTACCGCTTCGTCCGCAGCGTGGGCGTGCCGCCCTATCCGGACGTGATGGCCGCCCTGTCGCATGACATCGACGACTTCTTCTCGCTCGACGTCGAGACGGTCTTTCGCAACATCTACAATCGCCAGGTCCGCCAGCTGGGCGACCATGTCCTGAACACCGGCGTGGACATGCAGGACGCGTTCGAGCGCGCCAAGGCGACGCTGGACGAATGTGTCTGGATCGGCCGGCAGGAGGCGATGCAGGAAGACCTGGCCCGGCTGGCGGATATCCTCCCCCAGATGGCGGGCGTGAACCTCTCGCGGCTCAACGTCACGGCGGGGGATCACGCCAGCCGGCCGATCCCCGACGAACTGCGCCGCAAGATCGCCCGCTACAACGCGCTCGACGAGGCCCTTTACGCGGACGTCGTACGCCGCTGCGGCGGCTGACGCCGAAGGCGCCGTCGCCTGGCCCTAGAGCGCCCAGCCCTGGTGCAGGGCCGCCACGCCGCCGGTGAAGTTGGTGTAGGTCGCCCGCTTGAAGCCGGCGGCCTCGATCATCGACAGGAAGGTTTTCTGGTCGGGGAAACGGCGAATGCTCTCGACCAGGTACTGGTAGGCGTCGCGGTCCTTGGCGACCCATTCGCCGACCTGGGGGATGACCTTGAAGCTGTAGGCGTCATAGGCTTTCGCGAGCGCTTCGGTGGCCGGGCGCGAGAACTCCAGGCACAGGAAGCGGCCGCCGGGCTTGAGCACCCGGCGCGCCTCGCGCAGGGCCGCGTCGATGTCGGTGACGTTGCGGATGCCGAACGAGATCACATAGGCGTCGGCGTAGGCGTCGGGCAGCGGCAGGGCTTGCGCGTCGCCCACGGTCCAGGTGATCTCGGGCTCGCCGCCCTTCTCGATCCCGGCCATGATCATCTCGGCGTTGTAGTCGATGATGTTGATGGTCGCGTCCGGACCGCCGCGGCGCTGCTGGGCGGACCGAGCAAGCTTGGCGAAGCGGCGGGCCATGTCGCCGGTGCCGCCGGCGCAGTCGATGATCACCTCGCCCGGCTGCGGGTTGAGGCGGGCGGCGACCGCGTCCTTCCAGAGCCGGTGCACGCCGCCGCTCATCAGGTCGTTCATCAGGTCGTAGTTCTTGGCGACGCGGTCGAAGACCCCGCGCACCAGGCCCGCCTTCAAAGCGGGGTCCACGTCCTTGAATCCGAAAGTGGCGGAGGGCTTGCTCATGACGTCTACGGGTCGGGCTCTCTATATGATCTTCGCCTATTAGACCGCGTCTCGCGCCGCGTCATCGTTTTAAGGGGTCTTCCTTGCCCGAACTGCCCGAAGTCGAGACCGTCCGCCGCGGACTCGAGCCCGTCCTGTCCGGCGCGCGCCTCATCCGCGTGCGCGCCAATCGCCCCGACCTGCGCTTTCCCCTGCCCGACGGCTTCGTCCAGCGGCTGACCGGCGCGAGAATCCTGCGGCTGGAGCGGCGGGCCAAGTATCTGCTGGCCCCTTTGGATCGCGGCGACACCCTGGTGATGCACCTGGGCATGACCGGCAGGTTCGAAATCGCCGCGCCGGAGGGAAGCGTGCGGCCCGGCGACTTCGCCCGCGAGGTCAGGCCGGATGACAAGCACGCCCACGTCGTGTTCGAGACCGAAGAGGGCGCGACCGTCACCTATTACGACCCCCGCCGGTTCGGCTTCATGGATTTGATCGCCACCGACCGGGTCGATCGCCATCCGTGGTTCGCGACCATGGGGCCAGAACCACTGTCGGACGCCTTCGACGCCAAGACGCTGGTCAAGGCCTTCGGCGGCCGCAAGCAGGGCCCCAAGACCCTGCTGCTGGACCAGAAGACCGTGGCGGGCCTGGGCAACATCTATGTCTGCGAGGCCCTGCACCGCTCGGGCATCTCGCCGTTCAAGCCGTCGGGCCAGATCGCCGGCAAGCGGCTGGGCCCGCTGACCGCCGCCATCAAGGACGTGCTGGCCGAGGCCGTCGAGGTCGGTGGCTCGTCGCTGAAGGACTTCGCCGCCGCCGACGGGGCCCTGGGCTATTTCCAGCATCGCTTCCGGGTCTACGACCGCGAGGGCGAGCCCTGCCCCACCCCCGGCTGCAAGGGCGTGATCGCCCGCGAGGTGCAGGCCGGGCGTTCGACCTTCTTCTGCCCCGTTTGTCAGAAATGACCCTGGCCGCGCTTCCCGACGTCGAAGCGCGGCTTTCCGGTTTGGCGTGATGTTCCGTTCCCTCCTCGTCGCCCTGGCCACGCTGCTGGCCGCGCCCGCCCTGGCCGCGCCGCCGGTGTGGACGGTGCGCGACGCCGATTCCGAGATCGTGCTGTTCGGCTCGATGCACGTCCTGCCCAAGGACCTCGACTGGAAGCCGCCGGCGCTGGACGCCGCCCTCGCCCAGGCCGACGACCTGTGGTTCGAGGTCCCGATGGACGCGGCCGCCGACCGGCGGATGCAGGATCTGGCGGGCGCCTACGGCCTGCTGCCGCCGGGCCAGACCCTGACCTCGCGGCTGAAGCCCCGCGCCGCCGCCCGGCTGCGCAAGCTGGCCGACCGCCTGGACGCGCCGATGAGCGAGATCGAGCGCCTCAAGCCGTGGATGGCCGAGGTGCGGCTGACCACGGCCGCCTTCGCCCAGGACCAGGGCCTGGCCGAGGGCGGGGTCGAGCGGCGGTTGCAGGCGGCCGCGCCGCCCAAGGTCGTCCGCAAGGCCTTCGAGACCCCCGACCAACAGATGGCCCTGTTCGCCGGCGCGACGGAGGCCGACCAGGTCCGGACCCTGAACGCCACGGTCAGGCAGCTGGAAAAGGACCCCGGCGCCTATCGCCGGCTGGTGGCCGCCTGGTCGAAGGGCGATCAGAAGGCGCTGGAGCGCGCCGTGGTCGGCGGAATGCGGAAATCTTCGCCCGCCCTCTATCGCCGTTTCATCGTCGAGCGTAACGCACGGTGGATGGACGCCCTGCAAGCGCGCCTGGCCGGTTCCGGCCGGACGGTGGTGGTGGTCGGCGCGGGACACCTTCTGGGTCCCGACGGCCTGCCGGCCCGCCTGCGCGCGCTGGGCTACGACGTCGAAGGGCCGCGATAGACGGCCGGAGTGAGCGAAAGGAACGAGCGCAGATGGCCTTTGAGACCCTGATCGTCGAACGCCCCGCGAGCGCGCCGGGCGTGGCGCTGATCCGCCTGAACCGGCCCGAGGCGCTGAACGCCCTCAACAGTGTTTTGCTGAGCGAGCTGGGCCAGGCCCTGGCGCAGGCCCAGGGCGACGACACGGTCGGCTGCATCGTGCTGACCGGCTCGCCCAAGGCCTTCGCCGCCGGCGCCGACATCAAGGAGATGTCGGACAAGTCCTACGCCGACATGTTCAAGGCCGACTTCTTCACGGCCCAGGCCCGGGCCATCGAGACGGTGCGCAAGCCGATCATCGCCGCGGTCTCCGGCTACGCCCTGGGCGGCGGCTGCGAGCTGGCGATGATGTGCGACTTCATCCTGGCCGCCGACACCGCCAAGTTCGGCCAGCCGGAGATCAACCTGGGCGTCGCGCCCGGCATCGGCGGCACCCAGCGCCTGACCCGCCTGGTGGGCAAGTCCAAGGCCATGGACATGATCCTGACCGGCCGGATGATGGACGCCGAGGAAGCCGAGCGCGCCGGTCTCGTGTCGCGGATCTTCCCGGCCGACCAGCTGGTCGACGAGGCCGTGAAGGTCGCCGCCAAGATCGCCTCCCAGTCGCCCCTGGCCACGGCGATGAACAAGGAACTGGTCAACGCCGCCTACGAGACCACCCTGACCACGGGCGTGGCGCTGGAGCGTCGGCTGTTCCACTCGCTGTTCGCCTTCGACGACCAGAAGGAGGGGATGGCCGCCTTCGTCGAGAAGCGCAAACCCGCGTTCAAGGGTTCGTGACGGCGTCGCGCCGTCGGCCGGCGAAGAATCCCCATGTGGATGGATTGACCCATCGGCGGGGTTCCCGTATATCCGCGCGCTCTTGATTTCACCTGCTTCGCGGCCGCCCGCGCGGCCGTCCGTTTGAAGGTCCTATCCATGGCCAATAATCCCGGCGCCAAGAAAGCGATCCGCAAGATCGCCCGTCGCACCGAAGTGAACACCGCTCGCCGTTCGCGCGTGCGCACCTTCCTGCGCAAGTTCGAAGACGCCGTCGCCAAGGGCGACGTCGCCGTCGCCAAGGCCGCGTTCATCGAGGCTCAATCGGAGCTGATGCGCGCCGTCTCGAAGGGCGTCGTTCACCCGAACACGGGCTCGCGCAAGGTGTCGCGCCTGGCCGCCCGTCTGAAGAAGCTGGACAAGGCCGCCGCCTAAGTCCAGATCGCGAACGAACGCCGTTCGTTCAGCGAAATCAAAGACTTGTAGAAGCCGATCGAGGCAACTCGGTCGGCTTTTGCTTTGTCTATGTACTCCTTTACCTGCCCCCCGGCTCGTCGAACGAAAGTCTTCAAAACGGCTTTCCCTTGACGGGCGAGGCGGTGTCGCGAGTCAACAGAAATATCCGCGATCGGACGCAAGTTTTCCGTTTGACCGGCCCGGGCCGGTAGCTAGTTTAAAGGTCTCAGCGCTCTCCCAGTCTTGTGACGACAGCGGCGGCGGCGGACACCATGCGTTCGCCGGTTAAGCCCCTGTGTGTCTTCAATTAATGCGGGGGGAGAGTTTCTGAGTTCGGTCGTGCGCCATGGGGGGCTTGCGACCGGCAATCTGTAATTGTGTGTATGCAGGCGCGAGGCGGTGAACTGATGTCGATCAAGGTCGGGGCGGCCAGTCAGGAATTGTCGGCGGCGTATGCCGCCGTCACGCGCGAGCCTGCCGGCATCGTGTGGAACAAAGTCTGCGTCTCCCTGAAACGCGAACTGGGCGACGCCGCCTTCGGTTCGTGGATCGCACCCGCGGTCCTGCGCGAGACGCAAGGCGGCGACGTCGTGCTCGTCACCCCCACCGGCATCGCTCGCGACTGGATCCGTCGCAGCGCCTGGCGCCGCATCGGCGAGCTGTGGGCCGCCGGCGACGCCGTTGGCCGTCGCATGGACCTCAAGTCGCGCCTTGAGTTCGAAGCCTCGGCCGACGCCGCCTCGGCCACCACCGGCGCCGTCTATGTCGAGGCCAAGCCGCAGCCGATCGAGATCGTGCTGCCGGTCTCCAGCGACGTTCCCGCCGCCGCGCCGACCCCCGCCGGCAAGACCTCGCCGATCCAGGGCCTGCAGGAACGCTTCACCTTCGACAGCTTCGTTCCGGGCCCCGCCAACGAATTCGCCCACGCCGTGGCGCGCCGCGTCGCCAGCTGGGCCGACGGCCACTTCAACCCGGTGCTGTTCCACGGCCCCTACGGCTTCGGCAAGACGCACCTGCTGAACGCCCTGGCCTGGGAGGCCATGCGCGCCGCCCCGAACAAGCGCGTGGTCTACCTGACCGCCGAGCGCTTCCTGTCGACCTTCGTCCGCGCGGTCATGGATCGCCAGACCACGGCCTTCAAGGACGAGCTGCGCGGCGCCGACCTCTTGATCATCGACGACGTGCACTTCATCGCCGGCAAGCAGTCGAGCCAGGAAGAGCTGTTCCACACCCTGACCGCCCTCGTCGAGGACGGCCGCCGGGTGGTGTTCTCGGCCGACCGTCCGCCCTCGGCCATGACCGAGATGGACGCGCGCCTGCGCTCGCACCTGTCGGCGGGCCTGGTCTGCGGCATGGAGCCGGCCGACCGCTCGCTGCGCCTGGGCATCCTGGAGCGCAAGATCGAGGCGCTGGGCCGCGCCCAGGGCTTCACCGGCTCGGTGCGCCCCGAGGTGCTGCAGTTCCTGGCCGACCGCTTCACCGACAGCGTCCGCGAGCTGGAAGGGGCCCTCAACACCCTGACCGCCCGCGCCGGCGAGCGCCTGTCGCGCCTGTCGCTCGACGAGGTCCAGGCGATCCTGCGCCCGCACCTGCGCGGCGGCGAGAAGCGGATCACCATCGACGACATCCAGAAGGCGACGTCCGAGCACTACGGCATGAAGCAGGCCGACCTGCTCAGCGAGCGCCGCAACCGCGCCATCGCCCGTCCGCGCCAGGCGGCCATGTGGCTGGCCAAGCAACTGACCACCCGCTCGCTGCCGGACATCGGCCGTCGCTTCGGCGGTCGCGACCACACCACGGTGCTGCACGCCGTGCGCCGCATCGAGGCTTTGCGCCAGGACGACGCCGTGCTGAGCCAGGACCTGGAGACCATCACCCGCAAGCTGCGCGGCTGATCGGACTTCACGGTCTACCGAAAGGGCCGCTCCGCAAGGAGCGGCCCTTTTCGTTTGATCATGTTCCTTCTCCCCTTGCGGGAGAAGGTGGCGGCCGAAGGCCGACGGATGAGGGGTCGAAAGCCCTGTCCGATAGTTCTGAGAGACCCCTCACCCGACCCGCTTTGCGGGCCACCCTCTCCCGCAAGGGGAGAGGGACGCCTCAGCCCGCCCTCGCCCGCCTGAGCGTCAGGTTGATGCGCCCTCCTCCCGGCACGAGGCGCGAGGAGCCCGGCAGGATGCGGTCGACGCCGTGGAAGGCCAGCCGCGCGGGACCCGACAGCCGGCAGACGTCGCCGGAGGCCAGGCGCACCGAGCGGGTCGGATCCTTGCGTGAGGTCCCGCCGATGCGGAACACCGCCGTGTCGCCCAGCGAGATCGACAGCACCGGAAAGCGCGGGTCGGCCTCGTCGCGATCCTGGTGCAGGCCCATGCGGGCTTCGGGGCCGTAGACGTTCACCAGGCAGGCGTCGGGCGGAACCTCGGGATCGCCCAGGACCGCCCAGAGATCGAGCAGCGCCTGGGGCATCTGCGGCCATGCCGCCCCTGTGCCGGGATGACGGTCGGCATAGCGATAGCCGGCCGCGTCGCTAGTCCAGCCGAGGGGTCCGAGGCTGGTCATCGCCACGCTCATCGCCTTGCCGTAGGGCGTAGCGTAGTGGGCCGGCGGCGCGATCGCCGACGCCGCCAGCACGGCCTCGACCAGCGCCCGCTGGGCGTCGGGCGACAGAAGGCCGGGCCAGAGATCGAAACCGGGGACGAGGCTGACGGGGGTCATCATTACGCGGAATTAATGCCTGTGGACGAGCGGATGGGTGTTGGTTCGCGCCCTCGCGGGTTTCTCCGCACGATCATTCCATACCAGGGCCGTTCATGCGTCGTCTTCTGTCCACCGCCGCCGCTGTCACGCTGCTTCTCGCCTCCGGAACCGCCCTCGCCGCCCCGGCCGTCGCCGGCTCCAAGGGCGCGACGCCGGCCACGGTGACCACCCAGCTGCCGCGCAACGCCCATCCGACCCACTACGACCTGGCCTTCACGCCCGACGCCCAGAAGATGAGCTTCACCGGCGCAGTGAAGATCGCCGTCGAGGTCACCGAGCCGACCGCGACCATCACCCTGCAAGCGGCCGACCTGACGTTCGCCAAGGCCACGATCGACGGCAAGCCGGCGACCATCAAGGTCGACGAGGACGCCCAGACCGCCGCCTTCACGGTCAAGGCCCCGCTGGCCAAGGGCAAGCACGTCCTGGCCATCGACTACGCCGGCAAGATCTACACCCAGGCCGCGGGCCTGTTCGCCCTCGACTACGACACCGAGGAGGGCCCCAGGCGCGCCCTCTACACCCAGTTCGAAAACTCCGACGCCCGCCGGTTCATCCCCTCGTGGGACGAACCGTTCCACAAGGCCACGTTCAGCGTCGAGGCCACCGTACCGACCGGCCAGATGGCCCTGGGCAACATGCCGATCGCCAAGAGCGTCGACCTCGGCGGCGGCAAGACCCGCGTGACCTTCGCGACCTCGCCGAAGATGTCGACCTACCTGCTGTTCTTCGGCCTGGGCGAGTTCGAGCGGGCCAGCGTCAAGACCGCCGGCGTCGACATCGGCGTGGTGACCAAGAAGGGCGACCTGCCCAAGGCGAAGTTCGCCCTGGAGTCGGCCGGTCCGCTGACGGCCTGGTACAACGACTATTTCGGCGTCAATTACCCGCTGCCGGCGCTGGACCACATCGCCGCGCCGGGCCGCAGCCAGTTCTTCAGCGCCATGGAGAACTGGGGGGCGATCTTCTACTTCGAATACGCCCTGCTGATGGATCCCAAGATCTCGACCCAGCGCGACGCCCAGAACATCTACACCACCGTCGCCCACGAGACCGCCCACCAGTGGTTCGGCAACCTGGTGACCATGGCCTGGTGGGACGACCTGTGGCTCAACGAGGGCTTCGCCTCGTGGATGGAAGGCCGGGCGACCGAGAAGTTCCACCCCGAATGGAACGCCGCCCTGGCCGCCGTCGGCGGGCGCGAATACGCCATGAGCCTGGACGGCCTGGTCACCACCCATCCCGTCGTGCAGCACGTCGAGACCGTCGAGCAGGCCAGCCAGGCCTTCGACGCCATCACCTACCAGAAGGGCGAGGCGGTCATCCGCATGCTCGAGGGCTATGTCGGCGAGGACGCCTGGCGCACCGGCGTGCGCGCCTACATCAAGACCCACGCCTACGGCAACACGGTCAGCGACGACCTGTGGAAGACCGTCGAGACCGCCGCCGGCAAGCCGATCACCGCCATCGCCCACGACTTCACCCTGCAACCGGGCGTGCCGCTGATCCGCGTCGAGGCCGGCGCCTGCCAGGCCGGCAAGCAGGTGCTGACCCTGACCCAGGGCGAGTTCAGCAAGGATTTCCCCGACAAGACGCCGCTGTCCTGGCGCGTGCCGGTCAACGCCAAGGCCCTGGACGGCGCGACGATCGCCAAGACCGTGGTCGAGGGCGGCAAGGCCAGCCTGACCGTCGAGGGCTGCGGCCCGGTCGTCGTCAACGCCGGCCAGAGCGGCTACTACCGCACCCTCTACGCCCCGGCCCAGTTCCAGCAGCTCGCCGCCGACTTCGGCAAGCTGGCGCCGATCGACCAGCTGGGCCTGCTGTCGGACGCCTGGTCGATGGGCACGGCCGGCCAGCAGTCGCCGACCGACGCCCTGGCCCTGATCGCCGCCACCCCGGCCGACGCCGACCCGCAGGTGCTGTCGAAGGTCGCCGGCGTGCTGTCGGCCATCGACGGCTACTACGAAGGCCAGGCCGAGCGCGCCGCCTTCCGCAAGCTGGCCGTCGCCCGCCTGTCGCCCCTGCTGGCCCGCGTGGGCTGGGTGGCCAAGGCCGGAGAGCCCGATCCCGTCGCCATCCTGCGCGGCGACCTGATCGCCACCCTGGGCGAGCTGGGCGACGGCGCCGTGGTCGCCGAGGCCCGCCGCCGCTACGCCGCCGACAGGACTGATCCGACCGCCATCCCCGGCCCGCTGCGCAAGGCGATCCTGGGCGTCGTGGCGGTCAACGCCGACGCGGCGACCTGGGAGGCCATCCACGCCCAGGCCCAGGCCGAGAAGACGCCCCTGGTCCGCACCCAGCTCTACAACCTGCTGGCCGCCGCCGACGACGAGGCCCTGGCCCGCAAGGCCCTGGACCTGGCCCTGACCGCCGAGCCGGGCGAGACCAACTCGGCCGGCATGATCTCGGCCGTCGCCTCGCGCCATCCGGACCTGGCCTTCGACTTCGCCACGACCCACCGCGACGCGGTCGACGCCAAGGTCGACAACAGCGCCCGCACCCGCTTCATCCCCAGCCTCGCCAAGGCGTCGGGCAAGCCGGAGACGGCCGAAAAGCTGAAAGCCTGGGCCAGCGCCAACCTCACTGAGAGCTCGCGCAAGGAGGCCGACAAGACGGTCTCGGCGATCGAATACCGGGCCAAGGTGCGTCGCGAACGCCTGCCGGCGATCACCGCCTGGGTCGCCAAGGCCGGCTGAACGAACTTTTCCGCGGCGTCGGCCAAGGTCGACAGGCCGACGCTGCGGCGTTCTGTCTTGCAGATTCCCCTTCTTTCCCTGCGGGAATGGGGTTGCGACTGTACGCGTATCCCCCATATCGGGCATCGAAGCGGGGTTGACGGGCTCGTCAACTTCGATTGAAGCCTCTCCTTTCGCCTGGTTCGTCCAGGCGGCAGGATTTTGGATCAACCCTAGACGCGACCAGACGGGGACGGACCGAGAAAAACCGGGGCGCTTCTGATAAGGCCCTTGTCACCGCCGTCCGCCATTCGAGGAGCTGCAGGCACACCACATGAGCAAGATTATCGGCATCGACCTTGGCACCACGAACTCGTGCGTGGCCATCATGGACGGCAAGAACCCGAAGGTGATCGAGAACGCCGAAGGCGCGCGCACCACGCCGTCGGTCGTCGCCTTCCTGGAAGACGGCGAGCGCCTGATCGGCCAGCCCGCCAAGCGCCAGGCCGTGACCAACCCGACCAACACCCTGTTCGCCATCAAGCGCCTGATCGGCCGCAACGCGAACGACCCGGTGGTCGAGAAGGACAAGGGCATGGTGCCCTACGAGATCGTCAAGGGCCCGACCGGCGACGCCTGGGTCAAGGCCCACGGCAAGGACTACTCGCCCCAGGAAGTCTCGGCCTTCATCCTGCAGAAGATGAAGGAAGCCGCCGAAGCCCACCTCGGCGAGCCGGTGACCAAGGCGGTCATCACCGTTCCGGCCTACTTCAACGACGCCCAGCGCCAAGCGACCAAGGACGCCGGCAAGATCGCCGGCCTTGAAGTCCTGCGCATCATCAACGAGCCGACCGCGGCGGCCCTGGCCTACGGCCTGGACAAGAACGACGGCAAGAAGATCGCGGTCTACGACCTGGGCGGCGGCACCTTCGACGTCTCGATCCTTGAGATCGGCGACGGCGTGTTCGAGGTGAAGTCGACCAACGGCGACACCTTCCTGGGCGGCGAGGACTTCGACCTGCGGATCGTCGACTACCTGGCCGACGAGTTCAAGAAGGAGCAGGGCGTCGACCTGCGCAAGGACAAACTGGCCCTCCAGCGCCTGCGCGAAGAGGCGGAAAAGGCCAAGAAGGAGCTGTCGTCGACGGCTCAGTACGAGGTCAACCTGCCGTTCATCAGCATGAACGCCTCGGGCCCGCTGCACCTGAACATCAAGCTGTCGCGCTCCAAGCTGGAAGCCCTGGTCGACGACCTGATCGCCCGCACCATCGGTCCGTGCGAACAGGCCCTCAAGGACGCCGGCCTGAAGAAGAGCGACATCGACGAAGTGATCCTGGTCGGCGGCATGAGCCGCATGCCCAAGGTCCAGCAGGCGGTGCAGGACTTCTTCGGTCGCGAACCCCACAAGGGCGTGAACCCCGACGAAGTCGTGGCGCTGGGCGCGGCCGTTCAGGCCGGCGTGCTGCAAGGCGACGTCAAGGACGTGCTGCTGCTCGACGTGACCCCGCTGACCCTGGGCATCGAGACCCTCGGCGGCGTGTTCACTCCGCTGATCGAGCGCAACACCACGATCCCGACCAAGCGCTCGCAGACCTTCTCGACCGCTGACGACAACCAGTCGGCCGTGACCATCCGCGTGTTCCAGGGCGAACGCCCGATGGCCGTGGACAACAAGATCCTCGGCCAGTTCGACCTGGTCGGCATCCCGCCGGCGCCGCGCGGCGTGCCGCAGATCGAGGTCACCTTCGACATCGACGCCAACGGCATCGTCCAGGTCCACGCCAAGGACAAGGCGACCAACAAGGAGCACTCGATCCGCATCCAGGCCAACGGCGGCCTCTCGGACAGCGACATCGAGCGCATGGTCAAGGAAGCCGAGGCCAACAAGGCCGCGGACGAAGAGAAGAAGAAGCTGGTCGAGGCCAAGAACCAGGGCGAGGCGATCCTGCACTCGACCGAGAAGGCCCTGGCCGAGCACGGCGACAAGGTCGGCGCGGCCGAAAAGACCGCGATCGAGACCGGCGTCACCGAGCTGAAGACCGCCCTGGAAGGCGAGGACGTCGAGGCCATCCAGGCCAAGACCCAGGCCCTGATCCAGGCGTCGATGAAGCTGGGCGAGGCCATGTACGCCTCGCAGCAAGGTGGTGAAGGCGCCGAAGGCGGCGCCGAGGCCGCCACGGACGACGGCGTCGTCGACGCCGAGTTCGAGGAAGTGGACGGCGCCGACAAGCCGGCTTCCTAAGCCATGGACGCGCCGGCGAACGATCCTTCGAGATCCGTTCGCCGGCGCGCTCGTTTTGTGGTGCGCCCGATTGACGCCTTGCGGCGGGGCGCCCCCTCCCCCACCTCTTTCACGACACTCCTTGTCCTGTTGAGCCTTACGGGCGCCGAACGCTGACGATGCGCGACTATTACGAAATTCTCGGCGTGAACCGGACCTGCGACGACGCGGGCCTGAAATCCGCCTTCCGCAAGCTGGCGATGCAGCACCACCCCGACCGCAACGGCGGTTGCGAGGACGCGAGCGGCCGGTTCAAGGAAATCAACGAGGCCTACAGCGTCCTCTCCGACCCGCAGAAGCGCGCCGCCTACGACCGCTTCGGCCATGCCGGCGTCAACGGCCCGCAGGGCGGTCCCGGCGGCATGGGCGGCGGGTTCGACGCCAGCGACATCTTCGGCGACGTGTTTGGCGATGTCTTCGGCGAGATGTTCGGCGGCGGCCGCCGCCAGTCCAACGGCCCGCAGCGCGGCCAGGACCTGCGCTATGACCTGGAGATCTCGCTGGAGCAGGCCTATGCCGGCGCCGAGGTCGAGATCACCGTTCCGGCGGCCATGACCTGCGAGGTCTGCGACGGCTCGGGCGCCAAGCCCGGCACCAGCCCCACCGTCTGCGGCTCGTGCGGCGGCGCCGGCCGCGTGCGCGCCACCCAAGGCTTCTTCTCGGTCGAGCGCGCCTGCCCCCGCTGCGGCGGCTCGGGCCGCCTGGTGCTCGACCCCTGCGCCGGCTGCCATGGCCATGGCCAGGTCCGCAAGGAACGTATCCTGTCGGTCCGCATCCCGGCCGGCGTCGACGACGGCGCCCGGATCCGCCTGGCGGGCGAAGGCGACGCGGGCGTGCGCGGCGGTCCGCGCGGCGACCTCTACCTCTTCCTGTCGGTGAGCCCGCACGAGCTGTTCGAGCGCGACGGCCTCGACCTGC
The DNA here is from genome assembly GCF_036889365.1 of Caulobacter sp. CCNWLW153. Lineage (NCBI taxonomy): Bacteria > Pseudomonadati > Pseudomonadota > Alphaproteobacteria > Caulobacterales > Caulobacteraceae > Caulobacter > Caulobacter sp. CCNWLW153. The sequence continues at coordinate 265,008 of NZ_JBAKFV010000002.1, forward strand.
TCTGCACCGTGCCCGTGCCGATGACCGTGGCCGCCCTCGGCGGCGAGATCGAGGCCCCGTGCCTGAAGGGCGGCGAGACCTGCGACGGCACCTGCCGCATCAGCGTCAAGGTTCCCGAAGGCGCCCAGACCGGCAAGACCGTCCGCCTGAAGGGCAAGGGCATGCCGTCGCTGCGCAACCGCCAGCGCGGCGACCTGGTGGTCGAGCTGTTCGTGGAAACCCCGACCCACCTGTCGGCCCGCCAGAAGGAGCTCCTCAAGGAGCTGGCCGGCCTGTGCGACGACAAGCAGAACCCCAAGTCGGCCAACTTCGTCGGCAAGGCCAAGCGCTTCTGGGAAGAAGTGACGGGGAACTAGACCCGGTTCGCATTCGACCGCGAAAGGCCCGCCCCATCGGCGGGCCTTTTTCGTTTCGGGTTGAAGCGTCTAGAGGTCGACCCGGCGGTCTCCCCTCAGGGCCCGCGCCAGGACGAGGCCGCCGAGGATCAGGGCCAGGCTGACGACGATGATGGCCGCGACGCCCGCCGGGCCTTCACGCCACTCGCCGTCGAAGAAACGGCTTTCCAGGCTCGGCGGCACGCTGAAGGTGATCGGGATCGTCACCTCCCCGGTCGCACCGGGCGGCGGCGGCGTCATGCGGAAGATCTTCGAGAGCTTCAGCGCCGCCTCGCCAAAACCGAGGCCAACCGGCGTCTCTTCGGTGACCATGCAGCCCGACAGCTTGCCGCCCTCCACGACCTTGCAGGTCAGCCTGGCCGAGCCGCCGATCTCCCGGTCCTGGGCCTTCTCGGGATAGTAGGCGTTGAGTTCGTCCTCGGTCGGCCTGCGCAGCCACTGCGGCTTGTAGCGCGGGGCGCCATCCTGAGCCGTCGCCATCCTCGGCGCCTGGAAGGTGAACGGGATGGAGACGCTCTGCTCGCCGATCTGGCCCGGCGGCGGCGGGGTCATCCGGAAGGTCTTCGAAAGACCCAGCGCCGCCTCGCCGAAGCCCAGCCCCGCGGGCCGCTCCTTGATCACCTCGCAGTCGCCGAGCCGGCCCTCGGCCACCACCTTGCAGGTGATGGTCGCCGTGCCGCTCACCCCGCGCCTGCCGGCTTCCTTGGGAAAGAAGGCGGCCACGTCCTGGCCGGTCGGCTTGCGCAGCCAGTCGGGCTTGTACGCCGTCGGCGCGGCCTTGGCGGCGGCCGCCGCGCCCTCTTGGTTCTCGATCATCACGCCCCCACGCTGGCGGTGAATTTATTGGGGACGCCCGAGCTGGGCAATGTCGCTTTCGCTTAACGAATTCGGCGACGCTCTGTAGATTCCTGGGGATGAACGCCCCCGTTTCTCCGCCCGTCCAGACGTTCGACGCCACCGGCGCCACGCCGGTGATGCAGCAGTTCTTCGACATGAAGACCCGGCAGCCCGACGCCCTGCTTTTCTTCCGGATGGGCGACTTCTACGAGCTGTTCTTCGACGACGCGATCCGCGCGGCGGCCGCCCTGGGCATCTCCCAGACCTTCCGGGGCACCCATGCCGGCCAGCCGATCCCGATGGCCGGCGTGCCGCATCACGCGGCCGAGGCCTATCTGTCGAAGCTGATCCGGATGGGCTTCAAGGTCGCCGTCTGCGAGCAGATGGAAGACCCGGCCGAGGCCAAGAAGCGTGGCTCCAAGTCGGTGGTCCGCCGCGACATCGTCCGCGTGGTGACGCCGGGCACCCTGACCGAGGACGGCCTGCTGGACGCCCGGGGCGCCAATCGCCTGGCGGCGGTGGCCATCCGCGCCGGCCAGGCGGCCGTGGCGGCCGTGGAGCTGTCCACCGGCGAGGTCGAGTGCTTCTCGACCGGCAAGGACGGCGTGGGCCCCCTGCTGGCGGCCCTGTCGCCGTCCGAGACCCTGGTCGCCGACCGCCTGCTGGCCGACGACCACCTGGCCCAGACCCTGAAGATCTGCGGCGGCCTGATCCAGCCCATGCCCTCGGCGCTGTCGGAGCCGCAGGCTTCGGAGACCCGGGTCAAGCGCCTCTACGGCGTCGACACCCTGGACGGCTTCGGCGGCCTGGCCCCAGCCGAGATCGGCGCCCTGGGCCTGATCGCCGCCCACCTGGAGATGACCCAGGCCGGCAAGCTGCCGGCCCTGCGCGCGCCGCGCCGCGCGGCCGAGGCCGACGTCATGTCGATCGACCCGGCCACCCGTTCCAGCCTCGAGATCGACCGCACCCAGAACGGCGATCGCAACGGCTCGCTGCTGGCGGCCATCGACCGCACCGTCACGCCCGGCGGCGCGCGCCTGCTGGCCTCGCGCCTGGCCCGCCCCCTGCTCGACCCGGCCGCCATCGACCAGCGCCTGGACGCCGTCGAGTGGTTCGTCGAGCACCGCAGCCTTCGTGAGCGCCTGCGCGAACAGCTGAAGGGCTCTGGCGACATGGCCCGCGCCCTGGCCCGCCTGGCGCTGGGTCGCGGCGGTCCGCGCGACCTGGCCTGTCTGCGCGACGGCCTGAAGACCGGCGAGAAGCTGGCCGGCATGGTCGGCGGCTCGGGCGACCCGCTGTCGCCGCCCCCGGTCGAGCTGGAGGGCGCCCTGGCGGCCCTGACGCCATCGCTGCACCAGGGCGTCTCGCAGATCCTGAACACCCTCGAGGCCGGCCTTGGCCCGGACCTGCCGGCCCTGGCCCGCGACGGCGGCTTCGTGGCCCCTGGCATCCGTCCCGAGCTCGACCAGGCCCGCGCCCTGCGCGACGACAGCCGCCGGGTGGTGGCCGCCCTGGAACAGCGCCTCATCCAAGAGGCCGGCATCCCGCTGAAGATCCGCCACAACGGCGTGCTCGGCTATTTCGTCGAGGCCACGGCCGGCAAGGCCGACCCGCTGTTCCAGCCGCCGCTGAACGCCACCTTCATCCACCGCCAGACCCTGGCCAACCAGGTGCGCTTCACCACCGTGGAGCTGGCCGACCTCGACGCCCGCATCGCCCAGGCCGCCGAACGCGCCCTGGCCATGGAGGTGGCCGCCTATGAGGACTGGCGCGCCGAGGCCTGCGCCCTGGCCGAGCCGATCCAGGCCGCCGCCGAGGCCCTGGCCCGCCTGGACGTGGCCTCCAGCCTGGCCGAATGGGCCGAGGACGCCGGCGCCGTGCGCCCGGTCGTCGACAAGTCGCTGGCCTTCGAGGCCAGGGCCGCCCGCCACCCGGTGGTCGAGGCCGCCGTGCGCCGCGCCGGCGACCCCTACACGCCCAACGACTGCCGCCTGGACGCCGCCGGCGAGGTCGCCGCCCGCCTGTCGATCGTCACCGGTCCGAACATGGCCGGTAAGTCGACCTTCCTGCGCCAGAACGCCCTGCTGGCCATCCTGGCCCAGGCCGGCTGCTACGTGCCGGCCAAGACCTTCCGGCTGGGCGTGGTCGACCGCCTGTTCAGCCGCGTCGGCGCCGGCGACGACCTGGCGCGCGGCCGCTCGACCTTCATGATGGAGATGGTCGAGACCGCCGCGATCCTGACCCAGGCCACCCCGCGCAGCCTCGTCATCCTCGACGAGATCGGTCGCGGCACCGCCACCTATGACGGCCTGGCCATCGCCTGGGCCTGCGCGGAATCGCTGCACGACACCAATCGCTGCCGCGCCCTCTTCGCCACGCACTATCACGAGCTGGCGACGTTGGAGGAGCGCATGGCGCACGTCTCCAACCTCAGCCTGCGGGCCAAGGAGTGGAACGGCGACCTGGTGTTCCTGCACGAGGCGGCCGACGGCCCGGCCGACCGCTCCTACGGCGTGCAGGTGGCCAAGCTGGCCGGCGTGCCGCCGCAGGTGGTGGCTCGCGCCAAGGAGGTGCTCGACCGCCTGGAGAGCAAGACCGAATCACCGGCCAAGCTGGACGACCTGCCGCTGTTCGCGGCCTCGGCCCCCATCGCGGCGGCGCCTGTCGTTTCGGCGCCCAGCGCCGTGGATGGGGCGCTGAAGGAGCTGGACGTGGACGGCATGAGCCCCCGCGAGGCCCTGGAAGCGCTTTATCGCCTTAAGGGTCTGCTCAAGACCTAGGATCAATCATAGGAGCATGGCGGCGGCCGGTTCCGGTGGTCGCTTTGGCCGCCCGTCTCGGACACCCATATAACCGCCATGCCTCGCCGCCTTCGCCCTACGCCCCTGGAACACGTCGTCGACGGCCACGCTCTGCGCGCGCGCCTGTCGGCCGCCGCCCTGGACGCCATCGGCGACGAGGCCGCCCAGCGCGCCCGGGCCATCGACATCCTCAAGCAGGCCCTGTTCCGCGGCCGGATGATCGCCAAGGAGCGGCTGGAGAACGGCGCCGGCGGCGTCGAGACCGCGCGCCTCCTCAGCGGCGTCACCGACGAGGTGATCACCGCCCTCTACGACTTCACGACGGTGCACGTCTTCCGGGCCCGCAACCCCACCGAGGGCGAGCGCCTGGCGCTGATGGCCGTGGGCGGCTACGGGCGCGCCACCCTGGCGCCGTTCTCGGACATCGATCTCCTCTTCCTGCGGCCCTACAAGCAGACGCCGCACGTCGAGAGCGTGATCGAATACATGCTCTATGCGCTGTGGGACTTAGGGTTCAAGGTCGGCCACGCCTCGCGCACCATTGAGGAGTGCGTGCGCCTCTCGAAGGAAGACTTCACGATCCGCACCTCGATTCTCGAGGCCCGGCGACTGACCGGCGACGAGCGCCTGGCCGCCGACCTCAAGAAGCGGTTCCGCGACGAGGTGATGAAGGGCACCGGCCAGCAGTTCGTGGCCGCCAAGCTGAAGGAACGCGACGACCGCCAGGCCCGCGCCGGCGCCAGCCGCTACATGGTCGAGCCCAACGTCAAGGAGGGCAAGGGCGGCCTGCGCGACCTGCACACCCTGGTGTGGATCGCCGAGTACCTGCACCCGGTCGACGCGCCGGAGGACGTCTTCAAGATGGAGGTGTTCTCGGGCCGCGAGACCAAGGCCTTCATCCGCGCCTTCGACTTCCTGCACGCCGTGCGCGCCCACCTGCACTTCACCACCGGCCGTCCCGAAGAGCGCCTGACCTTCGACCTGCAGCCCGAGATCGCCCGCCGCATGGGCTATGGCGACCGCGGCGACGCGCCGGCGGTCGAGCGCTTCATGCGCCGCTACTTCCTGATCGCCAAGGAAGTGGGCGCGCTGACCCGCGCCTTCTCGGCCAAGCTGGAGGCCGAGCACTTCAAGAACGAGCCCAAGGGCATCTCGCGCTTCCTTCCGGGCGCCAAGCCCAAGCGCAAGGCCCTGGACGCGCCCGGCTTCTACGAGGACGGCGGCCGCCTGAACATCGATGGTCCCGAGGTCTTCGAGACTGATCCGGTCAACCTGATCCGCCTGTTCAAGATCGCCGACGAACGCGACCTCGACCTGCACCCCGACGCCTTCACGGCCGTCACCCGACGCCTGGGTCTGATCACCTCGAAGGTGCGTCGCGATCCGGAGGCCACCCGGGCGTTCCTCGACCTCCTGGCGCGCGGCAAGCGCAGCTATCGCACCCTGACCCTGATGAACGACGCCGGCGTGCTGGGCCGCTTCATCCCCGAGTTCGGCCGCGTCGTCGCCCAGATGCAGTTCAACATGTACCACTCGTACACGGTGGACGAGCACACCCTGCGCGCGGTGGGCCTGATCGGCGACATGGCCGCCGGGCGCCTGTCGGAAGACCATCCGCTGGCCGTGTCGATCATGCCGCTGATCGAGGACCGCGAGGCCCTGTTCCTGGCCATGCTGCTGCACGACACCGGCAAGGGCGGCGTGGGCGGCCAGGAGAAGGCCGGGGCCCGATCGGCCCGCAGCGCCTGCGAGCGCCTGGGGGTCGAGCGCAGCAAGGTCGAGCTGGTCGCCTGGCTGGTCGAGAACCACCTGGTCATGAGCGACTTCGCCCAGAAGCGCGATGTCTCCGATCCCGGCACCGTCGCCGCCTTCGCACGCATCGTCGAGAACCCCGAGCGCCTGCGCCTGCTGCTGGTCATCACCGTGGCCGATATCCGGGCCGTGGGGCCCGGCGTGTGGAACGGCTGGAAGGGCCAGCTGCTGCGCGAGCTCTACAACGCCACAGAGGCCGTTTTCCGGGGCGGCCGGGGCAGTGACGCCACCGCCAACGTCCAACGCCACCAGGAGGCCGCGGCGGCCGCCGCACGCGAGACCCTGATCGCCGCCGACCCCGCCGCCAAGGGCTGGGCCGCGGCGATGGAGGACGCCTATTTCGGCGCCTTCGGTCCGCAGGACCTGCTCGACCACGCCGCCCTGGCCCGCCGGGCCGCCATCCAGGGCGGCGCGGCCGCCGAGGGCAAGGTCAATCCCGGCGCCAACGCCGCCGAGATCGTCGTCGCCGCCCGAGACCGTCGCGGCCTGTTCGCGGACCTGGCCCTGGCCATCTCGTCGCTGGGCGGCAACGTCGTCGGCGCCCGGGTCTTCACCTCGCGCCAGGGCCAGGCGCTGGACGTCTTCTATGTGCAGGACGTCACCGGCTCGGCGCTGGGCTGCGAGAACCCTCGCGCCCTGCGCCGCCTGGCCGACGCCCTGGAAGCGGCCGGTCGCGGCGAGGGCGTCAATGTCGAGGCCCGGCGCGGCGGCGAGCTGGCCCGCACCGCCGCCTTCGCCATCGCCCCGACCGTCGTCATCGACAACGAGGCCTCGCACGAGGCCACGGTGGTGGAAGCCTCGGGCCGAGACCGCCCCGGCCTGCTGCAGGCCCTGGCCCGCACGCTGGCCGACAATGGCCTGTCCATCCAGTCGGCCCACATCGACGGCTATGGCGAGCGGGCGGTCGACGCCTTCTACGTGCAGACGGCCGAGGGCGGGAAACTGGCCGACGGCCGCAAGGTCTCGGCGCTGAAGGCCGACCTGCTGTCGGCGCTCGAGCAGAACGAGGCCGGCGCCCCGAGCACCCGTCCGGGCCTCAAGCGCGCCCGGGCCAGCGTCGCGCGCTAGGAACGGCGCACGGAAAGCGATTCGAGATCCCGGTCAAACAGTTCGGCGACGACAGCGTCACCCGCTTGTGGAAAAATTCCGCCGCCGGAGCTTTCAACTCAGCGCCCCGGCCATAGGTTTTTCCTTACAGGACAAGGGATTAGGCGAAAATTTCGCCCTTCCCGCCCTCGCCTGTGGCGAATGGCGCGACCCAGGATACGGCCGCGCCCTTCTTCATGCGCCACAGGAGACCCCGAAAATCGGGTCGATCAGACGCCGCGCGTCAGGCGGTTGCACAGGTCGTCCAGCTGCTCGAGCGTCGCATAGCGGACGATCATCGAGCCGGCGCCGCCGCGATGGTCGATCTCGACGTCGAGGCCCAGGACCGACGACAGGTCGGCTTCGAGGGCCTGGGTGTCGGTGTCCTTAGCGCGTGGCGCGCGCGGCGGCGCAGAGCCGCCATTCTTGGCGCGCGGGGTCGCGTCGCCGGTCTGGGCGACGCGGGCCAGGGTCTCGGTCTCGCGGACCGACAGGCCGCCGTCGATGACTTGCTGGGCCAGCGCGCCCGGGTCGGCGGCGGTGGCGATGGCGCGGGCGTGGCCGGCGGTCAGGGCGCCGGTGACCAGGTGCTGCTGCACCGCTTCCGGCAGGGCCAGCAGGCGCAGGGTGTTGGCCACGTGGCTGCGGCTCTTGCCGATCGTCTGGGCGATGGCGTCCTGGGTGCGGCCGAACTTGTCCATCAGCACGCGGTAGCTCAGCGCCTCTTCGAGGATGTTAAGGTCCGAGCGCTGGACGTTCTCGATGATGCCGATCTCGAGCACGGCCAGGTCGTCGAGTTCGCGCACGATGATCGGCACGGTCCTGAGGCCGGCGCGCTGGGCGGCGCGCCAGCGACGCTCGCCGGCGACGATCTGGTACTCGCCCGGAGCGCCCGGCGCGGGCCGAACCAAGATGGGCTGGAGCACGCCCTTCTCGGCGATGGAGTTGGAAAGTTCTACCAGGTCTTCCTCGCGGAAGGTCCGGCGGGGCTGCTCGGGATTACGCTTCAGGAGCTCGATCGGCGCCTCGCGCGAACCGCCGGTATTGTCGCCCGGCGCCTGGGCCGGGGCGGCCTCGACCTCGCCCAGCAGCGCCGACAGACCGCGACCCAGACCCCGACGGCCTTCCGACATCCCCGCTTCACCGACCACGACCGTCTCCTCGAAACTTCAACTTCAATAATGACTTCGACCCGTATCCTCAGGTCGGCGCTCAAATGGGTAGGCCTTAAGGATCAGGCGGCCTGGGCCTGGCGATCCCTCTCGCGGCTGATCACCTCGCGGGCCAGCCGCAGGTAGGCCTGCGAACCGGCGCACTTCAGATCGTAGAGCAGCACCGGCTTGCCGAAGGACGGCGCCTCCGACACCCGGACGTTCCGCGGTATGACCGCGTCGTACACCTTGTCGCCGAAGTGCTCGCGCACGTCGCGGGCCACCTGCTCGGAGAGGCTGTTGCGGCGATCGTACATGGTCAGCACCACGCCCTGGATCTCCAGGCGCGGGTTCAGGCTGCCCCGCACGCGCTCGATGGTGCGGATCAGCTGGGTCAGGCCCTCCAGCGCGAAGAACTCGCACTGCAGCGGCACGAACACGGCGTCGGCCGCGGTCATGGCGTTGACCGTCAGCACGTTCAGCGACGGCGGGCAGTCGATCAGCACATAGGTGTAGGGGCCGTTGGCCCGCAGAGGCTCCAGGGCGTCGCGCAGGCGGTAGGAGCGCCGCGCCACCTGGCCCAGCTCCAGCTCGACCCCCGACAGGTCGGCGTCGGCCGGAATCACGTCCAGGCCCGGCAGCGAGGTCTGCACGGCGGCCTCGATCACCGGGGCCTCGCCCATCAGGACGTCGTACAGCGTCTTCTTGCGCTGCAGGCGCCCGATCCCCAGGCCCGTCGAGCAGTTGCCCTGCGGGTCGGCGTCGATCAACAGCACGCGCTCGCCGCAGGCGGCCAGCGCCGTCCCCAGGTTGATGGCCGTGGTGGTCTTGCCCACCCCGCCCTTCTGGTTGGCGACCGCCAGGACTCTCAGCTCAGACTTTGCGGACACGGCTCAGCCCCTTGATTTGCACGACATGGCCGCGCGGGTCGCTCTTGGAGCTCCGCACGTCCGACTCGAACTTCCAGGTCTTCTTGGCTTCAGCGATCTCGGCGGCGACCTCCTGGCCCTTCAGGAACCAGGCGACCGCGCCGCGCTTGAAATAGGGTTGCGAATATTCCAGCAGGCGCGGCATCGGCGCGCAGGCCCGGGCCGTGACCACCTGCACCTTCAGGTCCAGGCTCTCGGCACGGGCGTTGTGGATCTCGACCGGCAGGTCGAGCTCGCGGCAGACGGCGTCGAGGAAGCGGCAGCGCTTGGCCATGCTCTCGACGAGGTGGACCTTGGCCCCGGGAACACCCTTCAGAAGGATGGCTAGCACGACGCCGGGCAGGCCGGCGCCGGCGCCCAGGTCGGCCCAGACCTTGGCCTGCGGCGCGAAGGCCAGCAGCTGGGCGCTGTCCCAGGCGTGGCGGTTCCAGTAGGCGGCCATCGAGGCCGGGCCGACCAGGTTCATCACCGCGTTCCATTCGGCCAGCAGCTGCTGGTAGCGGGCCAGGTCGGCGACCTGAACGTCGGTCGCCCCCGTCAGCCCCTGGAAGGCCGCGGCGTCGACCGGGTCGAGCGTTTCGATGACGAGTTCAGACAAAGCGTCGGCCATCAGGCGGCCCGGCCCCGTCGCACGTGGGCCAGCAGGGCCGTCAGGGCGCCGGGGGTGACCCCCTCGATGCGGGCGGCCTGGCCCAGGGTCAGGGGCTTCACCCGGATCAGCTTCTCGCGCACCTCGTTGGAGAGGCTGCCGATCTCGCGGTAGTCCAGGTCGGTGGGCAGGCGCAGGTCCTCGTCCTTGCGCAGGGATTCCGCGTCGGCGCGCTGGCGGTCGAGATAGCCGGCATAGGCCGCCTCGATCTCGATCTGCTCGCGGGCCATCGGGCTCCATGCGGCGATCTCGGGCCACACGCGGACCAGGTCGTCGAGGCCGACGTCCGGATAGGCCAGCATGGCCAGGACGTCACGGCGCTGGCCGTCGGCATTGACCTTGAAGCCGGCCTTCACGGCCTCGGCCGGGGTCATGTTCAGGGCGCGAGCGCGGGCGCGGACGGCGTCCAGCTCGGCCTTCTTGGCGGCCCAGGCGCCGGCGCGAACCTCGCCGACGACGCCCAACTGCACGCCCCGCTCGGTCAGGCGCTGGTCGGCGTTGTCGGCGCGCAGGGTGAGGCGGAACTCGGCCCGGCTGGTGAACATGCGGTAGGGCTCGGTCACGCCACGGGTGACCAGGTCGTCGATCATCACGCCGATATAGGCCTCGTCGCGCGCGAAGACGGCGGGCTCGCGGCCCAGCGCCGAGAGCGCGGCGTTCATGCCGGCGACCAGGCCTTGCGCGCCGGCCTCTTCATAGCCCGTGGTGCCGTTGATCTGGCCCGCCAGGTAGAGCCCCGGCAGGCGCTTGGTCTCCAGCGTGGCATAGAGCTCCCGCGGATCGACATAGTCGTATTCGATCGCATAGCCGTAGCGGACCACCTCCACGGCCTCGAGGCCGGGGATGGTGCGCAGGAACAACAGCTGGGTCTCGGCCGAGACCGAGGTCGAGACGCCGTTCGGATAGACGGTGTCGTCGTCCAGGCCTTCGGGCTCCAGGAACACCTGGTGGCTGGTCTTGTCGGCGAAGCGGACGACCTTGTCCTCGATCGACGGGCAGTAGCGCGGGCCGATCCCCGTGGCGCGGCCGCCATAGACGGCGGACTCGCCCAGGCGTTCGGCGATGATCTTGTGGGTTTCCTCGGTCGTGAAGGTGATGCCGCAGCGGATCTGCGGGACCTCGATCTTGTCGTTGAGGAACGAGAACGGCACGGGCTCTTCGTCAGCCGCCTGCATGTCGAGGCGGTCCCAGGCGATGGTCTTGCCGTCCAGGCGAGCGGGGGTGCCGGTCTTCAGGCGACCCATGTCGAAGCCCAGCCCGTAGAGGCGGTCCGACAGGCCGATCGACGGCTGGTCGCCGACGCGGCCGGCAGGGATGCGGGTCTCGCCTTGGTGGATGACGCCCTTCAGGAAGGTGCCGGTGGTCAGCACCACCTTCGGGGCGCGGTAGATCGTCCCCTCCCCGTCCACGGCGCCGGCCACGTGGCCGTCCTCGACGATCAGGTCTTCGGCCGCCGCGGCGATCACGTCGAGGTTGGCATAGGCGAACAGCTCGGCCTGCATGGCCTGCCGATAGAGCTTGCGGTCGATCTGCGAGCGCGGCCCGCGCACGGCCGGGCCCTTGGACCTGTTCAGCATGCGGAACTGGATGCCGGCCTTGTCGGCCATGCGGCCCATCAGGCCGTCCAGGGCGTCGATCTCGCGCACCAAGTGGCCCTTGCCCAGGCCGCCAATGGCCGGGTTGCACGACATCTCGCCGACGGTTTCACGTTTGTGGGTCAGCAGCAGCGTGCGCGCGCCGGTGCGCGCGGCGGCCGCCGCGGCCTCGCAACCGGCGTGACCGCCGCCAATAACGATGACGTCCCAGGACTGGGGCGAAGAGCTGGACAAGGGAGAAACGCGCCTCAATGCGGAACGCGCCCGACCCAGCGAGCGCGTGCCTGACTTATAGCTTCAAGCCGCCCTGTGGGCGAGTCGAGTCCGGGGCGTTTCACGTGAAACGCGGTGCGCGTATCTGTGGTCAGGCTGTGGACGGTTCAAGACCCTGTTCCACGTGAAACATTCACTTCCCAATGCAGAAGCTTGAAAAGACGCGGTCAAGCACGTCTTCCGGATCGATGCGGCCTGTGATCCGAGACAATGCACGGGAAGCGAGGCGAACGTCCTCAGCCGCCAGCTCCACGTCGTCTACTTCCGCCAAGGCGCGCTCGAGATAGGCCCTCGCCTCTCCAAGACGCTCCGCGTGGCGTATGCGCGTAGCGGCCGGAAACTCCGCCCCCGACAGCGCCTGGACCACGTGATCGGTCAGGACAGCGCGGATCGGGTCGGCTCCCTGCTCCCGCGCCGACAGCGCCGCCACGTGCAACCCGAGCTCGGCCGTCTGCTCGCGTATGACCGCCACCACGGTCGGCGCTACCAGATCGGTCTTGTTGATCACCAGCCAGTCGCCCGAGCGGATGATTGCGTGGTGTTCGGAATGTTTCACGTGAAACTCGCCGGCGTCGACGACCCACAATCGCAGATCCGCCTCCTCGGCCCAGACCCTCGCCCGACGCACCCCCTCGGCTTCGATATCGTCGGCGGTCTCGCGGATTCCGGCGGTATCGGCCAGCAAGGCCTTATAGCCGCCCAGCACCAACGGGACCTCGATGACGTCCCGCGTGGTGCCCGGCGTCGCGGTGACGATGGCGGCGTCGCGCTCGGCCAGGGCGTTGAGCAGGGTGCTCTTGCCGGCGTTGGGCGCGCCGACCAGCGCGATGCGGAAGCCGTCGCGCACCCGGCGACCACGTGCAACGTCCGCCAGGGCCGCGTCGATCTCGGCCTTGAGGGTCTCGAGGCCAGGCCGCGCCCGCGCCGCCACGTCTTCCGGAAGCTCCTCGTCGGGGAAGTCGACGGCGGCCTCCAGCATGGCCAGGGCCTGGACCAGCAGGTCGCGCCAGGCGTCGTACCGCCGCCCCAGCGCGCCGCCCAACTGACCGAGCGCCTGCTTGCGCTGGCCTTCGGTCTCGGCGTCGATCAGGTCGCCCACGGCTTCGGCCTGGGCCAGGTCGAGCTTGCCGTGCTGGAAGGCTCGGCGGGTGAACTCCCCCGGTTCGGCCAGGCGCAGGCCCAGGGCCGACAGCGCGCCGAGCAAGGCCTCGACGACCGCCCTGCCCCCGTGCACGTGAAACTCCGCAGCGTCCTCGCCGGTGTAGCTGGCCGGGCCCTGGAACCACAACACCAGCGCATCGTCGAGCGCGACGCCGTCATGGCGAAGGGTGCGAAGGGCGGCCTGGCGCGGCTTGGGCAGGTTTCCCGTGAGGGCGCGCACGGCCTCGCCGCTGGCCGGACCCGAGACGCGGATCACCGCCACGGCGGCGCGGCCGGCCGCCGTCGCCGGCGCGTAGATCGTATCGACCATCAGATCAGTCGCGCTTGCCGACCGCCGCTCCGGCCGCGGCCGTCATCAGCTTGCGGAAGCTGTCCTGGGCCCCGGCCCCGAACGCCATCCAGTTCTTCATCAGCTCCTCGGGCGCCAGCATCGCCATGTTGGCGTCCATGCGGGCCTGCATCTCTTTCACGAGATGGTCGTTCAATCCGCTTACGTCGGGCAGGCCCAGGAAGGCCCGCGCCTCGACCGGGGTGCAGTCGATCTCGATCGTCATCTTCATCGAAAAAGTTCCCTGGCGGCAGGCCACGAGATTGTGACGCCGCGCACTGCTCGGGGCAGGTTAGAGCGCTTCGGTCGAAAGTCCCATCGACGGCTTATTGTATGTGGAGAGCCCCATGAGCGAGACCCTCACGATCAACACGCCCGATGGCGACTTCTCGGCCTATGTGGCGCGTCCCGCCACGGGAGACAATCCGCCGGCCATCGTCGTCATCCAGGAGATCTTCGGCGTCAACCAGGTGATGCGCGACATCTGCGACAAGCTGGCCGGCGAAGGCTTCCTGGCCGTGTGCCCCGACCTCTTCTGGCGGATCGAGCCCGGCATCGACATCACCGACAAGTCGGAAGCCGAGTGGAAGAAGGCCTTCGAACTGTTCAACGCGTTCGACGTGGACGCCGGCGTCGCCGACATCGACGCGACCATCGACGCCATCCGCCCGCAGACGTCGGGCAAGGTCGGCGCGGTCGGCTACTGCCTGGGCGGCCTGCTCGCCTTCCTGACCGCCACCCGCACCGACGCGGACGCCTCGGTCTCCTATTACGGCGTCGGCCTCGAGAAGCATGTCGGCGAGGCCGAGAAGCTGGAAAAGCCACTGCTGCTGCACGTGGCCGAGGAAGACAAGTTCGTGCCCAAGGAAGCCCAGCAGGTGATCTTCGCCGCCCTGAAGGATCACCCGCAGATCACGCTGCATACCTATGCCGGCCGCGACCACGCCTTCGCCCGCGAAGGCGGCGAGCACTATGACGCCGCCGACGCCGCCCTGGCCAACGGCCGCAGCCTGGCCTTCTTCAAGAAGACCCTCGCCTGATGCTGGCCGTCGAAGCCAAGGCCGCCGGCGGCCCCGAGGTGCTGGAGGTCGTCGAACGCGACCTCCCCTCGCCCGGCCCCGGCCAGATCCTCGTCCGCCATGCGGCCGTCGGTCTGAACTTCATCGACACCTATCACCGCTCGGGCCTCTATCCGGTGAAGTACCCGCAGGTGCTCGGCCTGGAGGCTGCCGGTCACGTGGAGGCGGTCGGCGAGGGCGTCACCCGCTTCGCCGTCGGCGACCGCGTCGCCTACAACGGCACGATGGGCGCCTATGCGCAGGCCTCGGTGGTTCCCGCCGATAGAGCGGTGAAGGTTCCTGAAGGCGTCGAGCTGGAGGTCGCCGCCGCGGTCCTGCTCAAAGGCATGACGGCCGAGTTCCTGGTCCGCCGCTGCTTCCCCGTGAAAGCTGGCCAGACCGTCCTGGTCCATGCGGCCGCCGGCGGCGTCGGCCAGATCCTGGTGCAGTGGGTCAAGGCCCTGGGCGCCAGCGTCATCGCCACGGTGGGCTCGGAGGCCAAGGCGCAGGTCGTTCGCGAGCTCGGCGCGGACCACGTGATCCTCTACGACCACGAGGACGTCGCGGCCCGGGTCGCCGAGATCACCGGCGGGGCCGGCGTGCCGGTCGTCTATGACGGCGTGGGCAAGGACACCTTCCAGGGCAGCCTCAAGAGCCTTGGCCGCCGCGGCGTGCTGGTCACCTACGGCAACGCCTCGGGGCCCGTGCCGCCCTTCGCCCCGCTGGAGCTCGGCGCCAAGTCGGCCTTCATCACCCGTCCTCGCCTGTTCGACTACATTGTCACCACCGAGGAGCTCGACGAGAGCGCCGCGGCCCTGTTCGAGGTCCTGGCCTCGGGCGCGGTGAAGATCGAGATCGGCCAGCGCTTCCCGCTGGCGGAGGCCCGCGCGGCGCACGAGGCGCTGGAAGGTCGGAAGACGACCGGGGCGACGGTGTTGGCGCCCTAGCTCCACGGTGAGAAAGCCTCGTCCTTCGACAAGCTCAGGACGAGGCTTTCGACTGGGGCGACGGCGCCAAGTTTCCACCACGCTGGCCCTTGGTCCTCATCCTGAGCTTGTCGAAGGACGAGGGCCGCTCGCCGACCGTGGAAGTCCCCCTCCGGCCCTCCGGGCCAGCTCCCCCAAAAGGGGAGGATCTCGACACCACCGACCAACAAAAAAGGCCCCGGATCGCTCCGGGGCCTTTCTCGTGTTTCACGTGAAACACCAAGCTTAAGTATTCATGCTCTGGAAGAAATCGCCGTTCGTCTTCGACTGGCGCAGCTTGTCGAGCAGGAACTCGATGGCGTCCGAAGCGCCCATCGGATTGAGGATCCGGCGCAGCACGTAGGTCTTCTGCAGCTGGTCGCGCGGGGTGATGAGCTCTTCCTTGCGGGTGCCCGACTTGAGCACGTCGATGGCCGGGAAGATGCGCTTGTCCGCCACCTTGCGGTCCAGGACAATTTCCGAGTTACCGGTGCCCTTGAACTCTTCGAAGATGACTTCGTCCATGCGGCTGCCGGTGTCGATCAGGGCCGTGGCGATGATCGACAGCGAGCCGCCCTCTTCCACGTTGCGCGCGGCGCCGAAGAAGCGCTTGGGACGTTGCAGGGCGTTGGCGTCGACACCGCCGGTCAGCACCTTGCCCGACGACGGGACGGTGGTGTTGTAGGCGCGGCCCAGACGCGTGACCGAGTCCAGCAGGATGACGACGTCGCGCTTGTGCTCGACCAGGCGCTTGGCCTTCTCGATCACCATCTCGGCGACTTGCACGTGGCGCGTGGCCGGCTCGTCGAAGGTCGAGGCGATGACCTCGCCCTTCACCGTGCGCTGCATGTCGGTCACTTCTTCCGGGCGCTCGTCGATCAGCAGGACGATCAGATAGCACTCGGGGTGGTTGGTCTCGATCGACTTGGCGATGTTCTGCAGCATCACCGTCTTACCCACGCGCGGCGGGGCGACGATCAGGCAGCGCTGGCCCTTGCCGAGCGGCGCGACGATGTCGATGACGCGGCCCGAGCGATCCTTGATGGTCGGATCGGGCAGTTCCATGTTCAGGCGCTCTTCGGGATAGAGCGGCGTCAGGTTGTCGAAGTGCACCTTGTGGCGCACGTTCTCCGGGCTCTCGAAGTTGATCTTCGAGACGCTGGTCAGGGCGAAGTAACGCTCGCCTTCGCGCGGCGAACGGATCGCGCCCTCGACGCTGTCGCCGGTGCGCAGGCCGAACTTGCGGATCTGCGAGGGCGAAACGTAGATGTCGTCCGGACCCGGCAGGTAGTTGGCTTCCGGCGAGCGCAGGAAGCCAAAGCCGTCCTGCAGCACTTCCATGGTGCCCGAACCAAAGATCTCCACGCCTTCCTCGGCGAGGGTCTTCAGGATGGCGAACATCATGTCCTGCTTGCGCATGGAGTTGGCGTTCTCGACCTCGAAGGTCTCGGCGAACGCCAGCAGGTCGGCCGGGGACTTTTCCTTCAGTTCCTGCAGCGACATGCGCGTCAGGCCCATGGCGGCGATGGCCGCCGTGATCTCGGCGTTGTCGTCCTCGTCGTCAGCGCCCGCCTCGATGGCGGCATCGGTCTCGGACACGATCTCGACGGCGGCCTCTTCCGTGGCTTCCCCAAGGGCGTCCACGGGGGCGTCCAGCTCGAGCGGGGCTTGGGGATCGGTTTCTTCAGTCATGCATAGACTCGCGGTCGCCCGGATACGATCCGGGCTTGGATAGAAATTCAGCCGGCTTCAAGCGAAGGCGGCGATGGGGTCGCGCCATGACGACGGCGCGGATCGATCAGGGGAACGGATCATGGGGCGCTCCAGGACGGGCGCGATCCGTGAAAGACGGGAACGCTGCGGTATGACCGCAACGTCTGACCAAGACGGGAACCACAAGGCGGGTTCGGGGTCAAGCGCTACCGATGGAGTCCTGTGGGACTCCATCGCCTGGCGGGGGATAAGGCGGGGAGAACGCGGGACGCTTCGGCCCCTCCCCGCTAGTTCAGGTACTTGGTCGTCACCGACAGCACGATGACGATCGCCGCCACGAAAGGCAGTTCGTTGGTCGCGCGCCAGAACTTCTCCGAACGGGTGTTCTGGCCAGCCTCGAACGCCTTGCGAGCCTTCGACAGGAAGCCGTGCCAGCCGAACAGGAAGAACACCCCGGCCAACTTGGCCAGCATCCAGGGCTTCAGCAGGAAGTCCCAGCCGCGGATGGCGCCGTCGGCCATGATCAGGGCTAGGCCGAAGACCAGGGCGGCGATCATCGCCGGATTGATGATCCCGCGTAGCAGCCGCCGCTCCATGACCTTGAAGGTCGCGTCCATCTCCGAACCCAGCGTGGCGCCCGTGTGATAGACGTAGAGGCGCGGCAGGTAGAGCATCCCCGCCATCCAGGCGATCACGGCCAGGATGTGCAGGCCGCGGATCAGGTTGAAATGCTCGACCAGGAAATCGGTCACGCGCGGGCTCCCGGGCGGGTTTGGGGGCAGGGTCGGTCGCTACCGCAGACCTGCGGCGCTTCCGAAGAAAGCGCCTCAGTCACGAGAGTCCCCAAACAATCGATGAACGCGGCCGATACGCCAAGCGCCGGGACGCGGGCATAGATCGAGCCGCCGTGCTCGTAGGCCAGTTCCCGATACTCGACATCCAGCTCGACCAGGGTCTCGATGTGCTCGGAGACGAAGGCGATCGGCGTGACCACCAGCGCCAGGCCCGCGTCGGCGGCGGCCTTGACCTCGTCGTCGGTGGACGGGCCGATCCATTTCAGCGGGCCGACCCGGCTCTGGTAGCAGATCTTCCAGTCGACGCCCTCGCCCAGGATGTCGCCGAGCTTTTCGACGACAGCGGCGGCCGTCGCCTCGACCTGGCGCTGGTAGGGGTCGCCGGCGGCAATCACCTTCTCCGGCAGGCCGTGCGCCGAGAACAGGATCCGCGCCGGTTTGGGCGAACCCGCCTTGACGTACTCGGCTCGGATCAGATCCGCGTGCGCCTGCACGAAACCCTCGGCCGTCGGATAACAGCACAGCGTCGTCGTCCGGCCCGGACCCTTGCGGTAGGCCTTCTTCCAGGCCTTCAGCGACGAGGCCGTCGTGGTCGTCGAGTACTGCGGATAGAGCGGCAGCAGCACGACCTCGTTGGGCTTCCAGGCCTTCACCGCCTTGGCTGTCTCGCCGGTCAGCGGATCCCAGTAGCGCATGGCCACGAACGCCTTGACGTTATCGCCCGGCAGGCGCTGCGCCAGCACCGCCTCCAGCGCTCTCGCCTGTTTCTCGGTTTCCGGCAGCAGCGGCGAGCCGCCGCCCATCAGCGCGTAGTTGGCGCGCGCCGACTTGGCCCGGGTGGTCGAGATCAGCGCCGCGACCGGATAGCGAACGAAGAACGGCGCCTGGATGATCGCCGGGTCGCGAAACAGGTTGAACAGGAACGGCCGCACCGCCGCCTGGCCATCGGGCCCGCCGAGATTGAACAGGACGACGGCGATCCTTCGCCCGGCCTGCGGGCCGCTCTTCACTTCGCTCACAGGCCGGTCACCCGCTTCAGCACCTGCTCGACATGAGCGATCGGCGTGTCGGGCAGGATGCCGTGACCCAGGTTGAAGATATAGGGGCCCTGCCCCCACTGCTCGAGCATCTGCTCGACGCGTTCGTCCAGCGCCGACCCGCCCGCCCGCAGCAGCAGCGGATCCAGCGCGCCTTGGATGGTCTTGGTCTTCTGGATGCTCTGGCCCAGCTTCGCCGAGGCCGAGGTGTCGAGCGCCACGCCGTCGACCGGCACGGCCTGCGCGTAGGCTTCGACGAGCGTTCCAGCCCCGCGGGGGAAGCCGATGAGGGGCACGGTCACGCCGCGCGCCCGAAGGCCCTCGACGATGGCGATATGGGGCTTGGTCACCAGGCGCTCGAAAAGCGGCTCGGAGAGGCCTTCGGCCCAGCTCTCGAACAGCTTCAGCGCCTGGGCGCCGGAAGCGGCCTGCATGGCCAGATAATCGACCGTGGCGTCGACCAGGATCTGGATCAGTCGGTCCAGCTTGTCGGCGTGCTGGTAGGCGAAGGTGCGCGCGCCCGAGCGATCGCTGGAGCCGCCTTCGATCATGTAGGTCGCCACCGTCCACGGCGCGCCGGCGAAGCCGATCAGCGCCTTCGAAGGATCGATGTCGGCCCGAACCCGTGACAGCGTCTCGCCGACCGCCTTCAGGGCCTCGCCGGCCTGCTGGGTCTTGTCGGCCATGGCGTCGAGATCGGGCAGCTCGCCGAGCTTGGGACCTTCGCCGGCCTCGAACCAGACCTTCTGGCCCAGCGCGCCGGGGATCAGCAGGATGTCGGCGAAGACGATCGCCGCGTCATACGGAAAGCGGCGCAGCGGCTGCAGGGTGACCTCGGCCGCCTTCTCCGGGTTCAGGCAGAAGCTGATGAAGTCCGGGGTCGTCGCCCGCACGGCGCGATACTCGGGAAGATACCGTCCCGCCTGGCGCATGAACCAGACTGGGGGACGCTCGGCGGTTTCACCGGCGAGCACGGAGAGAAACTTCGGGATCGGAGAGCTCGTCATACCGGCGGTTAAATCCCGGCGAGCCGTTCCACTCAAGTCCGTGCGATCCCGTACCCTCTTATTCTTCTTAAAAATAAGAATCTTAGAGAGAGAGGAAGAAGGGGGAGGGCAAGTGCAACACGGGGATAAGTCCGCCCCGGTGGACAACTCCAACAGGCCCTACTCGGTATGCCCCAGCTTGGTACACATGGGAGTCATACCTTGTGAACTTCGTGGACAAGCTTCCAACCCATCGGATTCCTTACGAAACCCAGACGATGGTGAATGGGAAATTAACCATCCGTTAGGACTTTCCACAAGCGCGGGAGAACGCTCGGGCACAGGTCCCGGTGGGCAGGTTCAAGCTGGGGATTGTCCGGCGTCAATGAGGCCGTTTATCACAGGGGCGCGGCGCAGCGTCGCGCTGGGGCGCATTTGGCGCCCGCTTGTCCCCAGAAGGCTCCCAGAGTGGTAAAGCAACCCTTAACGGATGATCCACAGGACAGTGCGTCGCCTGAGGCCGATCGCCACACCGCGCGGTTCGCGACCTACTTCCATATCCACCTGGTTTCGGACTCCACGGGCGAGACCCTGAACGCCATGGCGCGCGCGGTCTGTGCACGGTTCACCGATATCCTGCCGATCGAACACATCTACGCGCTGGTTCGTTCCATAAGGCAGCTGGACCGGGCCCTGGAGGAGATCGCCGGGGCGCCGGGGGTGGTCATGCACACCATCATCGACCCGAACCTGCGCTCGGCGCTGGAAGAAGGCTGCCGCAAGCTCGACATGCCGTGCATCGCCGCGCTGGATCCTGTGGTCAGCGCCATGTCGCGCTACCTGGGGGCCAAGATCTCCACGCGCGTGGGCGCGCAGCACGCGCTGAACAACGACTATTTCGACCGCATCGAGGCCCTGGACTACGCCATCGCCCACGACGACGGCCAGGGCGGCCAGGACTTGACCCAGGCCGACGTGATCCTCGTTGGGGTGTCGCGCACGTCCAAGACGCCGACCTGCATCTATCTGGCCCACCGCGGGGTGCGGGCCGCCAACGTGCCGCTGGTGCCGGGCCGGCCGCCGCCCGAGCAGCTGTTCGAGCTGAAGAACACCCTGATCGTGGGCCTGATGACCACGCCCGAGCGGCTGATCCAGATCCGCCGCAACCGCCTTCTGTCGCTCAAGGAGAACAGAGAGAGCGACTATATCGACACCGACAGCGTGCGCGCCGAGATCATCGCCGCCCGCCGCCTGTTCGAAAAGAACGGCTGGCCGATCATCGACGTCACCCGCCGCTCGGTGGAGGAAACCGCCGCGGCGATCATCAACCTGCTGTCGGGCGGCCGCGGCCAGGTCGAGGTGCTGGGATGAGCGTCTCCCCTCCCCCCATCGTGCTGGCCTCCACCAGCTGGACGCGCCAGACGATCCTCAAGAACGCCGGCGTGCCGTTCGAGGCCGTGGCCTCGGGTGTGGATGAAGAAGCCGCCAAGGCTGGCCTGCTGGCCGAAGAGGTGACGCCACGCGACGTCGCCGACGCCCTGGCCGAGATGAAGGCGGTCAAGGTTTCCCACAGGCGGCCAGGTCTGGTGATCGGTTCGGACCAGACCCTGGAGCTGAAGGGCCGGCTGTTCGACAAGGTCGACACCGTCGAGGCCGCCCGCGCCCGCCTGCTGGAGCTGCGGGGAGAAGTCCACAAGCTGCACTCCGGCGTCGTCGTGGCCCGCGACGGCCAGCCGATCTGGCGCATCGTCGAAACGGCCAAGCTGTCGGTGCGCCCGTTCAGCGAGGCCTGGCTCGACGGCTATCTGGAGCGCAACGGCGAGCAGATCCTGTCGTCTGTCGGCTGCTACATGCTGGAAGGCGAAGGCCTACAGATGTTCGACCGTATAGACGGCGACTACTTCACCATCCTCGGGCTGCCGATGACCGGCCTGCTCGACTTCCTGCGCCTGCACGGAGCCCTTCAGGCATGAGTTTCAAGATCACCGGCCAGGCCCTGGTGGCCGGCGTCTGCGGCCAGCCGATCGTCCACTCGATGAGCCCGCTGCTGCACAACGCCTGGCTGGCCGCCGCGGGGATCGACGGCGCCTATGTGCCGATGGGACCGCCGGAAGATCGGTTCGAGGCCTTCGTGAACGGCTTCCGGGGCGGGGTGATCCGCGGCCTCAACGTCACCATCCCCTTCAAGGAAAGAGCGCTAGCTTGCGCCGACGAGGCCAGCGATCTGGCCCGGCTCGCCGGCGCGGCCAATCTGCTGCGTTTCCGCGAGGACGGTTCGATCTTCGCCGACAACACCGACGGACCGGGTCTTCTGGGCGCGATCGCCGCCCAGGCGCCGGACTTCGACGTCGCGGCGGCGCCCGTGGTGATCCTCGGCGCCGGGGGCGCGGCGCGCGGCGCGGCGGCGGCCCTGCTGCTGGCCGGCGCGCCCAAGGTGGGGATCGTCAACCGCACGGTCGCCAAGGCCCAGGCCATCGCCGACGCCCTTGGGGACAAGGTGTCGGCGGCCGGCGAGGACGCCCTGCCCGCCCTGCTGGCCGACGCCGGCCTGGTCATCAACGCCACCTCGCTGGGCCTGGGCGGCGGCGACGGGCCGGCGGCCGACCTGGCGCTCACTCCGCAAGGCTGCGTGGTGATGGACATGGTCTACAAGCCGCTGCGCACCGAATTCCTGGCGCGCGCGCAGGCCGCGGGCCGGCCCACGGTGGACGGCCTGGAAATGCTGCTGTTGCAGGCGGCGCCGTCGTTCGAAGCCTTCTTCGGCCAGGCGCCGCCGACTGACGTCGATGTCCGCGCCGTCGCCTTGGCGCATCTGGGGCAAGGCGCGAAATGATCATCCTGGGCCTCACCGGCTCCATCGGCATGGGCAAGTCGACCACGGCCAAGATGTTCGAGGCCGAGGGCGCGCCGGTCTACGACTCCGACGCGGCCGTGCACGCCCTCTATTCCGTGGGCGGCGCGGCGGTGGCGCCGGTCGAGGCGGCGTTTCCGGGCGTCGTCATAGACGGCGCGATCGACCGCGCCCGGCTCAGCGCCCAGGTGGTCGGCGATCCCGAGGCGCTGGAGAAGCTCGAGGCCATCGTCCACCCGCTGGTCGGCGCCCATCGCATCGGCTTCTTCGAGACGGCGGAAAAGGACGGCCACGACATTGTCGTGCTCGACGTGCCGCTGCTGTTCGAGACCGGCGGCCAGAAGAACGTCCACAAGGTGGTGGTGGTCAGCGCGTCGGCCGAGGTCCAGCGCGAGCGGGTGCTGGCCCGGCCGGGCATGACGGCCGAGAAGTTCGAGGCGATCCTGGCCCGTCAGCTGCCCGACGCCGAGAAGCGCGCCCGCGCCGACTTCGTGGTCGATACGGGCAAGGGCCTGCAAGCCGCCCACGACCAGGTGCGCGACATCCTGACCCTGTTGAGAACCTCCGCCCAAGCTTGATGCCGGAGTCGAACCGGCCCATTGAAAGACCATGGCCCGGGAAATCATCCTCGACACCGAAACCACCGGCTTCGATCCGAAGACGGGCGACCGCCTGGTCGAAATCGGCTGCATCGAGGTGGTGGACTACATGCCCACCGGCCGCTCGTTCCACGAGTATTGTGACCCGCTGCGCGACATGCCGGCCGAGGCCGAGAAGGTGCACGGCCTGTCGGCCGCCTTCCTGACCGGCAAGCCGAAGTTCCACGAGATCGCCGACAAGTTCCTGGAATTCGTCGGCGACAGCGTCGTCGTGGCCCACAACGCCTCGTTCGACCGCAGCTTCGTCAATTTCGAGCTGGAGAAATGCGGCCGTCCGCCGCTGCCGGAAGAGCGCTGGGTCGATACCCTGGCCATGGCCAAGAAGCGCTTTCCGGGCATGTACAACTCGCTCGACGCACTCTGTAAGCGTTTCAAGATCAGCCTCGACAGCCGTGACAAGCACGGGGCGCTGATCGACTCCCACCTGCTGGCCGAGGTCTATCTCGAACTGCAGGGCGGCAAGGAGCGCGCGCTCGAACTGACCCACGCGGTGGCGGCCACCGCCGTCAGCGCCGCCCGCGCCGGCGGCTACGGCGCCCGCCCCCGTCCCCTGCCCTTCCGCTCGACCGAGGCCGAGCGTGCCGTGCACGCCGACTGGGTGAAGTCGACCCTGAAGGACAAGGCCGTCTGGCTGAAGTTCGATCTGCCGGAGCTGGCGCCGGCGGCGGAGTAACCCTTCTCCCAGAGGGAGAAGGTGGCCTGCGAAGCAGGTCGGATGAGGGGTTAGGAACCGAAGACGGCGTGCCGGCACGACGTCAGGCGCCGTCACCCCTCACCCTCCCAGGCTGTCGCCTGGGCCCCTCCCTCTCCCCTCCGGGAGAGGGTCGTTATCAGACCTTCAGATCCGCCGTGACCGGCGCGTGGTCGCTGGGGCGTTCCCATTCGCGCACCGTGTCGTGCACCTGGGCCGAGACCTTGCCGTCGACGATGGCCGCGTCGCGCAGGCCGGGGCTGGCGAGAATGTGGTCCAGGCGCAGGCCGCGGTTGGACTTGCGGAAATCGGCGGCGCGGTAGCTCCACCACGAGAACAGCTTTTCCGGCTCCGGCGTCGCGAGGCGCGGGAGGTCCAGGAGGTCCATCGACTTGATCATGGCGTCGAAAGCCTCGAGCTCGGCCGGGGTGTGGCTGACCACCTTCAGCATCTGGCGGTGGCTCCAGACATCGTTCTCGCCCGGCGCGATGTTGAGGTCGCCGGTGACGATCAGCGGAGCCTTGGGATCGCGCGTCTTCAGGGCCGCCGTCAGGGTCTCGTAGAAATCGAGCTTGTGGTCGAACTTCGGGTTGGCGACGCGGTCGGGCAGGTCGCCGCCGGCCGGGATGTAGAAGTTCTGGATCTCGACGCCGGCCACCTTCGCCGCCACGCAGCGGGCATGGCCCTCGCGGCAGTTCATCAGCGTCGGAACGTCCTCGATCGGCAGGCGCGAGGCGATGGCCACGCCGTGCCAGCCCTTCTGGCCGGCGATCTTGATGTGCGGCAGGCCCATGGCCTCGAAGGCCTCGCGCGGGAATTCGCCGTCCTGGCATTTGATCTCCTGCATGCACAGGACATCGGGCGCGGCTTCGTCGACGAAGCGGGCAGCCTGTTCGGCGCGCAGGCGGACGGAATTGACGTTCCAGGTGGCGATACGGAGGCGCATGCCGCTCCCCTACCTGCACCGCTCGCGGACCACAAAGAAAAACGCCCGGACACACGAAGCGTCCGGGCGAAAGTCAGGTCTCTCATGCCGCCGCCGGGAGGGGATAGATCCGGCACGGTTTGCGAAGAGCGGGTCGGGCGCTCATCGCCATGCGTGATAAAAGTGCCACGCCGAAACTTTTAGTCAAGCGAAAAACCGCTTATCTATTGCATGTTGTGAGAATGTCACAAACCGGCTTGCTTGCACGGATGTCAGCCGGTGGCCGGCTTGCCCGTGCGGCGGCGCGGATCGGTCAGCACGAACAGCTTCGGATCGATGGCGCCTACCTTGTCGAGGCCCGACAGGCGCACGCGGGTCTGGCCGCCCTTCACGTCGCTGATGGTCCAGCCGATCAGCTCGGGCGCGCTGCTGAAGTTCATCTCCAGCCGACCCAGGGTCTGCCGCTTGGCGTCCTGGGCGACGATCGTGAAGCCATCGGCCAGCTTGCGCACGCTGGTGATCTTCACCCCGCGGTCCAGGCGCACCTCGCGCGCCAGCAGCAGGGCCAGCGGCGTGCGGCTCAGCGGATAGCTTTCGAAGGTCTTCAGCCGGCTGTCGAAGATGTTGACGTTGTTGCCGTTGCTGACGACCAGCAGGCCGTTGGGGCCGTCATACTCGAACCGCGCCTTGCCCGGGCGTTGCAGCCACAGGGTGCCCTGGGTGGTCACGCCGCGCGGATCGGTCTGGACGAAGCGGCCCTTGGCGTTGGACAGGCCCTGAATATAGGCCGTGGCCTTGGCGATCAGCGCCTTGTCCTCGTCCGACAGCTCCTGGGCCAGGGCCGGCGCGCCGAAGGCGGCGGCCATCAGGCCCGCGCCGCCGGCGGCGATCAGGGTGCGACGGTTCATGGTGGTCTGCGTCATGCGAACTCCTTCACCTCCACCTTTGCCCTGTGCGCGCGTCGCGGGAAAGGCCATGGAGCGGCCGTTTTCCGGCGCTGCGATGAAGGGCCGTTCAGGTTGGGGCTGAAGGGAACGCGGCCAAACAGCGGAGGTTTCGCGGCGAAGCGGGCTCAGGCCGCCTTCTTGGCGTCCTTGTCCTTCTTGGCCTTCTTTTCCTTCTTCGGCTTGTCGGCCTTTTCCGACTTGGGCTTCTTGGCCTTCGGCTCGGGACGCGGCGCGGTCAGGTCGACCGCGGCCATCTCGGCCAGAAGGTCGAGGAAGCCGTCACGCTTGCCGGCCTTCAGCAGAGACAGGATCCGGGCGTCGGCGGCGGCCACGCGCGGCAGGCTCTCTTCCAGGATCAGGCGGCCGGCCTGCGTGAGGCGCACGGAGTTGGCGCGAGCGTCCTGCTCCGAACGCTGACGTTCCAGGTGGCCCTTGGCGATCATTCGGGCGACCATGTCGGCCAGGGTCGATCGGTCGATGCCGGTGGCCTTCACCAGGCCCGTCTGGGTGACGCCTTCGTGCTGGGCCACGGCGGCCAGCACGGCGAACTGGCGCTGGGTGATCCCGCCGGCGCCGGTCTCTTCCACATAGATGTCGAGGGCGGTCTGAAGCACCCGATGCAGCAGGTGGCTGGGCGAGCGGTCCAGCACTCCGACCTCGCGCGTCGCGCCCTTGTCACTCTTGTGCTTGGCCATGTCGTCCGCCCCATTTCCGCTGACGGACGTCCAGCTAGCACGTCAACGCGTCGGTTTGACGACAGATGGTCCGTGGTCGGTAGATGCTCCCCCGTGGAGGAGCTGTCAGGAAGCGATGAAGGGGGCCGCCGCGGGCGGATCAGAACCCGGCGTCGGGCGGCTCGGGGGTCTTCTGGTCGTCCGGCTTGGCCATGTGCTTCATGATGAAGGGCGTCTGGGTCAGCGAGAAGACGATGGCCAGCGGCAGCAGGGCGATGCGGAACTTCACCCAGGTGGGGGTGTCCTGGGTCAGACGCACCACCTCGTTGGCGATGGCCGCCACCGCGAAATAGCCGCCGTAGCGCAGGGTCAGGGTCCGCCAAGCGGCGTCGGACATGTGCAGCGCCTCGCCCATCAGCGCCTTCAGCGGCGCGCGACCCAGGAAGACGCCGCCGATCATGAAGGCGGCCAGGGCGCCGTTGACGACCGTGACCTTGATCTTGACGAACACGTCGCTGTGGAAAACCAGGCCCAGCACCCCGAACACCAGCGCCATCACGCCCGAGAACAGCGGCAGCAGCGCCACGCGCCGCTCGACGGCGTAGCCGACCACCAGGGCCAGGGCCGAGGCGGCGACCAGCACCCAGGTGGCGGTCTGGAAGTTCTTGGTGACGAAATAGGTGACGGCGAAGGCGATCGGCGCGCCGTAGTCGACGGCGGTGCGCACCCAGGCGCTCTTCTTCTTGGCTTCGGACTTGGGATCGGTCACGCGCTCAGTCCTCCAGGCCGACCAGCGAGCGCGAGAAGGCGCGGGCGTCGAACGGCTGTAGGTCGTCGATCCCCTCGCCGACGCCGATCAGCTTGATCGGGCTGTCGGAGGCGCGGGCGACGGGGATCAGCACGCCGCCGCGGGCGGTGCCGTCCAGCTTGGTCATGACGATGCCGGAAACGCCGACGCTGTTGCCGAACACCTTTTCCTGGGCCAGGGCGTTGCGGCCGACTGTGGCGTCGAGCACCAGCAGGGTCTCGTGCGGGTAGTCGGGATCGACCTTCTTGACCACGCGGATGACCTTGAGCAGCTCGTCCATCAGGCCCTGCTTGTTCTGCAGGCGGCCGGCGGTGTCGATCAGCACGACGTCGTAGGCTTCGGCCTTGGCGCGCTCGACGGCCTCGAAGGCCAGGGCGGCGGCGTCGCTGCCGGTGGGCTTGGACATGAAGTCGGCGCCGGCCCGGTCGGCCCACACCTTCAGCTGCTCGACGGCGGCGGCGCGGAAGGTGTCGCCGGCGGCGATCAGGACGCGGGCGCCCTTCTCGGTCAGGTCGGCGGCGATCTTGCCCAGGGTCGTGGTCTTGCCCGAGCCGTTGACGCCGATGAACAGCACGACATAGGGGCGCGGACCGTCCAGCGGGTCGAAGCGGCCTTCGCGGTCGGCCAGCTCGGCGGTGATCAGCTCGGCCAGGGCCTCCTTGACCTCGCGGTCGCTCGAGGCCTTGCCGAAGCGGGCCTTGCCGAAGGCGTCGGTGATGCGGGCGGCGATCTGCGGGCCGAGGTCGGCCTCGATCAGCATCTCCTCCAGCGCGTCGAGCTGTTCCTGGTCCAGCGGCTTCTTGGTGAAGGCGCCGGTCACCTGCTCGGTCATCGCCTGGGACGACCGGGTGAGGCCGGCCGTGAGACGCTGGAACCAGCCTTGTTTCTGCGAGGGCTTTTCGCTCATCCGCGCTCCTGTAGCGACCCGGCGGGAAAAGTGAAGAAGAGATTCACGATTCGAGGTTAGCGCGGCGGCGGTGGAACGGTTGCGCTTGGGCTCCGACCATGGCGTTTAGAGAACATGGATCCGTTGGCCGCCGCTCTTTTCTGGCTCGACTACGCCGCCGCCGCCGTGTTCGGCGCGACCGGCGCGCTGGCGGCCGCGCGGCGCAAGCACGACATCATCACCTTCGGTTTCTTCGCGGCGATCACGGGCGTTGGCGGCGGCACGCTGCGCGACCTGTTGATCGGCGCGCCGGTGTTCTGGATCCAGCGGCCTGGCTACATCCTGGCCTGCCTGGCCGCCGCCCTGGTGATCTGGCTGCTGGGCCAGCGCGGCTGGCGGTTCCGGGCCCTGCTGTGGCTCGACGCCCTGGGCATGGCCGCCTACGCCGTGGTCGGCACGGCCAAGGCCCTGAGCCTGGGCGTGCACCCCTTCACCTCGGTGATCATGGGCGTGCTGACGACGGCCTTCGGCGGGGTGGTGCGCGACGTGCTGGCCGAGGAGCCCAACCTGCTGCTGCGCCGTGAGATCTACATCACCGCCGCCCTGCTGGGCGCGGCCGTGTTCGCGATCCTGCAATGGTGGCGCGTGCCGTTCTGGCCGGCCGGCATCGCCGGCTTCGCCGCCGCCTTCGGCCTGCGGGCCTGCGCGATCAAGTTCGGCTGGAGCCTGCCGGGGTTCATGGGCGGGGAAGAGAAGTCCTAGCACCTCCCTCGCGAAGCGGGGGAGGTGGCGCGGCGCCACCGGCGACGTGACGGAGGGGGCGACGGCCGGCACGGAGCCCAGTCTGGCCCCCTCCACCGCATTGCGGTCCCCCTCCCCCGTTGCACGGGGGAGGAGTTGGTGTTCACGTATCGAAGTCCGGATGCTGCCTCGACACCACCGGACTGGCCGATCCGCCCATCGGCGGGCGCACGGGCATGTCGGCCAGATGCTCCATCCATGCCGGCCGGCTGTCGGTCGCCAGCTGGACCACGGGCTCCACGGGCGACGGATCGTCGAAGGCGAAGACGGCCAGGTCGATCTTCTCCTGGCTCCATTCATAGGTCAGCGGCGTACCGCAGGTGGCGCAGAAGCCGCGGCGGATCGTATCCGAGCTCTGGAAGGTCGCGCGCTCGCCCCGGGTCCAGGTCAGGTCGGCCAGGTTCACGGTGACCAGCGCCCCGAACGGGCCGCCGAACGCCTTCTGGCACATCCGGCAATGGCAGATGGAGGCCCGGCCAGGCTGGCCGTCCACCCGGAACCGCACCGCGCCGCACTGGCAGCCGCCGCTCAAGCCCATGATCCCCTCCACAGCCGAGGCGGCACCTGAGGTCAGATCCCGCGTGACAGCAAGGCCCGACGCGGTGTCCAACGGACGCAGTAATGCGTTCGAGTTAGTAAATCGTGAGAAAATACAACCGCTTCGATAGGGCGTACCGATTCCTCTCGCGCAAGGCGGAGGCATCGATGAGGGGTTGGGGACTGGTTCTGGCGACGGCGCTCCTGGCGGCGCCGGCCGTGGCGCTGGCCGATCCGTGCGAGGGCGCCCTGCCCGCGCCCGGCGCCCGCTTCGATGGGCCGGTTCGCTATGTCGGCGACGGCGACAGCCTGTGCGTGGGCCGCAGCAGCGACCCGTCGACCTGGATCGAGGTGAGGGTGTCGGACTTCTATGCGCCGGAACTGAACTCGCCCGGCGGCCGGGCGGCCAAGACCATGCTCGAGGACGTGGTCTGGCGGCAGTACCTGCAATGCCGGGCGATCAAGCATTCCTACGACCGGGTGGTGGCCCGCTGCACCATCGACGGCGCGTCGGTGGGCGACCTGCTGCGCGCGCGCGGCGGCGTCGAGGGCGGCAATGGCCGGGGCGGCCGCCGCTAGGTCTTGGGCGTCAGCTGGAAGGTCACGCGATAGCCGTCGTGGTCCGACAGCACCGGCTCGTGGGCGCCGTCGAAGGTGGCCTCCACGCGGGTCGGCGTGACATCGACCTTGTCGCCGTCGAGGAAGCCGATCAGGTCCTGGGTGTCGAGCCAGGGCGCGTCGCCGTCGTAGGAGATCTGGGTCTCGCAAGCGCCCGGCAGGTTGTGGCACCAGCGGCTGACCACCTCGAACGGATAGTCGGCCATCACGTAGTCGAAGCGGTCGGGCGCGTGCATGACGTTGAAGTCGCCGCCGACGATCAGCGGCGCGCCGGGCGTGCGGTCGGCGGCCATGAAGCGCTTGAACTCGTCGGCCTGCAGGTGGTGGGCCATGCGGTTACGCGACCGGGGCACGCGCGAGGCGCCTTTGGAATTGAGGTGGGTGTCGGCCACCTCGACCGGCGTCGGCAGGCCCGGCACGTTCAGGCTGACCAGCATCACGCCCTTGTTGGCCAGGCAGTCCAGGCCCGCGCAGTAATGATAGGCGTGCGACTTCACGTCCTCGATCGGGTGATTGCTGAGCACCCACAGGCCGCTGGAGCCCCACTTGCCCAGGCCCTCGCCCTTCCAGCGGTAGGCCACGCGGCGGTAGTCGGGCTTCTCGCCCCTGGCCCACAGGCTGGCGTCGCGCTGCTTGCGCTTGGGGCCGCGCGCCACATAGGGATAGCCGGAGCGGTCGATCAGCTCGCCGATCTCCTTGCGGAAGCCTTCCTGGATCAGGACGACGTCGGGCTCGGTCCCGGCCGCGCGCATCCTGGCCAGCTCGTCGCCGATCTTCTTCAGCGCCTCGCCGCGACCTTTCTTCACCGGCCAGGGCAGGCCGGCGACGTTGTAGGTCATGACGCTGAAGGTGACCGGCGCGTCCTGCGCCAGCGCCGTCGCCGGGACGGCGAGCAGGGCGGCGAGGACGGCCGCGAGCAGGCGCCTCAAGCGGCCAGCTCGGCGATCACGCGGGCTCCGTCGTGGCCGGTGACGCGGAAGGCCACGATCTCGCCGGCCGGCGCTTCGCCGGTGAAGGCGATCTCGGTGAAGTCTTCGGCGCGGGCCAGGCCCTCGCGCTCGACCAGGCCCGGCAGCACGCGGCCGACCTGGGCGGCCAGATGGCGTTCCAGGCCGCGCTGGCCGGCTTCGCGCAGGCGCTTGGCGCGGTCCTTGATGACCGGGCCCTTGACTGGCGGCATCCGCGCGGCCGGCGTGCCGGGGCGGGCGCTGTAGGGGAAGACGTGCAGGAAGGCCAGGCCCGCCTCCTCGACGAGGCGGACGGTGTTCTCGAACGCTTCCTCGCTCTCGGTCGGGAAGCCGGCGATCAGGTCGGCGCCGAAGGCGACGTCCGGGCGCACGGCGCGCACGCTGGCCACCAGGTTCAGCGCGTCGGTGCGATTGTGCCGGCGCTTCATGCGCTTGAGGATCAAATCATCGCCGGCCTGCAGGCTGAGATGCAGGTACGGCATCAGCCGGGGCTCTTCGGCGAACAGCTTCAGGAGGTCGGGGTCGATCTCGGCGGCGTCGATGGACGACAGGCGCAGGCGCGGCAGGTCGGGGACCATGCGCAGGATGCGACCCACCAGCTGGCCCAGGGTCGGCTCGCCCGGCAGGTCGGCGCCCCAGGAGGTGACGTCGACGCCGGTCAGGACGACTTCGCGATAGCCTTCGGCGGCCAGCTTGCGCACCTGCTCGACGACCTCGCCGGCCGGGGCCGAGCGCGAGTTCCCCCGGCCGTAGGGGATGATGCAGAAGGTGCAGCGGTGATCGCAGCCGTTCTGGACCTCGACATAGGCGCGGGCGCGGTCCTTCAGGCCGTCGATCAGGTGACCGGCGGTCTCCTTGACCGACATGATGTCGTTGACCCGCACGCGGGTCGTCGTCTCGACCAGCGCGCCGGGGGCGGCCTTCTCGGCGTTGCCGAGCACCAGGTCGACCTCCGGCATGGCGGCGAAGGCGGCCGGGTCGATCTGTGCGGCGCAGCCGGTGACGATGATCCGCGCGCCCGGACGCTCGCGGCGGGCCTTGCGGATCGCCTGGCGGGCCTGGCGCACGGCCTCGTTGGTCACCGCGCAGGTGTTGAACACCACGGCGTCCGAAAGACCATCCGCGGCGGCGCGGGCGCGCATGGCCTCGCTCTCGTAGGCGTTCAGGCGGCAGCCGAAGGTGACGACGTCGACGCCGTCGGGACCCGAGACCTTCACGGCCGGGCCGCCCTCTTCGCCGACTTCCGGCTTGGGCTTCGGCTGGGCCTTGATGACCGTGTAGACGCTCATGACGCTATGAACGCCGCGAAGGCGTCCTTCCAGTCGTCGTGCCAGCGCGACAGGGCCGGGCGGTTTTCGATGACGTCGCCCATCGCCCAGGCCATGCGCTTTTCGTCCAGCGCGCGCGGCACGTCGTTGTCCGGGCACAGGATGTAGAAGTCGCCGGCGGCGATGCGGGCCAGCATGAAGTGGACCACCTGCTCGGATGTCCAGGCCGCGTCGGGCTTGCCGCCCGGGCCGCGCTTGGTCATGCCGGTGAAGGTGTAGCCGGGGATCAGCAGGTGGGCGCTGACCTGGCAGTCGACGATCTCGCGCAGGGTGTGGGCGAGCCCCTCCGTCAGGGCTTTGACCGCCGACTTGGAGACGTTGTAGGCCGTGTCGCCCGGCGGCTGGGTGATGCCCTGCTTGGAGCCGGTGTTGATGATCAGGCCCGGACGACCGCTTTCGGCCATCTCCTCGCCGAACACCTGGACGCCGTTGATCACGCCCCAAAGGTTGACGTCGAGGATGCGCTTCCAGGCGTCGTCGCCCGAGAAGGCGTCGCCGCCGCCGCCCACGCCGGCGTTGTTCATCAGCACGTCGACGGCGCCGAAGCGCTCGACGGCGACATCGCGCAGGGCCTCGACGGCGGCGCGGTCGGCCACGTCGGTGGGCACGGCCAGGGCGCCGATGGCCTCGGCCTCTTGTTTCAGCTTGCGACCGGTGACGTCGGCCATGACCACGTTGAGGCCCAGCTCGACGAAGGCCTTGGCGGCGGCCAGGCCGATGCCGTCGGCCGCGCCGGTGACGACGGCGGTCTTGCCGGGGGCGAGGGCGGGGTGCAGCTCGCTCATGCGCTCACGATCTCGGGCAGCTTGCCGGTGAACTCCAGGGCGACCGGGCCGGTCATGATCACGTGGCCGTCGGCCTCGCGCCATTCGATGACCAGCGGGCCGCTCTCGAACTCGACGGTGGCGGTGCGGTCGGTCAGGCCGCGGCGCACGGCGGCGACCTGGGCGGCGCAGGCGCCGGTGCCGCAGGCGGCGGTGAGGCCCGCGCCCCGTTCCCAGACCTTCAGCTTGATGTGGTCGCGCGAGACGACATGGGCGAAGCCGACATTGACGCCTTCGGGGAACAGCGGGTGATGTTCGACCAGGCTGCCGGTCTTCTGCGCGAACTCGTCGCTCACCGGGGCGTCGACGAAGAACACCACGTGCGGATTGCCCATCGAGACGCAGACCGGGGTGTGCACCCACGGCGCGTCGATCGGGCCGACCTGCAGCTCGACGCGGGCGGTGTCCATTTCCTCCGACAGCGGGATCTGCTCCCACGACAGGCGCGGCTGGCCCATGTCGACCGTCACGCGCTTGTCGCCGGCCATCACGCCCGACAGGCGCCCGGCGCTGGTGTCGAAGGTCACTGCGTCCTTGCCGCCCGACTGCATCAGCAGCCAGGCCACGCAGCGGGTGCCGTTGCCGCAGGCGCCGGCCGGCTCGCCGTCGGCGTTCCAGAAGCGCACGAAGGCCGAGGCCCCTTCCGCCTTGGGCGGATCGATGGCCACCACCTGGTCGCAGCCGATCCCGCCCTGGCCGCGTTTGGCGATCGCGCGGATCTCCTCGGCGGAGGGTTCGAACGGCTGGGTGAGGGTCTCGATGACGACGAAGTCGTTGCCGAGCCCGTTCATCTTCAGGAAGGTGCGGCTCATGGCCGGGCTATATAGTCGAAAGTGACGCAGAATGCACCGCAGCGGGACGACGCAGTGAGATGACGGCTACGGATATTCGCGAACGACTGACGATCGCCATGCAGGAGCGCCGGCTGGTGCGCTTCCACCGGCGTTTCGAGGACGGTTGGGTCAGGGGCTATGTGGTCGGCGTCGGACCCGCCTTCCTGATGCTCTGCGAGGTCAACGACCACATCCACTACAACGGCTTCGGCTGCTATCGCCTGGCCGACGTCAAGAACCTGGAGCCCGCGCCCTACCCCGAGTTCGTCGAGGCGGCGCTCGAAAAGCGCGGCGAGGCCTTTCCCGAAACGCCGGCGGTGGCGCTGAACAGCATCGGCGACATCCTGGCGACGGCCGGCCGCCTGTTCCCGGTGGTCACGGTCCATGCCGAGGCCGCCAAGCCGGGGGTCTGCTACATCGGGGCGATCATCAGCGTCGAGGGCGGGGTGGTGTGGATGCAGGACATCGATCCCGGCGCCGTCTGGGAACGCGAGCCGACCGCGCGCCAGCTCGACACCATGACCCGCGTCGACTTCGGCGGCGGCTACGAGACGGCCCTGACCCTGGTCGGCGGCGCTCCGCCCGCGCCGGTGGAAGCCAAGCGCGCGCCGCTGCGACTGGTCGCCGACAATGGCTGAGGAACTGCGCCTGCGCGCCCGTCTGCGGGCCCTCTACCACGGCGCCTCGCCCGTGGCGGTGCGGTTCCGCTATGCGGTGATCCTGATCGATCTGCTGATTATCGGCTTCTTCGTGGCCGCGCCGCTGATGCAGCATCACGGGGTGACCTTCTACCTGCTCGACTATGGGGTCGCGACGTTCCTGGCCGTCGACCTCGTGGCCCGGGCCATCGCCCACGGCGACATGAAGAGCTGGCTGAAGAAGCCGATCACCTGGATCGACCTCTTCGTGCTGGCCACGCTGATGTTCCCCGCCTGGCTCTACAACTTCGGCTTTCTTCGGGTGCTGCGGCTGTGGACGCTGGTGCACAGCGAGTTCTTCTGGCGCACGGTGGCCCGGCGCTACGACGACACCCGCATCGAGGACATCACCCGCGCGGCCTCGTCGCTGCTGACCTTCGTCTTCGTGGTCACGGGCTTCGTCTATTCCAGCTTCGCGGGCCGCCACGAGGGCATAGCCGGCTATGTGGACGCCCTCTACTTCACCGTCACCAGCCTGACGACCACGGGTTATGGCGACGTCACCCTGCCGGGGGTGTGGGGCAAGCTGCTGTCGATGGCGGTGATGATCGGCGGGGTGTCGCTGTTCATCGGCCTGATCCAGTCGATCCTGCGGCCGCACAAGGTGACCTTCCCCTGCCCCGACTGCGGCCTGCGCAAGCACGACCCGGACGCGGTGCACTGCAAGGCCTGCGGCAAGCTGCTGTGCATCCCGGATGACGGGGCCTGAGGCCATTTGATCCCGTAAAATCCCCGCGAATGCGGGGACCCAGGCTTTTTCTGAAACGCGTGGCGCTCGACGATAAAACACCTGGGCCCCGGCTTTCGCGGGGGTTTTACGGAGAAGAGAACGATCCGCCCTCGCGAGGGTCAAAAATGGCCTAGCCAGCGGCGGGAATGGCATTAACGTCCTCCGCCATGCTGACGCTCCGCTCCGTTTCGCCCGCCGCCCTGGCCCTCGCCCTCCTCGCCGCCGGCCCCGCCCGCGCCCAGGAGCCCGCCGATCCTCACCTGGCTCTGGAAGGCGTCGAGACGCCCTCGTCGCTGGACTGGGTCAAGGCCGAGAACGCCAAGACCCTGCCCGTGCTGACGGGCGACAAGCGCTACCAGGGCCTGCATGACGCGGCGCTGAAGGTGCTGGCGGCCAAGGACCGCATCGCCACGCCGACCTTCGTCGGCTCCAGCGTGTTCAATTTCTGGCAGGACGCCGACCACGTGCGGGGCGTCTGGCGGCGCACCAGCCTGGAGAGCTACCGCTCGGCCGACCCCAAGTGGGAGACGGTCATCGACCTGGACGCCCTGGCCAAGGCCGAGGGCAAGAACTGGATCTGGAAGGGCGCCGACTGCCGTCCCAAGACCCATGACCGGTGCCTGGTGAACCTGTCGAACGGCGGCAAGGACGCCGTCGAGGTGCGCGAGTTCGACCTGGCGACGAAGAGCTTCGTCAAGGACGGCTTCTTCCTGCCCGAGAGCAAGCAGACCATCGACTGGCTGGACGCCGACACCCTGATCCTGACCCGCGACTGGGGCGCGGGCACGACCACCGACAGCGGCTACGGCATGGTGGTCAAGACGCTCAAGCGCGGCCAGTCGCTGGACCAGGCCGTAGAGGTGTTCCGCGGCGAGAAGGCCGATGTCAGCGCCCGCCCGCACGTGCTGCGCGACGCCAAGGGCAATCGCGTGGTGCTGATCGAGCGCGCCACCGACTTCTTCCACACCAAGACCTTCCTGCTCGACGACGCGGGCAAGGCGACGCAGCTGCCGATCCCCGAGCGCTCGTCGATCCGCGGCATGGTCGGCGGTGACCTGATCCTGACGGTCGAGGAGCCCTGGAACTACGAGCCGATGCCGTCGCTGGGCCGCAATTTCCCGGCCGGCGCCCTGATCTCGGTCAGCCCCAAGGCCCTGCTGCCCAAGCCGCCTAGGCCGGCCGGGGACATCGCCATCAGCAACGACTGCGACCCCTGCACGATCTTCGCGCCCGGCGCGCGCCAGTCGATCGACCAGGTGGCGGTGACCGACAACCGCGTGGTGGCGGTGATCTACGACAACGTCAAAGGCGGCATCCGCAGCTTCAGCGACCACGGCGAGTTTGGCTGGCGCGGCCAGGGCCTGCCGGGCCTGGACAACGCCGCCGTCTCGATCGTCGCCACCGCCGACAGCGGCGACCAGGTATTCTATACGGTCGAGGGCTTCGTCACCCCGACGCAGCTGAAGCTGGCCGACGCCACCAAGACCGACGCCGAAACGGTCAAGACCCTGCCGGCCCGCTTCGACGCCTCCAGGCTCAAGGTCGAGCAGAAGGAAGCCGTTTCCAAGGACGGGACCAAGATCCCCTACTTCCTGGTCAGCCAGAAGGGCGCCAAGCTCGACGGCTCGGCCCCGACCCTGCTTCACGCCTACGGCGGCTTCCAGCTGTCGAAGCTGCCGGTCTACGACCCGCTGATCGGCAAGCTGTGGCTCGAGCGTGGCGGTTCCTACGCGGTGGCCAACATCCGCGGCGGCGGCGAGTTCGGTCCGGCCTGGCACGAGGCGGCGCTGAAGGCCAACCGCCAGCGGGCCTATGACGACTACTTCGCCGTGGCCGAGAACCTGATCTCGACCAAGGTCACCAGCCCGCGTCACCTGGGCGCGTATGGCCGGTCGAACGGCGGCCTCCTGATGGGCGTTGCTTTGACCCAGCGGCCCGACCTGTGGAACGCCGTGGTGGTGGAAAGCCCGCTGCTGGACATGATCCGCTACACCAAGCTGCCGGCCGGGGCCTCGTGGATCGGCGAGTATGGCGATCCGGACAAGCCGGAAGAGCGGGCCTGGATCTCGACGTACAGCCCGTACCAGAAGCTGAGGGCCGGGGTGAAATACCCGCTGGCCTACATCACCACCTCGACCAAGGACGACCGGGTGCACCCGGGTCACGCCCGCAAGTTCTCGGCCCGCCTGGCCGATCTGGGGCAGCCCTACATGTACTACGAGAACACCGACGGCGGTCACGCCAACGGGGCGGACCCGGCTGCCAACGCCAAGCGCTGGGCGCTGCACTACACCTACCTGTCGCGCCAGCTGATGGATCACTAGATGCGTAACCTGACCCTGGCCCTACTCGCCGCCACGAGCCTCATGACCGTTTCCGCCCACGCCGCTCCCGACACCGCGCCCGCCGCCGTCCGCACCCCGCTGGCCGAGCTTGGCAAGGACGATCCCTACATCTGGATGGAGGAGATCGAGGGCCAGCGCGCGCTCGACTGGGCGAAGGCCCAGAACGACCGCACCCTGCCCGTGCTGCAGGGCGATGCGCGCTACGCCGGCCTGCACGACGCGGCCCTGACCATCGTCAACGCCAAGGACCGGATCCCCGGCGTGTCGTTCGTCGCCGAGGACGACCTGCGGAACTACTGGCAGGACGCCGACCATGTGCGCGGCGTCTGGCGCACCACCACCCTGGCCAGCTACCGCACGGCGCAGCCGGCCTGGTCGACGATCCTCGACCTCGACGCCCTGGCCAAGGCCGAGGGCAAGAACTGGGTCTGGAAGGGCGCCGACTGCCTGGCCCCGGAGAGCCGGTACTGCCTGGTCTCGCTGTCGAACGGCGGCAAGGACGCCGTGGTCGTGCGCGAGTACGACATCAAGACCAAGAGCTTCGTCGCCGGCGGTTTCGAGCTGCCCGAGGGCAAGCACCGGTTCGACTGGATCGACAAGGACACCCTGATCGTCGCCACAGACTGGACCCCTGGCGAGGTGACGACGTCCGGCTATCCCTACGTGGTCAAGCTGGTCAAACGCGGTCAGCCCCTGTCGGCCGCCAAGGAAGTCTACCGCGGCGCCAAGGACGACGGAGGCTATGGCGTCAGCCCTTACGCCCTGCGCGACCACGACGGCGTGGTGCGGGCGGTGTTCGTGCTGCGCCCGCTCGACACCTTCAACGCCGAAACCCACCTGGTGACCGGCGAGACGACGGTGAAGCTGCCCTTCCCGCTGAAATCGTCGATCCAGGCGCTGATCAAGGGCCAGCTGGTGTTCAGCGTCGAGCAGGACTGGGCGCAGCAGGGCCTGAAGACCGGCGACCTGGCCGCCTTCGACCTCGCCGCCCTGAAGGCCGATCCGGCCAAGGCGAAAGCCGCCCTGATCCTGCGGCCGACGGCCCGGGAGTCGGTGCAGGGCGTCAACGCCACCCGCGACCGCCTGGTCGTGGCCCTGTTCGAGAACGTCAAGGGCGCGGCCTATGCGTACGACTTCAAGGGCGGCGCCTGGACCCGGACGAAGCTGGACCTGCCGGCCAATTCCACGGTCAGCCTGGGTTCGGCGTCGGACAAGGACGACCGCATCTTCGTCAGCGTGACCGGGTACCTCACCCCCACGACCTACTGGCTGGCCGACGCGGCCAACGGCAAGCTCGACCAGGTCAAGGCCGCCCCGGCCAAGTTCGACGCCTCGACCCATGTGGTCGAGCAGTTCGAGGCCACCTCGAACGACGGGACTAAGATCCCGTACTTCCTGGTCCGTCCGAAGAACACCAAGTACGACGGCTCGACCCCGACCCTGCTCTATGCCTACGGCGGCTTCCAGGCGTCGATGACGCCGGGCTACTCGCCGACCATGGGCAAGCTGTGGCTGGAGCGCGGCGGCGCCTATGTGGTGGCCAACATCCGCGGCGGCGGCGAGTTCGGTCCCAGCTGGCACGAGCAGGGCCTGAAGGCCAACCGCCAGCGGGTCTACGACGACTTCTTCGCGGTGTCAGAGGACCTGATCGCCCGCAAGATCACCTCGCCCCGGCGGCTGGGGATCATGGGCGGGTCGAACGGCGGCCTCTTGATGGGCGTGGCCCTGACCCAGCGTCCGGAGCTCTACAACGCCATCGTCATCCAGGTGCCGCTGTTCGACATGGTCCGCTACAGCCAGATCGGCGCGGGCTCGTCGTGGATGGGCGAGTACGGCGATCCGCAGATCCCGTCCGACCTGGCGGTGATCGAGAAGTACTCGCCCTACCAGAACCTCAAGGCCGGCCAGAAGTATCCCGAGGTGTTCATCGAGACCTCGACCAAGGACGACCGGGTCCACCCTGCCCACGCCCGCAAGGCGGCGGCCAGGCTCGAGGCCCTGGGCTACAGCGTGCTCTACTACGAGAACGTCGACGGCGGTCATGCCGCCAGCGCCAACCTCGCCGAGACCGCCCGCCGGGTGTCGCTCGAATATACGTATCTGACCCGCAAACTGATGGACTGATCACGCAAGGTCCGTAAACCGGACTGCAATCTCTGGGCGCCATGATCACGCTCGGCCTTTCTGGAGGTCCGTGGTCAGCGCTCGGGGGGCGCCCGTGAAGATCGACGTTGTCGAGGCCCTGCAGCTTACGCCGGAGGACAGCGCCTGCTGGACCGCCCTGCAGACGCTGCAGCCGCGCCTGGATTCTCCGTTCCTGTCGCCCGAATGGGCCAAGGCGGTCGCCGTCGCCCAGGGCGACAAGGGCGAGCGCGTGAAGGTGGCCATCATTCGCGGCGAGGCGGGCCAGGCCCTGGCCTTCCTGCCCGCGCGCATCAAGGCCGGCGTGGCCATGCCGGCCGGCGCGCCGATGTGCGACTATCAGGCCCTGGTTTCGGCGCCCGACGTGGCCGTCGATCCGCGTCAGCTGCTGGCGGCCCTGAAGGCCCAGCGCCTGGACTTCTGCCACATGCTGGCCGACGACGAGACTCTGGCCCGGCACGGTCGCGGCCAGGCGGACTCGTGGATCGTCGACGTCTCGGCGGGCTACGAGGCCTACGCCGCCGAGCGCAAGACCGCCGGCGTCGGCGTGCTCAAGGACATCGACAAGAAGCGCCGCAAGGCCGAGCGCGAGGTCGGGCCCTGCCGCTACGCCCCGATGTCGGACAGTCGCGCCGATTTCGACCAGCTGATCGAGTGGAAGCGCGAGCAGCTGCTGGCCACCGGCCAGACCGACCTCTTCAAGACCGACTGGGTCACCCGGCTGGTCACCGACCTGTTCGAGCGCCGCGACGGCGATTTCGGCGGCGGGCTCTACACCCTGCACCTGGGCGACGAACTGGCGGCGGTGCACCTGCACCTGCGCGGCAAGCACACGATCCATGGCTGGCTGATCGCCCACAACGCCAAGTTCGATCGCTATTCGCCCGGCCTGCTGCTGTTCCAGGACATCCTGAAGGGCATGAACGCCGGGTCCTACCACCGGCTGGACCTGGGCACCGGGGACTACCGCTTCAAGCGCGAGCTCTCCAACGCCCGCCAGACCGTTGTGTTCGGCTTCTACGGCGCGCCCTCGCCCGCCACCTTCGTGCGCTCGGCCGCCTGGGGCGTGCGCCAGGTCGCCGAGGCCCTGCCGCTGGGCCGCATGTCGCAGCTTCCCGGCAAGGCGATGCGCCGCATCGATCTGCTGCGCGGGTTGCACTGAGGCCCGAGCGGTCCTACCCGGCCTTGCCGGTCTCCAGATAGGCCTTCAGGCGGTCCTGCTGCTGGCCCAGCACCTGGTCGACGATCGGGGCGATCTTGTCGAGGCCGCCGCGCATGTAGCCGCCGGCGTCGTAGCTCCAGGTCAGGGTGGTCTTGCCGTCCTTCTCGGCCAGGGCCCAGATCATGTGGCCGGAAGCGCCCGACAGCTGAAGCGGTCCCAAGCCGCCGAACAGGGTCAGCTGCTTGCCGGGCTGGGCGTTGACCGTGGTCATGTGCAGCACCGAGCCGCCGTTCGGCATCTTCTCGCAGAAGCAGGCCCCCGAGGCCGCGCCCAGCGACAGGTTGGCGGCCGATCCCGACCAGGTGTGATCGCTGCTCCACCACTTGGCGGGCTGCACAAGCGCCGCC
The DNA here is from genome assembly GCF_036889365.1 of Caulobacter sp. CCNWLW153. NCBI lineage: Bacteria > Pseudomonadati > Pseudomonadota > Alphaproteobacteria > Caulobacterales > Caulobacteraceae > Caulobacter > Caulobacter sp. CCNWLW153. The sequence goes on from NZ_JBAKFV010000002.1 coordinate 306,412, forward strand.
CAGACCTCGGAGGCCGGCTTGGCGATCACCACCGAGCGCTTGGTCGCAAAGCCGTTCGGCTGGGCGTCGACCACTTCGGCGCGGGCGGCGCCGGCGAACAGGAGGGCGAGAGCGAGGACGGGGGCGGCGAGTTTCATGGCGCGTCTCCGGGATCAATACTCCGCGATGAAGCGCCGCCGTTGCAGAGGAGACAAGAAAAAACCCCGCACGAGGCGGGGCTGAATCTACGTCGTGAAATGGCTTGATATCGCCACGCTCCACGACGGCCCTCCGAAAAGGGTCTTAGACGCGGATGGTCAGACCAGGGCCGCTAACGAGAACATATGTAGAATTCTAGAGGTGCTTTGTCAAGTGAGACAGGCCTAGACCGGCCAGGACGCAGCCTCTAATTCCTGAAATCGTTTGTCTGGGCAGTTTGTGAAAATAGTACTTTCTGCGTCCGTCTTCATGACGACCGGTTCGAATGAAGTCCAGGCGATCGAGTGAGACAGAACAAATCATGTCTCCCTTCACCCAAAGGCCCGAGCTGATCCATTTTTCAGGCAGGGGGGGGTCGAGGTCGATCTGGCAGTGATAGTCCATGGCGGGCGCCGGTGCAGTGGTGCTCAGCGGAACGATCGTACAGAGGCCAGGTCGGCCCCTGATCCTTGGGCTGATGACCACAACCGGCCGCCGCTTCACCATCTCCGGTACGCGAAAGCCGCCACCAAAATCGCACATCAGTACGGTCCCGGTATCCGGATGCTCCCTTATCGCCACGCCAACTCCCTTGCGGTCGTTCCGTGGTCGAATTTGACGACAAGCTCAGAGGGTAATCAAGCAACAGATACCGTTGAAGTTACGCCTTCTCGAACACCAGCGGGCCGCCCCAGAAGCTCTGGACGAGGCCGTTCTGCGGGCCGGGCTGGCCGGTGGTCAGGAAGACGCGGCTGCCGCCGGTTCCCGGGTCGTACTCGGGGTGACGTTCGAGGTAGCGCTCAAGGGAGTCGGCGGTGGACTGCGGCTGGTGGATCACCGGCGTGCCGGCCGGCAGGGCGGCGCGGAAGATGTCGGCGATGATCTCGTAGTGGGTGCAGCCCAGCACGGCGCGGTCGGGATAGCGGCCGATGCGGGTCTTCAGCGCCTGGACGTAACCCTCGACGGCCTTTGCCAGTTCGACGACGCCGGCGTCGGCCTCGATCATGGGCACCAGGTCCGGACAGGGTTGCGAGAACACCGCCAGGTCCTGCTTTCGCTTGTCGATCTCGATCTCGTAGACGCGGGAATTGGTCGTGCCCTGGGTCGAGAACACCCCCAGCACGTCGAGCTGCTCGACCTTGTCGCCGCGGCGCTCGGCCTCGTGCTCCCAGGGCAGACCCGTGGCCGCCTCGATGGTCGGCACGATGATGCCCAGGATGTTGACCGGACGGCCCAACTGCTTGCGATAGCCGGGCAGCCAGGTCTGCTGCAGGCGGCGAAGGGCGATGGCGCTGGCGGTGTTGCAGGCCAGGACCACCAGGCTGGCGCCGGCCTCGAACAGGCGCTCGCAGCCGGCCCGCGTCAGGTCGACGATCTCCTCGCCGGGGCGGCCGCCATAGGGGGCGTTGGCCTGGTCGGCCAGATAGACGAAGTCCGCCTGGGGCAGACGCTGCACGAGGGCGCGGTGGACGCTGAGCCCGCCCACGCCGGAGTCGAAGACGCCGATGGTCATGGGGCGAGCATTAGACCCGGTCGGCGTTTCCGTCCATGCGCCGGGAGGCCTTCGCGAAAAGGTTACGGTCCTGTCATGTGACGGGGCCGCGACCTTGGCCTAGGGTCCGGCCACACTCAACGGAGAGCCTTCCGTGCAACGTCGCACCTTCCTTCTCACGACCGCCGCGGCCGCCGCCGCGAGCGCCGCCGCGCCCGGCCTTTCCTTCGCCGCGGAGACCAACCCCTTGCTCGCTCCCTGGACCGGTCCGTACGGCGGCGTTCCCGCCTTCGACAAGATGAAGGTCTCCGACCTGACCTCGGCCGTCGACACGGCCATGGCCCGGAACCTGGCCGAGATCGACGCCATCGTCGCCAACAAGGCCGCGCCGACCTTCGCCAACACCATCGCGGCGCTGGAAGACACCGGCCGCACCCTGGCCGACGTCGCCTGCTACTACGGGATCTGGGGCTCGAACATGAGCTCGCCCGAGTACCAGGCCATCGAGCCGGCGATCGACGCCAAGTTCTCGGAAATCGGCGACAAGATCACCCAGAACGCCGGCCTCTTCGCCCGCATCGAGACGGTCTACAACAGCCCCGAGAAGGCCAAGCTGACCCCCGAGCAGCAGCGTCTGGTCTGGATCTACTACACCAACTTCGTCCGTTCGGGCGCGAAGCTGGCTCCGGACGCCAAGGCCCGCGTGGCGGCGATCAACACCGAGCTGTCGGGCCTGTTCACGAAGTTCAGCCAGAACCTGCTGGCCGACGAGAACACCTATATCGAGCTGACCGAGGCCGACCTCGCGGGCCTGCCGGACTCGATCCGCGCCTCGACCGCCTCGGCCGCCGCCCAGCGCAAGCTTCCGGGCAAGTTCATCATCGTCAACACGCGCTCGAGCGTGGACCCCTACCTGACCAACTCGCCGGTGCGCGCCACCCGCGAGAAGGTGTGGAAGGCCTTCGTCAACCGCGGCGACAACGGCGGGGCGACCGACAACAACGCCCTGATCGCCAAGATCCTCAAGCTGCGCGCCGAACGCGCCAAGCTCTTGGGCTATCCGACCCACGCCCACTGGCGCCTCGAGAACGCCATGGCCAAGACGCCCGACAAGGCCATGGCCCTGATGGAAGCCGTCTGGACGCCGGCCATCGAGCAGGTCGCCAAGGACGTGGCCGACATGCAGGCCATCGTCGACGCGGAAAAGGGCGGCTTCAAGATCGAGCCTTGGGACTACCGCTTCTACGCCGAGAAGGTCCGCAAGGCGAAGTACGACCTCGATATGAACGAGGTGAAGCCGTACATGCAGCTGGAGAAGCTGCGCGAGGGCATGTTCTGGGCCGCGGGCCAGGTCTACGGCTTCGAGTTCAAGAAGGTCGAGGGCGTGCCGGTCTATGACGCCGACATGACCGTGTACGAGGTGCTGCGGGGCGGCAAGCACGTGGGCCTGTGGTACTTCGACCCCTACGCCCGTCCGACCAAGCGCTCGGGCGCCTGGATGAACGCCTACCGCAACCAGGAGCGCTTCAAGAAGCCGATCTCGACGATCGTCTCCAACAACTCCAACTTCATCAAGGGCGAGCCCGGCGAGCCGGTGCTGATCTCCTGGGACGACGCCAACACCCTGTTCCACGAGTTCGGCCACGCCATCCACGGCCTCAACAGCGACGTCACCTATCCGACCGTCTCGGGCACTAATGTCGCTCGCGACTATGTCGAATTCCCCAGCCAGCTGAACGAGCACTGGCTGTCGACGCCGGAAGTGCTCAACAAGTTCTGCGTCCACTACAAGACCGGCAAGCCGATCCCGCAGGAACTGGTCGACAAGATCAAGAAGGCCTCGACCTTCAACCAGGGCTTCGACACCACCGAGTACCTGGCCAGCGCCTTGATCGACATGAAGCTGCACCTGGCGGGCGGCGCGGACATCGATCCGGACGCCTTCGAGCGCGACGAGCTGGCCAAGCTGAAGATGCCCAAGGAGATCGTCATGCGGCACCGCACGCCGCAGTTCGGTCACGTGTTCTCGGGCGACGGCTACTCGGCCGGCTACTACAGCTACCTGTGGGCCGACACCCTGACCGCCGATGTCGCCGAGGCCTTCCAGGAGGCGCCGGGCGGCTTCTACGACAAGCCCACCGGCCAGCGCCTGATCAAGACCATCATGTCGCGCGGCAACTCGGTCGACCCGGCCGAACAGTTCCGCGCCTTCCGCGGCCGCGACGTGAAGATCGGCGCCCTGATGCGCGACCGCGGCTTCCCGGTGCCCCCGGGCGCCTGATCGCGTCCCTGATCTGAGCTGAAACGAGAGCGCCCCGCCCGGTCACCCGGGCGGGGCGTTTTTGTTTTCAGGATCCTCCCGCCCCGGAAATCCTTCTCCCAAAGGGAGAAGGACTTTTATGCCGCCCGCTTCACCGCGCCGGAGCCCGCCCCGACCTTGAACCGGCTGACCAGTCGCGCCAGTTCGGCCGCTTCGTTGGACAGCGAGTGGCTGGCGGCGGTCGACTGCTCGACCATGGCGGCGTTCTGCTGGGTGGCCTGGTCCATCTGGTTCACCGCGACATTGACCTGGGCCAGGCCCGTGGCCTGTTCCTGGGCGCCGGCGGCGATCTCGGCGACGGTGCGGTTGATGTCCTGCACGCCGGCGGTGATGCGGCGCAGGGCCTCGCCGGTCTGGCCGACCAGGGACACGCCCGCGTCGACCTGCTGGCCGGAGGCCCCGATCAGGCTCTTGATCTCCTTGGCGGCCTCGGCCGAGCGCTGGGCCAGCGCCCGGACCTCGGAGGCGACGACCGCGAAGCCTTTACCAGCATCACCCGCCCGCGCCGCTTCCACGCCGGCGTTGAGGGCCAGAAGGTTGGTCTGGAAGGCGATCTCGTCGATCACCCCGATGATGTTGCCGATCTCGCGCGAGGAGGCCTCGATCTGCGTCATCGCCGCGACGGCGCGTTCGACCACCTCGCCGCCGGCCTCGGCGTCCTTGCGGGCGGCGTCGACCGACTTGCGGGCGTGACCCGCGCCCTCGGCCGCGCGGCGGACGGTGGCGGTGATCTCGTCGAGGGCGGCGGCGGTTTCCTCCAGGCTGGCGGCCTGCTGCTCGGTGCGGCGCGACAGGTCGTCGGCCGCGTGGCTGATCTCGCCGGAGCCGGCGCGGATGCCGCCGACCGCGCCGCTGATCGTCGTCATGGTCTCCTGAAGTTGGCCCATGGCGGCGTTGAAGTCGCTCTGCAGCTTGCGATAGGCGGGCGGGAAGGCCTGGTCGAGGCGGGCGGTCAGGTCGCCGGCGGCCAGGCGCTCCAGGGCCTGCCCGACCTGGGCGACGACGGCGGCCTGCTCGCGGGCGCCGGCGGCACGCTCGGCCTCGTTGGCGCCGCGTTCGGCCTCGGCTTGTCGGCGATGCTCGGCGGCTTCGCCCTCGACGCGCAGCTTCTCGATGGCGGCGTCCTTGAAGGCCGACACGGCCTGCGCCATCGCCCCGATCTCGTCGCGGCGGCCCAGGGCCGGCACGGCCACGGCGTTGTCGCCGCCGGCCAGGCGACGCATGGCGGTGGTCATGGCGTCGACCGGCGTGGCGATGCTGCGCGCCAGCAACCAGCCCATCAGCACGGCGATGGCCACGGCGGCCGCGCCGCCGAGCGCCAGGGCCAGGGTCGCGGCGGTGAAGGCCTTGTCCTGGGCCTTGATGCGGGCGGCCAGCTCGGCGCTCTCGGCCTCGTCGATCGTCTTCAACGCCTTGCGCACGTTGGTCAGGCGACCGCTCTTGCCGATGTCGAGGCGGGCGGCGTCCAGTTGGGCCGGATCCTGGGCGGCGGCGATCTGGGCGCGGGTCTCGGCGCGGAACACGCTCACGGCCTGGTCCAACTGGGCCAGGCGGGCCTTCTGGTCTTCCTGCTCGGCGCCGTCGGTCAGGACTTGATGCGCCTCGTCGTACCTGGCCTGGAAGTCCTCGTACTTCTTGACGAAGGACGGATCGAGGCTGGCCACGAAGCCGCGCGCGGCGTTCTGCTGCTCGACCAGCTCGGCCGAGGCCTTCTCGACCGTGGCCCGGTAGGCGTAGCTCTCGGCGTTCAGGGCGGTGACGCGCTGGATCGACGACAGGCCGTTCCAGGCCAGGAGACCGGCGCCGGCCACGGCCGCCACCAGGACGGCGAAGGCGACCACCAGCTTGTGCGCCACCTTGAGGTTGCTGAGCATCTCGAGAACTTCCCAGGATAGAATTGGGAAGAGTTTCGCTCGATAGAATTAATGGAAGTTATTCATGAGCGAGAATGGCGTCCATCGGGTGTCACTCTCGATTGTTCGAGTCTGCGAAATAGCTGTTCTGGAAAGAAACGACGCGATCCCGCGTCATCTTGCCGCAGAGATAGACTCGCTTGCGCGATTGCAGGGGTATTGATCCGTATACTGATTACTTGCGGATGTATTTGCATCGAAATCGCCATTTCGGCGAATTATCGACCTATACGCGCCAGGCGGGAATCGTGGGATAAAGAACGGCGCACGGTCGCAACCGGGGGGCGGGATCGCGCGTATTGCAAGCATGGCCGAGCTTTCGGCCGAGCCAGGACGCCCCGATGGAAGCCCCTCGTCCCCTGCCTCTGATCGGTCCCATGCTGTGGCTGGCGGCGGCCGCCTTCACGACCGGATTCGGCGGCTACCTGCTCGTGGGTTTGGGAACGCGCTGAGACGGCGTCTCTGGTCTTCCCGTCATTCCCGCCACGAGGGCGGGAATGACGAGATGCAGGAAGGCGGCGCTATCGCCCGCCGGTCGAGCCGAAGCCGCCAGCGCCGCGATCGGTGTCGTCCAGGGCGGCCACCAGGCTCCAGGCCGCTTGCACCACCGGTGCGATCACCAGCTGGGCGACGCGGTCGCCGCGGCGGATGACGAAGTCCTCTTCACCCAGGTTGGCCAGGATCACCTTCACCTCGCCGCGATAGTCGCTGTCGATGGTGCCGGGCGAGTTCAGGCAGGTGATGCCCGCCTTGGCGGCCAGCCCCGAGCGCGGCCGCACCTGGGCCTCGAAGCCCTGCGGCACGGCGAAGGCCAGGCCCGTGGGGACCATGAACCGGGCGCCGGGCTTCAGGGTCAGGGGCGCGTCTTCCTCGACGGCGGCGCGCAGGTCCATGCCGGCGGCGCCGACCGTCTCGTAGGCGGGCAGCGGCAGGCCGTGGGCGTGGGCGAGCTGGACGACGGGGATGTGGGGCGTGGTGGTCATAGAGCTTCCGCGATGCGTTGGGCGATGGCCTGGGCGACGGCGTCCTTGGACGCGCGCTCCCAGCGTTCGGTGTGGTCCTTGGCGATCAGCAGGACCGCGTTCTCGGTTCCGCCCATGACGCCCGGCTGGGTGACGTCGTTGGCGATGATCCAGTCGCAGCCCTTGCGCGCCAGCTTGGCGCGGGCATGGGCCTCGACGTCGTCGGTCTCGGCCGCGAAGCCGACCACCAGTTTTGGACGGTCGGGGCCGGAGGCGGCCAGTGCAGCCAGGATGTCGGGGTTCTCGACGAAGGTCAGGGCCGGCGGGCCGCCCTTGTCCTTCTTCAGCTTGGAGCCGAACACCTCGTCGACCCGCCAGTCGGCGACGGCGGCCACGAAGACGCCGACGTCGGCCGGCAGGGCGGCCTCGCATGCGGCCAGCATCTGGCGGGCGCTCTCGACGTCGACGCGGTTGACGCCCGGCGGGGTGGGCAGGGCCACGGGGCCGCTGACCAGGGTGACGCGCGCGCCCAGGCGGGCCAGGGCCTCGGCGATGGCGTAGCCCTGGCGGCCGCTGGAGCGATTGGTGATGCCGCGCACCGGGTCGATCGCCTCGAACGTCGGACCGGCCGTGACCAAGGCGTGCTTGCCGGCCAGAGGCCGCGCCGCCGGACCCCGCAGCATGGCGACGATGGCCTCGAAGATCTCCGGCGGCTCGGCCAGGCGCCCTGGGCCGAACTCGCCGCAGGCCATGGCGCCTTCGTCGGGCCCGACGAACGACACGCCGTCGGCCTTCAGGGTCGCCACGTTGCGTTGTACGGCCGGGTGCAGCCACATGCGCACGTTCATGGCCGGCGCCATCAGCACCGGCTTGTCGGTGGCCAGCAGGGTGGTCGAGGCCAGGTCGCCGGCCAGGCCGCCCGCGGCCTTGCCGATCAAGTCGGCGGTGGCGGGGGCGACCACCACCAGGTCGGCCGAGCGCGACAGCTGGATGTGGCCCATCTCGGCCTCGTCGGTCAGCGAGAACAGGTCGTCATAGACCTTGTCCTCCGACAGCGCCGCCAGCGACAGCGGTGTGACGAACTCGGCGCCGGCCTTGGTCAGGATCGGCCGCACGCCGATCCCGGCCTTGCGCAGCAGGCGGGTCAGCTCCAGGGCCTTGTAGGCCGCCACGCCGCCGCCGACGATCAGGAGCACGCGCTTGCCGCCCGGGATGTCGCTCACCTTGAAGGCCTCTCGTCCGCCGGTTCCCCTCCGCGCATAGAGCGCCTCGCGCCCGCAGGCAATCGCGGCGCGCATCGGAGAGCGGAAAGCTTAACGGTGGGACTCGACTCGCGTTCTTTTTTCGTTCACTAATCGTTAAGGTAGTAAATAACGGGACATGGCGATCATGACGGGAGCGTGGCGTTTCGGACTTCTGGCCCTGCCAGCCTTGGTGCTGGCGGCCTGCGACGGCGGGGCTTCGGCGGTAAAGGCGCCAAAAGGCGGCCAGGTCGCGTCGAGCGACGGAACCAGCAGCAGCGGTGGCGGCGCGCTGGTCTCGGCCGAGGTCGCCGAGGCGTCGGCGAGCGCCCGGCAGGCGGCTGATCCGCGCGATGCGCCGGTGCGTCTGATCGCCGGCCGGCCGATGTGGGCCGCCAACCGCACGCGCAGCGCCGAAGAGAACGCCCAGCGCGGCTTCGAACGGTTCGGCGAGGCCTTCGGGGCCCGCGACGTGGACGACTATGTGCGCAAGACCCACGCCTTCGTGGCCAAGCCGCCGGCCGGGGTCCAGACCTTGAAGCGGTCGAACGGCGATACCCTGATCTACGACCCGGCCGGCAATGTCTTCGCCGTGGTCACCCGTGCCGGGGCGCCGCGCACCATGTTCAAGCCCGACGACGGCGCCGATTACTGGCGTCGCCAGAAGGAGGGGACGGCCCGTCGCACGGCCGCTTCGGAGCGGCGCGGCCAGGACGGCGCCGGCTGACCAGGACCAGGCGAGAAGGGGGGGCGAGGGCATGAAGGAACAGCCGATCCCGGACGCGGCGATGCGCGATCCGGCGGCCACGGAGCTGGCGCGAATCTGGGTGGCCGAGCACGGCCTGCACTGCGTCCTGCGCATCGGGGCCTATGACGAGACGCCGATCGACGAGGCGCGGGCCTGGGGCATGATGCTGGCCGACCTGCTGCGTCATCTCGGGCGCGGCCTGTCGGACTATTATCGCCGCGATCCGGTCGAGGTGGTCGACGTCCTGCTGGAGGCGATGCGCGACGAACTGGCCAGTCCCAGTTCGCCGATCGAGGGCGGTTTGGCGCGATCGCGCGACGACGAGCCGGAGGCCGGCCAGGCCAAGGCGCACTGAGTGAAGCAGGGGATGGCGTCGCGGGCTCGCGTGCGCCGTGTCACAGTCGCGCGCGGGGCGTGCGGCTAGGGCGAAGGTTCGGCCGTGCCGGCGGCTGGATGGCCGGATGCGGTTGGAGCAGGGCTCCGGCGTGTCCGGACGCCTGGCGCGGCGCAGGCCCGTGAGGCATGCACAGGGGGTGATGCGCGTGATCGAGCGACGTAAGCTGCTGGGCCTGCTGGCGGCGGCAGGAACCACGACCTTGGCGTCGGCCGCTACACGCGGGGCCCGGGCGGATGCGGCGCGGCCCGCGCTGGCGACCTTTCCCAAGCCGGACCGCGAGGTGCGTCTGCCGGTTCCCGGCGGCCGGGTCTATGTGCGGATCAACGGCGATCTCGACGCGGCCCTGGCGGGCGCGGCGCGGCCGCCGATCGTCATGGTCCACGGCGGGCCGGGCGGCACGCACTCTGGGTTCCTCGACGCCCTGGCGCTGACGGATGAGCGGGCGGTGATCCTCTACGACCAACTCGACAGCGGGCTTTCCGACCACCCGATGGATCCAGCCAACTGGATCGTGGGCCGTTTCGTCGACGAACTTGAAGCGGTGCGCGAAGGCCTGAAGATTCCGCGCTGGCACGTGCTGGGACACAGCTGGGGCGGTACGGTGGCCCTGGAGTACGGCGCGCGGCGCTCGCCGGCCCTGGCCGGCCTGGTGCTGGCCAGTCCGCTGGTCTCGACCCGCAGCTGGATCGCCGACGCCAACCTGCTGCGCGGCGACCTGCCGGCTGCGGTGCAGGATCAGCTGACCCGCTGCGAAGGGACGCCGCCTTCGCCGCGGGACAAGGCGTTCTCGGCCGCCTGCGATGCGGCGACCGACGCTTTCTACACGGCTTTCCTAACCCGCGAGCCGCCCTCGCCGGCGCATCGCGCCTATCGGCCGGCCGGCGATCGGGGATTCAACCCGGTGCTATACAAGACCATGTGGGGCGCGACCGAGTTCTCGGCCACCGGCACGCTGAAGGCCTATGACGGCGAGCCCCTGCTCGATCGCCTCGACGGGCCGCGCACCCTGTTCATGGTCGGCCAGTACGACGAGGCCCGGCCGGCCACGACCATCGCGTTCTCCCGCCGGACCAAGGGGTCGGAACTGGCGGTAGTCCCCGGCGCGGGCCACGCCACCTTCACCGACCGACCGGAAGAGACGGTGGCCGTGCTGCGCCAATGGTTGCGTCGGCGCGACGCAAGGCCGTCCTAGCGCGAGGCGCACCTTTGTCGGCGCTGCGGTCGAGCGGTCCGGGAGATCTGTCGATGGAGGAAGAGAACGTCCCTGGCCCGCCGGTCTGGCTTGGCGTGCTGCTGGCGGCGGCCTTACTGCCTGTGGTCCTGCTCGCGCGGCTGTGGCCGGGCAAGCAGACAGTCGATCGTTCACCCGACGAGGTGGCGGGCATACTGAGGGTGTTCATCGACGGAACGGGCGGTTCCTGGGACTGCGACGACTTTGAAAGCACGCCCATCACACATCCGCGCCTGGACGAACTTCGACGCCGCGCCGTCAAGGCCGGTCCGCCGGATTCCGATGTCGAAGCTCTGGCGGCGCTGTTGTCTCAAGCCGAGGCGCTTGGGCGTGACGGGACGGGGTCTAAAGGCGTCGACGCCGGCTAGGCGATCCTACCGCCGCTTCTTGCGCGCCCCGGTTGCGGCCGTCTTCTTGCGGCTGCCCGGCTTGACCGCCTTGCCCTTGCCGGCCTTGCCCGAGCGGGCGGTCGCCTTGCCCTTCCCGCCGCCCTTCTTGGCGGCGGCGGCGCACTTGGCCTTGGCGGCTTTCAGGGCCTTGCCCTTCTTGCCCCTGGTCGAACACGGCGCGGCGCGGGCCGGAGCGGCCGAGGCGGTGCGCGTGGCGGTCGGGGCCGCGCGCGGCGGCCAGATCACCGGCCCGCGCGCGGCCACGGCGTAGCCGGCCGGCAGGACCGGCGCGCCGGTGCGCTCGATGGCGACGCTGGTCGGAGCCGCGCCGTCCTCGGTCAGGCGACCGCTCCAGGACCCGTCGGGACCGACGTTCAGCGCCAGGGTCGAGCCGACGCCCGCCCGGGGCATGAACCGCACGGCCGCGCCGCCATCATAGGTGCGCTCGATGCTGTCGATGAGGCCGGTGGAGCCGACGGCGCCGGGGCGGCGCAGGTCGCGCCAGGCGCCCTCGACCGGGCCGTAGCCGCCGGCCGGATCGGCGATCTGCAGCGAATAGAGGGCCACGCCGTCGCCGCCGCGCAGGATCCAGCCGCCGTCCAGCGGGCCCTGCAGCCCCTGCGCTGCGGCGATCGAGCCCTTCACCCGCAGCTCATAGGCCTGCTCGACGCTCATCGGCGCGCCGGGCGCAGACGGGACGGCGGTCTCGGGCGCTGGGATCGGCAGGATGGTCGGCTTGTGGCGTGGCGCGGGCGCGGTGGGCGGCGCCTCGTCTTCCTCGTCGGTGGTCTGGGGGCCGCTGGCGGCGATCAGGTCGGCCAGGGGATCGGCGGCGGGCGGCGCGGGTTGGCCGCTTGCCGGCGGAGCGTCCACCAGCGGGATCGTCGCCTGCGCCGGGGCCGGAACGGTCGGATTGGTCGTCACCACCTCGGAGGCCGGCGCCTGGGCCAGGGCGGCGGCCGGAAACGACAGCAGGGCGGACAGGGAAACAGCGAGAAGGCGACGCATGGGGGTCCTTATCAGCCCGCCGTCTTCGCGGCGATGGCCTCGGAAACGGCGACCAGCCGTTCGGCCTGAACCAGATGCAGCCGCTCGGCCATCTTGCCCTCGACCCGCAGGGCGCCCTTGCCGGCGTTCTCGGGCGCGGCGAAGGCGGCGATCACCGCCCGGCTCCAGGCGATCTCGTCGTCCGACGGCGAGAATGCCCGGTTGCAGATTTCCAGGTGCTTGGGATGGATGAGGGTCTTGCCGTCGAAGCCGAAGTCGACCGCCTGGCCGCAGACGCTCTCCAGCGCGGCCAGGTCCTCGATGTCGTTGTGCACGCCGTCGAGGATCGACAGGCCGTGTCCGCGCGCGGCGGCGACCGCCAGCGACAGGATCGGCAGGAAGGCTTCGCGGCCCGGGGTCTGCCGCGCCCGCATTTCCTTGGCCAGGTCGTTGACGCCCATCACCCAGGCCGACAGCCGGGTGGTCCGGGCGGCCTCGCCGATCTCCCACAGGTGGAAGGCGGCCTTGGCGGTCTCGATCATGGTCCACAGGCGGGTGTGGAGCGGGGCCGCATGCAGGGCCGCCTCATAGGCGTGGACATCGGTGGCGTCGTTGACCTTGGGCACGAGCACTGCGTCGGGGCCGGCCTCGGCGGCGGCCTTCAGGTCGTCGGCGCCCCAGGGGGTGTCCAGGCCGTTGGTGCGGATGACGATCTCGCGGGGGCCGAAACCGCCGGCCTTCACCGCCGCCACGGCGGCCTCGCGAGCAGCGAGCTTCATCTCCGGGGCCACGGCGTCCTCGAGGTCGAGGATGATCACGTCTGCGTCGAGCGTGCGCGCCTTCTCCACGGCCTTGGCGTTGGAGGCGGGCATGTAGAGGGCGCTGCGGCGCGGCCGGGCGAGGTCGGTCATGGCGGGGATCATCCTGACGGGACGGCTACTGTAAAGCATCCGCCGCGTGGGACGGGAAGCGTCGATCTCGCGGCGGGCGAAGCCATGGCGGGAAAGGGGGAAACGGGGTTAAGCTGGCGCCATGACCACGCAACCGGCCCCCACGCGCTACGACGAGACGGCCCGCAACGTGCTGGGCGGGGAACTGATCCCCTGCTCGCTCGACCCGGTGACCGGCTTCTACCGCAACGGCTGCTGCGAAACGGGGCCGCACGACCTTGGCCTGCACACCGTCTGCGCGGTGATGACCGAGGAGTTCCTGGCCTTCTCAAAGTCCACCGGCAACGACCTGTCGACGCCGCGTCCGGAGTTCGCCTTCCGGGGGCTCAAGCCGGGCGACCGCTGGTGCCTGTGCGCCGGCCGCTGGCGCGAGGCGCTGGACGCCGGCATGGCCCCGCAGGTCATCCTCGAGGCCACCCACGAAGAGACCCTGGCCATCGTGTCGCTGGGGGTGCTGAAGGACCACGCGGCGGTCTGATCCGCGCAAGGCCGGAAGGGTCCCGGATGGTCGGTTACGAACGCAGGCTGCTGGTGCTGGTGGGGCTGATCGCCCTGGCCTTCCTGCCGCTGCTGGCCGCGTCGCTGTTCTTCCTGGCCCGCTTTTCGGCCGCCCAGGATCGGCTGGACGCCGTCTACACCCGCACCGTGATCCTCGCCCACGACCTGCGCGGCGAGAAGATGCGCCAGAACGCTCTGGTCCCGGTGATCGTCATCAATGGCGACAAGAGCCTGCTGGTCGAGCTGGAGCGCTCCAACCGTCGTTTCGACGCCATCGTCGGCGACCTGCGGGCGCTAGCCCGCGACGACGAGACGCGCGCGGCGCTGGGACAGGTCTCCACCCTGCAGCGCCGGCTGTTGGTGCTGCAGAGGACGGGCGTCGCCCAGCGCCTCGACGGCGGCACCATGAGCGGCGCCAACGCCTTCTTCCAGAAGAACGCCGGACCGCTGACCAGCAGTATCGACGCGGCCATCGACCGCTTCACCGAGCGGTCGGCGGCGCGCTACCAGGCCGAGCGAACCCATAACCAGGCCGTGGTGCGTGGCGTGTTCGGCGTGCTGGTCCTGGCCTCGGCCTGCGCCTTCGTGCTTTGCGCCTTCCTCGGCCGCCTGCTGCTGCGGCTGGTCGAGCAGAAGCGCAGCTACGACCAGGTCGCCGCCCGCCTGGCCGAGCGGGAGAAGGCGATCTCGCTGGCGCGCAAGGAGGCGGTCGAGGTGGTGGCCCACGACCTCAACAACCCGATCACCACCATCCTGTTCGCCAGCGAGAACCTCCTGGCCCAGCCGGGCGTCGAGGAGCAGCCCAAGGTGCGCTCGGGCGTCGAGGCCATCCTGCTGGCGACCGAGACCATGCGGCGGCTGATCCGCAACATCCTCGACCATTCCAAGATCGAGGCCGGCGGCCTGGTGCTGGCCAGGGAGACGGTCGACCTGCGTCGGCTGCTGGCCGACATCGCCGACCAGTTCGCCCTGTCGGCCGCCCGCAAGGGGCTGGACTTCGCCTATACGCCCGATGCGGCCGAGCCCGTGCTCGAAGCCGACGGGGGGCGCATCGGCCAGGTGGTGGCCAACCTGCTGTCCAACGCCATCAAGTTCACCGAGCCGGGCGGGACCGTGTCGCTGTCCAGCCGGGTGGCGGACGGGGCGGTGGTGGTCGAGGTGCGCGACACCGGCTGGGGCATGAGCCCCGAACAGGCCGCCCGGGTGTTCGACCGCCACTGGCAGGGCGAGGCGGCCGCCGCCCAAGGCAACGGCCTGGGCCTGGCGATCAGCAAGGCCATCGTCGAGGCCCATGGCGGGCGCCTGGGCGTCGACAGCCGGCCGGGCGAGGGCTCGGCCTTCAGCGTGGTGCTGCCGCTGGCGGCATGAGGTCGGGGCCGCTCAGCGCCCGGCCTTCAGCGACAGGGCGTGGTCGTAAGGGCCGCCGATCCGCACCTCGCCGGCCATGCCGGTCGCAGGCCCGCCCTCGGTCTTCACGTGCGAGCCGACATATCGGGCGACGAGCCCGTCCGCCCCGCAGGCGAGGCTGGTGAACTCAAGACGCAACACCTCGCGGTCGGACCAGCGGCGGGCGACTTCGTCGTCGATCAGCCGGGCGATATCGAGAACGCCGTCCGAGCGCGTGAACAGGACCTGGGCCTGATCCTGCACCACGCCCTTCGCCTGGAACCAGATCCGGTCGCCGCAGGTCTCGGACCGCCAGCCGTGGCACACGTCGTCCATGATCATGGCGGGACGGTCGACGGACCGCCCTGCCCGGATCTCAGCGCAGCTTCCATCGATCTCCTGCTCGATGCGGACATTGGTCCAGGAATCGAGCGGCTCCGACGCCTGGGCGGAGGCGACGGCCAGGGCCAGAAGCAGGGCGGCGGAGGCGGGCATGGTCGAAGGTTGCGCCGTGACCTTCCTGTCCGCAACGCGGTCCGCGCCGTTATCCGATTTCGCCGTGCAGCCAGCTTCGGAAGGCGGCCATGGCCGCGCCGTCCGGTCGCGAATGCAGCCGCGTCAGCCAGTAGCGGCCGGTGACCACCTCGGCGGCGAAGGGACGGACCAGGCGCTCGGCCGACAGTTCGGGCGCGAACAGGGCGGCGGGCGCCAGGGCCACGCCCTGGCCAGCGACGGCGGCGGCGACCATCAGCACCGAATTGTCGAACATCGGCCCGCGCAGCGGCGGGGCCTCGGCGCCGGCGGCGGCGAACCAGCGCGGCCACTCGTCGGCGCGGTAGGAGCGCAGCAGGGTTTCGCGCGCCAGGTCGGCGGGGGCGGCCAGGCGTTCCGCGACCGCCGGGGCGCAAAGGGCCGTCAGCGGCGCGGTCAGGATCGGCTCGGCATGCACGCCGTGCCAGGCCCCGTCGCCGAAGCGGATGGCGAGATCCAGTCCCTCCCCGGCCAGGTCGACGCGGTTGTTGTTGGTCATCACCCGCAGGTCGACCTGCGGGCAGGCGCGGCGGAAGGACTCCAGCCGAGGCAGCAGCCAGCCCGTCGCGAACGAGCCGACCACGCCCAGCGTCAGCACCTCGCGCAGGCGTCCGTCGCTGTAGCGGTCGAGCGTCGCGCCGATGCGATCGAAGGCGTCGACCAGCACAGGGACCAGGGCTTGGCCCTCGTCGGTCAGGGCCAGCCCGCGCGGCAGGCGGCGAAAGAGCGAGACGCCCAGGCGGGCCTCCAGCTGGGCGACCTGGTGGCTGACGGCGCCCTGGCTGACGCACAGCTCGACGGCGGCCCGGGTGAAGTTCAGGTGCCGGGCGGCCGCCTCGAAGGCGCGCAGGGCGTTGAGGGGAAGCTGAGCGCGATCCATGGCATAGACATGAACCAGGCTAATGGCTCCGTCCAGATATGATGCTTTGTCGCCGCCGCTTGCGATCGGCAGGTTCGCCGCGCCAACCGAAGGGGAGAGCGGCATGAAGACGAAGTGGATCGCGGGTTTGGGCGTCGCCGGAGTGCTGTTCGCAACGGGTGGGCCTGCGGCGGCGCATGATCCCCTGCTGGCCCCGATCGAGCCGGCTTACGCCGCTCGCTGGCTGGGCGGCGAGGCGCCGATCAAGGTCTACGGCAATAGCTACATTGTGGGCTTCTCGGGCCTCAGCGTCGGCTTGATCAAGACCAGCCAGGGCCTGATCCTGGTCGACGCCGCCCTGCCCCAGGCCGTGCCGGCCATCGAGGCCAACATCAGGGCGCTGGGCTTCAAGGTCACCGACATCAAGCTGATCCTCAGCACCGAGCCGCACTACGACCATGCCGGAGGCCTCGCCGCGCTGGCTCGCGACAGCGGCGCGACCGTGGTCGCCAGCGCCCCGGCGGCCGAGGCCCTGCGACGCGGCCGGCCTGGTCCCGACGATCCCCAGTTGGCCGACCTCGTCCCCTTTCCGGCGGTGAAGAAGCTGCGGGTGGTCAAGGACGGCGAGGTCATCCGTCTGGGCGACGTGGCCGTCACCGCCCGCGCCACGCCGGGCCATACGGCCGGCAGCATGAGCTGGACCTGGACCTCGTGCGAGCGGCGGGACTGCAAGGCGGTGGTGTTCGGCTCCAGCCTCAACCCGGTGTCGTCCGACGGCTACTGGTTCTCGGATCCGAACAACGCTGGGGTCGTGGCGAGCTTTCGCCGCAGCTTCGAGGTCGTGCGGGGCCTGAAATGCGACGTGCTGATCAGCGCCCATCCCGACCAGTCCGGCGGCGACCAGAAACTGGCCAGGGCCCGGGGCGGCCAGACTCCCAATCCGTTCGTGGATCCCGGCGCCTGCCGCGCCTATGTCGACCGCTACGCCGCCCGGCTGGACGCGCGTCTGGCGAAGGAAAGCACAGGGCGCTGACTTTCCCTTTCCTCCCGTCATTCCCGCCCTCGTGGCGGGAATGACGAGGATGAAGGTGCGCCCCTACGCCAGTGGTTTCAGCTCGCCCAGCACCGTGGGGATCAACTCCGACACCGTCGGGTGGATCGGCACGGTGCGCTGCAGGACCGTGTAGGGCGCCTTGGCGTACATGACGTCCAGAATGCCGTGGATCGCCTCGTCGCCCGAGACGCCCAGGATGGTGGCGCCGAGGATCAGCTTGGTCTCGGCGTCGACCAGCACCTTCATGAAGCCTTTCGTCTCGCCCTTCTCGATGGCGCGGCCGACGCGGGTCATCGGGCGCGTCCCGACCAGGGCCGGGCGGCCTTGGCTGCGGACCTCGGCCTCGGTCATCCCCACCCGGCCCAGCGGCGGGTCGGTATAGAGGGCGTAGGCGGTCAGGCGGTCGGTGACTTTCCTGGGGTCGTCATCGAGCAGGTTGGCGGCGATGATCTCGAAGTCGTTGTAGGCGGTGTGGGTGAAGGCCCCGCGCCCGTTGCAGTCGCCCATGGCCCAGATCGAGGGGACGTTGGTGCGCAGGGTCTCGTCCACCGTGACGTAGCCGCGCTTGTCGACGGCGACGCCGGCCGCCTCGAGCCCCAGGTCGTCGGTGTTGGGCTTGCGGCCGACGGCCAGCAGGGTGTGGGAGCCCTTCACGGCCGGTTCGCCCTCCCGGCAGGTGACGTGGACGCAGACGCCTTCTTCACAGGGGGAAAAGCTGATGCACTCGGCGTTCAGCCGCACGGCGATCCCCTCGGCTTCGAGGATCTCGCGCACGGCGTCGGAAACCTCCGGGTCCTCGCGGCCGATCAGGCGCGGGCCCATCTCGACCACGGTCACCTGGGCGCCGAAGCGCCGGTACATCTGGGCGAACTCCAGCCCGATATAGCTGCCGCCGACGATCACCAGGTGCTCGGGCAGCGTGTCGAGCTGCATCATGCCGACATTGGTGAGATACGAGATGTCCCCGATCCCCGGCATCTCAGGGACGTTGGCCCGGCCGCCGACATTGAGGAAGATCTTCGGGGCTTCCAGCACCTGGCCGTCGACCTCGACGGTGGTGGGCGAGGTCAGGCGGGCATGGCCTTCGAAGACCGTCAGGCCGTCCATGCCCTTGAGCCATTTCTCGACATTGCCGCGGGCGTTGCGGACGACGGTTTGCTGGCGTTCCTTGACCGCCTTCATGTCGACGCCGACAGGCCCTTGCAGCACGACGCCATAGTCGGCCGCCCGGCGCGCCAGGTGCGCGGCGTAGGCGCTGGCCACCAGGGTCTTGGTCGGCATGCAGCCGGTGTTGACGCAGGTGCCGCCGAACAGCTTGCGTTCGACCAGGGCCACCTTCCAGCCGGCGGCGGTCAGGCGTCCGGCGAGGGAGGGCCCGGCCTGGCCGGCCCCGATGATGATGGCGTCGAAGGTCATGCTCACGAAACCGCCGAGACGATCAGATAGGCGCCGCCCAGGGCGATCACGTCTTCGACAAGCGCCGCGGGCGTGTCGCGCTTGAGGGCCTTGGCCAGGCGGCCGCGCAGCTCGGCGCCGCCCAGCGTGCCGATCACCGCGCCGATGACGCCCAGGATCGCCCCGACGATCCAGGCGCCGCCGGCCAGGCCGATGACCGCGCCCGAGAAGCCGCCGGCGACGATGCGGGCGCCGAACTGCGGCGGAACCTTGCGGCTGGGGGTCATCGGCAGCTGGTCGGTGATCAGCTCGACCGCGGCCAGGGCGGTGAAGATCCAGGTGGCGATATTGCCGCCCAGCCAGGCCAGCGGCGTGCCGGCCAGGGGGATCCAGCCGAGATGCGCGCCCCAGGCGACGGCGGCGGGGGCGGTCATGGCCCGCAGGCCGGCGATCACGCCGATGAGCAGGGCGAGGACGTAAAGGGTCATGCGAGAACTCCCGAGCGTCGCCGCGATCAGGCGCGCTCCGGGAGCAAACCGCAAGCGCCCGGCTTGGGCTTGGATGTTCCGGCTGCGGTTCGACGCATCGAACCTCCCCCACCCTTGCGTCGTCATCCCGGCCGCATCGCGTCGGCCGATGCTGGAAGAAGGAGCTTGGTCCCCCAGGTCCAGGATAAGCGCTACGCGCTTTCCGGGATGACGACCCTCGTATCGGGAGAGCCTTCCCCCCTCAGCGCGTATTCCCGCTCCAGCCGGTAGACCGAGCCTTCCTTGGTCTGCCAGCTGGAATAGAGGCCGAAGCGGTCGACGTGGAAGGGCGGCGAGTGCAGCAGGTTGTGACGCTGGATCCAGGCGCCGACCTCGGGCACGGTCGCGCGCTTCAGATAGGCCAGGGTGACGTGCGGCAGGTAGGTGCGCGGTTCGGGCTTCAGCTCGGCCTTGCAGGCGGCGCTTTCGTTGGCCTTCTGCAGCCGGCGCAGCAGGGGCTCGTCCTCGACCCCGGCCCAGACGGCGTGGATGTCGGCGCCCTCGCCGAAATGGCCGACGCCCTTCAGTTCAAGGTCGAAGGCGGGGGCCTCGATTTCGGCCAGGGCCTCGTCGAGGTCGGCGGCGACCGTTTCCTGCACGTCGCCGATGAAGCGCAGGGTGATGTGGAACGCCTCCAGCGGCCGCCAGCGGGCGCCTTCGATGCCGGATTGTCGGGACTGGAGCGGCGCGCCGATCTCCGGGGGGATGGCGATCGCGGTGAACAGGCGGATCATGCCGCCAGCCTAGACGCCTTGGCGGTCCGGCTCCAAGCCCCTGCCGCAGGCGTCTTGCCGATCGGACAAATTGTCTGACAAATAGCGTCGCCCAAGAGGACGGCGCGAAGGCCGGGCGGGCGGGAGGCAGGCGATGACGGGACCCTCGATGGATCGGCGCGGGGTGCTGCTGGCGGGCGTGGGCGCGGGCCTGGCGGCGGGTTCGGGCGTCGCGGCGGCGCCGGCGGGCAAGCCGCTGCTGGCCCAACGGCCGCCGATGGGCTGGAACAGCTGGAACAGCTTCGCCACCACGATCAACGAGGCCCAGGCGCTGGAGACGGCCCGGATCATGGCCGCCCGGCTGCTGCCGTTCGGCTACGACGTCTTCACCGTCGACATCCAGTGGTATGAGCCCGAAGCGGCCAGCTACGACTACAATCGCAATCCCCAGCCGGCGATGGACGGCCATGGCCGCCTGGTCCCGGCGCCCAATCGTTTTCCGTCAAGCGCCGGCGGCCTGGGCTTCAAGCCGCTGGCCGACCAGGTCCATGCGCTGGGCCTGAAGTTCGGCGTGCACCTGATGCGGGGAATCCCGCGCGCGGCGGTGAAGGCCAACCTTCGGGTGCTGGGGACCAGCGTCCGCGCCGCCGACGTCGCCGACACGTCGAGCGTCTGCTCCTGGAACCCCGACATGTACGGCGTCGACATGCGCAAGGCCGGGGCCCTGGCCTATTACGACAGCGTCTTCCGCCTGTTCGCCCAGTGGGGCGTCGACTTCGTGAAGATGGACGACATGAGCCGCCCCTACGACGCCCACGCCGCCGAGATCGAGGCGGCCCACAAGGCGATCAAGGCGTCCGGCCGGCCGATGATCCTCAGCCTGTCGCCGGGCGAGACGCCTGTGCCGCGCGCCGAGCACGTGCGCAGGTTCGCCCAGATGTGGCGCATCTCCGACGACTTCTGGGACGAGTGGTCGATGCTGGAGGCCCAGTTCACGCGGCTGGAGAACTGGAACACCTTCCGCGCCCCGGGCGCCTGGCCCGACGCCGACATGCTGCCGCTGGGCCGGCTGGCCCTGGGCAAGCGCGACAGCAAGTTCACGCCCGACGAGCAGCAGACCCTGATGACCCTGTGGTCGATCGCCCGCTCGCCGCTGATCATGGGCGGCGACCTGCGCCACCTGGACGAGGCGACCCTGGCCCTGCTGACCAATCGCCAGGTGCTGGCGGTCAACCAGGCCAGCACCGGCAACCAGCCCCACTTCGTCGAGGACGGGGCGCGGATCTGGTCGGCGCGGCCGGAGGGGCGTCCGGGCGAGCGCTACCTGGCGCTGTTCAACACGACCGGAAAGCCTAAGACGGTGGGGATAGCCTTGCGCGAGCTGGGCCTGACCGACGGCGTGTCGGCGCTGGATCTGTGGAGCGGCCAGGCTCTGGGACGGGTGAGCGGCCGCGTGGAGCGGACCTTGCCGCCGCACGGCTCGGCGTTGCTGCGGCTGATCGGGTGACCAGCTCGACCTTCGAGGGTCGACAGTTACCTTGCTCCAGTTAAGCTTGCGGCATGTTGCTTCGTTCCGTCCTGGCGCTCGGCGCCGCCTTGATTTTTGTTTCCGCCTGCAATGCGCGGGAGACCCCGCGCATCGATCGCGCCGAATGGCGCAGCCTGCCCGACGCCAACGGTATGGCGAGATACTATCCCGAGCGCGCTATCAAGGAGGGGATCGCGGGCAGGGCGGTGATCGACTGCCGACTGACCGCCGAAGGTCGGGCGGACGACTGCAAGGTGGTTTCCGAAACGCCGGAAGGCTACGGCTTCGGCGAGGCCGCGGTAAAGATGAGCGTCATATTCGCCTTCGTGCCGCCCATGCGCGACGGCAAGCCCGTCGACGACGCCC
Source organism: Caulobacter sp. CCNWLW153 (assembly GCF_036889365.1). Taxonomy (NCBI): domain Bacteria; kingdom Pseudomonadati; phylum Pseudomonadota; class Alphaproteobacteria; order Caulobacterales; family Caulobacteraceae; genus Caulobacter; species Caulobacter sp. CCNWLW153. Next base: position 328,076 of record NZ_JBAKFV010000002.1, read on the forward strand.
GGCGGCTGATCCCGATCAGTTTCGCGGGCCGGCCGCCAGGCGGCTCCGTCATGCGCGCTTACCAGCCGACGCCCGACGGCAAGGCGATCGGCGAGGACGCCATCATGATCGTGCGGGTCAAGGAGGATACGCCGCGCAACGGGTCCGACCGCTTCGCCTGTCCGGACGGCGAAGGCGAATGCGAGCCGCGCCTGGTGACGTGGCCCGTGCGGCCCGACCGCGAGCAGGCCCGGACGATCCTGGCCGGCGTGGAAGCCCTTGCGAGCGTGACGAACATGAGCTGCGAAATCGCTTCGGACGGCGCGTTGAAGGGCTGTCGGAAGACCGGCGAGGTTGGTCCAGAGGCCTCGAAGGCGGTTGCGGCGGCGATGGCGGTCCTGCGCGCCCCGCTCCAGAGCGACGACGGCCTGCCGACGGCGGGCAGCACCATGGCGATCCGCTGGAACTGGCCAGAACTGGTGAAGGGGGTCGCGCTGAACCCCGAGGCGAAGCCTTAGTCCTCGTCGGACTGCGGCCCTTCTGGCTCGCCGACCAGGTTCGGCGGGTCGGCCAGCACGAGGCGTTCGGCCAGCTTCACTTCCGGCGCGGCGGCGCGGGTGAAGGGCAGGTACCAGGTCTGACCGCCGAGCGGGGGAGTGATCTCGAGCAGGTCGCCGGCGCCGAAATCCTGGACGCTCTTGATCTTGCCCAGGTCCTCGCCGGTGGCGATGTGGCGCACGGCCATGCCGATCAGGTCGGTGAGGTAGAACTCGTCTTCGTCGGGCTCGGGCAGGGCCGAGCGGGGGACGTAGAGCTTGAGGCCGCGCAGGGCGTCGGCGGCTTCCTTGGTGGCGATGTCGGGGCTGCGGCAGACCAGACCGTCCTTGACGGCTCTTGCCTGGGAGATCGACAGGGCGGGCGAACCGTCCTGGCGCAGAAGCCGCTTGAAGCCCTTCAGGGCCATCGGCTCTTCGGTATAGGTCGAGATCCGTATCTCGCCGCGCACGCCGAAGCCGCCGGCCACGCGGCCGACCAGGATCAACGGGTCATCGGGAGAGATGGGCATCGACTTGAGTCTTTCCGGACCAAGCCGGGGCAGTGAGTAGAAAAGAGAAAGGCGCCGCCCCCGCGAGGAGGGCGGCGCCGTGTCCCTTAGCCTTCCGAAGCTTCTTCGGCGGGCGCTTCGGCGGCCGGAGCTTCTTCAGCAGGAGCTTCCTCAGCAGCCGGGGCGGCAGCGGCTTCGGCGGCGGCCGCGGCGGCGGCTTCAGCGGCGGCCTTGGCGTCTTCCTTGGCTTGGGCTTCGGCGGCCAGGCGCTCTTCTTCGCGCTGGGCGCGCTCGGCGGTGCGTTCCTTGGCCTTCTTGCCCGGCTCGGCCTTCTGCGGGTTGTTGCCGGCGGTCCAGGCGCCGACGCCTTGGGCGGCCAGGAAGCGGGCGACGCGGTCGGTCGGCTGGGCGCCCTTCTTGAGCCACTCCTGGATCGACTCCAGCTTCAGGTTGACGCGCGCGGGGTCATCCTTCTTCAGGAGCGGGTTGTAGGTGCCGACCTTCTCGATGAAACGGCCATCGCGCGGCGAGTGGCTGTCGGCGATGACGATCGAGTAGTACGGACGCTTCTTGGCGCCGCCACGGGCGAGACGGATCTTCAGCATTGTCGTTAGTCCTTGGATCTAAAGCTATTTTTTCTTGAACGGATTGAAGCCGGGCGGCAGGCCGCCCAGGCCGGAGAGCGGGTTGGCCCCGCCCCCGAGGCCCGGCAGACCGGGCAGCCCCGAAAGGCCTTGGCCTTCCGTCGCGTTGGGATCGCCGGCGGGCATCTTGCCGCCGCCGAGGGATTTCAGTCGGGCCATGTCGCCGCCGCCGAGCATGCCGGCCATGCGGGCCAGGCCCTTGCCGCCGTCCTTGCTCATCGACTTGAACATGTCGGCCATCTGGCGGTGCTGCTTGAGCAGGCGATTGACCTCGGCCACGTCGACGCCCGAACCGGCGGCGATACGGCGCTTGCGCGAGGCCGCCAGGATGTCGGGCTTCTTGCGCTCTTCCTTGGTCATCGAGCTGATGATCGCCTGCTGGCGGCGGAAGATGCTGTCGTCGATGCCGCTTTCGGCGATCTGCTTCTTGACCTTCTGGACGCCCGGCAGGAGGCCCATGATGCCTTCCATGCCGCCCATCTTCTGCATCTGCGACAGCTGGGACGACAGGTCGTCGAGGTCGAACTTGCCCTTGGCCAGCTTGCGGGCCATGCGCTCGGCTTCGGCCGCGTCGAGGTCGGCGGCGGCCTTCTCGACCAGGGCCACGACGTCGCCCTGGCCCAGGATCCGGCCGGCGACGCGGCGGGCGTCGAAGACGTCGAGCTGGTCGATCTTCTCGCCGGCGCCGAGGAACTTGATCGGCAGGCCGGTGACGTGGCGCATCGACAGCGCCGCGCCGCCGCGGCCGTCGCCGTCGGCGCGGGTCAGGATCAGGCCCGTGAGCGGCAGGCGCTCGTGGAACGCCTTGGCCGTGCGCACGGCGTCCTGGCCGGTCAGGCTGTCGGCGACCAGGATGGTCTCGGAGGGATTGGCGATGCGGGCGATTTCCGCCGCTTCGCTCATCATCGCCTCGTCCAGCGTGGTGCGGCCGGCGGTGTCGAGGATCAGGACGTCGTAGCCGCTCAGCCTGGCTGCGGTGAGGGCGCGCTTGGCGATGTCCGGCGCGCTCTGGCCGGCCACGATCGGCAGGCTTTCGACGCCGACCTGCTTGGCCAGGGTCGCCAGCTGCTCCATGGCGGCCGGGCGACGGGTGTCGAGCGAGGCGACCAGCACCTTCTTGCGCTCGGTCTTGCTCAGGCGCAGGGCCAGCTTGCCGGTGGTGGTGGTCTTGCCCGAGCCCTGCAGGCCGGCCATCAGGATGATGGTCGGCGGGTTCAGAGCCAGGTTCAGGCCGGTGGGGACGTCGCCGCCCAGCATCTCGACCAGGCCGTCATAGACGATCTTGACCACCTGGTCGGCCGGCTTGACCGAGCGGATGACGGACTCGCCCGCGGCCTTTTCCTTGGCCTTGGAGATGAAGTCCTTGACGACCGGCAGGGCGACGTCGGCTTCCAGCAGGGCGACGCGGACTTCGCGCAGCGCCTCGTCGATGTCCTTATCGGACAGCACGCCGCGACCGCCGAGGCGGTCGAAGACGCCTGAAAGTCGCTCTGTAAGGCCGTCGAACATGCGAAACCCTGGGTAAGAACCAAAGCTCCAAACGCGATCAGCCCCCGTGGACGATCACGTCGACGGGGGTCCTCGCCGTCCTCGTCCGCATGGTGTCCCGGGCTACCGGGGCGGGGTCGTGACGGTGGAGGCGCTGCTGATAAAGCGCCGGAAGTGCGCGCTTATGCGGGAGCGCTGTGGAAAATGCAAGGATTTCGAGTCGCTTGGGCGCGGCCCGCCGAGGAGCGGGCGCCCGCGCGAAGCCCTTTGCCTTTCCGTCCGCGGAGGATTAAGGGCTTCATCGAACGCGTTCGACGGGATGCGGTCAGGGATTGGGGTCCCGTTTCGTCTGGTCTGCTCGCAAGGACTCCATGTCGACCAAGCTCCTGTCCGCCGCCGTGGCGGCTCTCGCCCTGCTGCCCGCCGCCGCCCTGGCTCAAGCCCTGCCCTACAAGGACATCGAAGCGCCCTCGACCTGGGAGGTCGATGTCGGCGGCGGTCCCGTCTACGGCTTCAGCCCCGGCGGCAAGGATCCGCACAAGACCAACTTCACCTTCTGGGGCAGCGCCCACTGGAAGGGAAAGATCTACGCCAACGGCCTGGACGGCCTGGGCTACAACGTCATCAACGGCGAGACCCTGCACGTCGGCGCCCAGCTGCGCCCGCGCTGGGGCGGTCCGGACGACACCGACAGCGGCATCCAGAGCCCCGACACCGGCGCTGACCTGGCCGTCTACGCCTACAAGCGCACCTGGAAGGACTTCGTCGTCGGCGGCCGCATCGGTCGCGACGTCACCAGCGTGTCCGACGGCTGGGACTTCTGGGGCTCGGTCTCGCGCCAGGACGTGACGCCCGTGGGTCTTCTGCAGTCGATGGTCTATGCCCGCGGCGGCGACAAAAACACCAACCGCACTTTCTACGGCGTCACCGCCAGGGACGTTGCGGCCGTGCCGAGCCTGAACGCGTACGACCCCAAGGGCGGCCTGAACCAGGTGGGCGTGGCCTTCCTGATGATGACCCCGATCGGCGACAAGTACGCCGTGGGCACGTTCGCCAACTACGAGCGCATCCTGGGCGAGGCCGCCGACAGCCCGCTGATCGAGCGCTACGGCCAGCAGGACGAGTACCGCGGCGGCCTGATCGTCGTGCGGCGGTTCATCGGGCGGTAGTCCTTACCTTCCCGTCATTCCCGCCCTTGTGGCGGGAACCTCTCTATCAGCCGCAGGTGAGTGAGGGGCGGATCGCTAGCGATCCACTTGTGCTTCCCGTGCGAACGGAACCAGGGGTTCCCGCCACAAGGGCGGGAATGACGGGAGTTGATGGGGGGCCCTCATCCCGGCGACGTCACCGTCGCGCCCTGGGCCTTCAGCCGGTCCAGCACGCCGTTGCCGGGCAGCAGGAAGGCCAGGTCGACGACGGCGATCGTCACCCCGGGGCGCTCCAGCGCTTCGGAGAGGGCCTTGGCCGACTGGCCGATCTGTTCGTTGAGCAGGCCCGCACCGCCGGGCGCGCGCAGCAGGCAGCGCTGGGCGGCGCTGGACGAGTAGCGTGCGCGCACCGAGGCGATGTCGCCGTTGGCCCAGTCGGTCCCCAGCGTGTTCCAGCGCGGGGCCTCGTAGTCGATCTCGTTGAGGGCGTCGCGCAGGCAGGCGAGGTTGGCCTCTTCCGACAGCTTGCCGGCCGCGCCGAGCACCGGACCCAGGCGATACTGGCTCATGGCCTTGACCTTGACGCCCTTGGCTTTCGCCATGCGCTCGATGGTGCTGACGGGCTTGGCTTCCGAAAGGCCGGCGGCCTGGCGGAAGTCTGACAGCACGATGAAGCCCGCCACGGCCGGCTTCCAGTCCTTGTAGGGGATCGCGGTGCGGCGGGCCTGGGTGCGGGCCTTGACGAAGCGGTCCTTCAGGTCGGGCGGCAGCTGGTCTTCCAGCTTCTTGCCGAAGCCCTGGCGCACGCCGCCGCCGCCGGTCAGGAAGAACTTGGTGACCTGCATCGGCCCGACCGAGGCCTCGGGCGGCACCAGCACGAGACTGGCCTGGTCGAGGGCGCGGTTCAGGCGGGGGCTGTCCCATTTCAGCTGGTGCGGCAGGGGCGCGGCCGAGCCGAGCACGTAGAGCTTGGCCCCGTTCTTCTCGACCAGCCACAACGCCGGGCCCGGCGGGCGGGCGACGACGAGCAGTTCCTCGACCACGGCGCTGCCCGGATCGGCCGGTTGCAGCTCGACGGTCGGCGTCTGGGCCGCGGCGGGAAAGGCGAAGGCGAGCGCCAGGGCGGTGAGCGCCGCGATGCGGGCGGGTCTCGAGGCGGCCATGGGTACTCCTCCTGCTTGCGGCCAGACATAGTGCGCGTCGGCGAATGGCGAAACGGGGGCGTGGCTTGCGCGAGCTCCCCGACGCATGGCTGTCTGCGCCGGCTGTCGGCGATGCAAGGAGGGGAAACATGCTCAAGCGGTGGATGGGTGCGGCCTGCGTGGCCGCCGTGCTGGCCGGAACCCAGGCGTCGCCGGCCCTGGCCCAGGCTCCGACGGCGACCGCCTCGGCCGGCGTCGCCTCGCCGGCGCTGAAGGCCTTGGTCGACGAGCACTGGGCCTGGTGGCTGAAGGGCGCGCCCGTGCAGGCCACCCTGCTGGGCGTTCGGACCTATGACGACCAGCTGGACGATCCGTCCCTGGCCTTCGCCGATCGCCGGGCCGCGGAGGCGCAAGCCTTCCTCAAGCGGCTCGACGCCATTCCCGACGCCGGCCTTTCGCAGCCCGACCGGGTCAACAAGGCCATCCTGCACCGCATGCTGAGCGAGCAGGTCGAGGGCAACCGCTTCGGCCAGCGCACCATGCTGTTCTCGAGCATCGGCAGCTGGCACCAGTATTTCGCCGCCCTGCCCGACATGCTGCCGTTCTTCACCAAGGCCGACTACGACAGTTACCTGAAGCGGCTGGACCTCTATCCGGCCTACAACGCCGCCTCGATCGCCACGGTGCGCGAGGGCCTTTCCAAGGGCTATGTCCAGCCGTGCGCGCCGATGAAGGCGTTCGGGGCGACGATCACCGCCACCATCGCCAAGGATCCGCAGGCCTCGGCCTTCTACAAGCCGTTCAAGGGCAAGAAGCCGGCGACGATCGCCGACGCCGACTGGAGCGCCATGCAGGCGCGGGCCAAGGCGACCATCGCCGGCAAGATCAATCCCGCCTACCAGGCGCTGTCGGACTTCTACGAGAAGGACTACGCGCCCAGGTGCCGCCAGGACGTGGCCGCCGCCGCCCTGCCGCAAGGTCCGGCCTGGTACGCCTACCAGGTGCGGGTGATGACCACGACGACCCGGACGCCCGATGAGATCCACCAGCTGGGCCTGTCGGAAGTGGCCCGCATCCGCGCCGAGATGGACGAGGTCGCCCGCAAGAGCGGCATCGCTCCCGACCGCAAGGCCTTCATCGACAAGCTGCGGACCGACCCGAAATACTACGCCAGGACGCCGGCCGAGCTGATGCGCGACGCGACGTTCCTGGCCAAGACCATCGACGGCTGGATGCCCAAGCTGTTCGGGACCCTGCCCCGCCTGCCCTACACCGTGCGCGAGATCCCGGCCGAGATCGCCGAGGGCAACACCACGGCCTACTACAACGCCGGCTTCGCTGGCGCCGGCTCGCCCGGGGTCTATTTCGTCAACACCACGCACCTCGACCAGCGGCCGCTGTACGAGATGCCGGCCCTGACGGTGCACGAGGCCGTGCCGGGCCATCACCACCAGATCGCGCTTCAACAGGAACTGGACCTGCCGGAGTTCCGCAAGAACGCGGCCTTCTTCACCGGCTTCGTCGAGGGCTGGGGGCTCTATTCCGAGCGCCTGGGCATCGAGATGGGTCTCTACGACACGCCCGAGAAGGACATGGGGCGCCTGTCCTACGAGATGTGGCGCGCCTGCCGCCTGGTGGTCGACACCGGCATCCATTCCAAGGGCTGGACCCGCGACCAGGCCATCGCCTTCATGCTCGACAACACCGCCCTGTCGCGGACCAACATCGAGGCCGAGGTCGATCGCTACATCACCTGGCCCGGCCAGGCCCTGGCCTACAAGCTGGGCGAGTTGAAGATCCGCGAGCTGCGCACGCGGGCCGAGACGACGCTGGGCCCCAAGTTCGACCTGCGCGGTTTCCACGACGCGGTGCTGAAGAACGGCTCTGTGCCGCTCGACGTGCTGGAGACCCAGGTCGACGCCTGGATCGCCAGCCAGCAGGCCAGCTAGGGCGTCATGCAGGCGGCCTCGACCACCGTGGCGTCCAGCGTCCCGGCGGCCGGGGCCTGCCAGTCCTGCTCGAAGCGATAGGCGTCCTCGGATCCCTCGAGGTTGTTGCCCGGGTAGCGGAAGGCCGCGGCGTTGCGGAAGCGACCCGCCGTGCAGTCGACCTCGACCAGCAGCTTCTCGGACAGGAAGGGCGGCGCGTCCGGCGCCTCCGCCTCGGTGCGCGGCTGGCGAAACTCGTGGCGGACCCAGACCTTGCCCTTGGGCGTGAGGCCGTCGTTGTCCCTGGCGGTCTTGGCGAACATCAGCACCGCGCCGTCCTCGCCGGCGGCGAAGAACGGCCAGCCGTCGCCACGCACCTTCTGGGCCCAGCGCGGCATGGCCTTGGCCTTCTCGCCGGGGGTGACGACGACGCCGTCGACGGTCTGGGAGGCGGGCGGCGGAGCGGCGGCCTGGAGCGCCAGCAGCAGGCCCCCGGCGAGCATCAGATCGGCGAGGTTCACCGGCGGCCTCCCATGCCGGGCGCGCGGCGCCCTTTCCTTCGTTGCTGGTCACGGTAACATGGGTATCCGAACGATCAACCGGCCGAGGGCTTGCCGATGACCAACAGGGCCGCCGTGCTGTCGATGCTGCTGATCGCCGCCCTGGCCGGCGCGGCGCAGGCCGCCCCGACCCGCAAGGACAGCTGGGGCAAGCCGGGGATCAGCTACCTCAAGTACCGCACCGACGCCGCCGAGTGCCTGCACTATGTCGAGACCGCCGCGCCGGTGAAGCTGCCGCTGGTCGACGTGGTGTTCGAGATGGACATGGCCGTGGATCCAGCGGGCGGGCTCGACGCCATGTACGCCTATGCCGACCAGCAGAAGCTGCACATGAACCGCAACTGGCGCGAGGTGCGGCGGCAGGCGACCGGGGCGGTCGAGACCTGCCTGGCCCAGCGTGGCTACAACCGCTTCAAGCTGACCAAGGCCGAGCGCGAGGAGCTTGAGGGCTTGCGCATCGGCACGCCGGCGCGGCAGCTTTATCTGTGGCGGCTGGGATCGGAGCCGCGCTGAGGAGGTCGGTCGATGAGCCTGACCGAGATCGCCCGCTTCGCCGACCTCGTCGAGGCCCAGGTCGCCGCCTCGCGGCTGCGGGCCGAGGGCGTGCCGGTGCTGGTCCAGAACGAGCACTGGGGCGCCAGCGACTACCTGATGACCATCGCCATGGGCGGCTTTCGGCTGTGGACGCCCGACGTCGATGCCGATGAGGCGCGGCGACTGATCGCTGATCTGCGCGGCGGCGAGATTTCGACCGAGACTCCGGCCCCAGGCGGCGTGACCTCGACGGCCAAGGCCGGGGCGGCGCTGGCCCTGGCGGCGACCTTCGGGCCGACGGTCGCACTGCTGCTGGGCGGCAAGGGTCGCGGCGGTTGGATGCGGCCGGTCGCGGTCGGGGTGGCGGGGCTTTGCCTGGCGTTCGGCCTGACGGCTTGGGCCTTCGCCCTGCTGGGCTAGGGCGCCGGGGCCGGGGTCGCCTGCAAGCTCTCCGGATCGGCCTGCTTCTCGCCCAGCACCACGACGAAGCTGCCGGCGATGATCATCAGGCCGCCGATGGCCAGGGCCAGGGTCAGGTGGTCGCCGAACAGCAGGACGCCGATCGAGGCGCCCATCAAGGGCTCGATGTTGATGAACACCCCGGCGCTGGCGCTGCCGACGCGGGACGAGCCGTACTGCCAGGCGGCCGTGGCCAGCAGGGTCGACAGCACGCCCAGGCCCAGCACGCTCGTCCAGGCGATCGGCGACAGGTCCAGCTTCGGCGGGCCGTGCATGGCCAACGCGATCGGCAGCACGGTGAAGGCGGCGACGATCACGGTCACCGCCGGGATGGCCATCGGCGTCGGCGGCTTGGGCGCGCGTTTCAGCACCACCAGCCAGGCCAGGAAGATCAGCAGCGAGCCCAGCGACAGGGCCACGCCCAGCAGCGAGCCGGCGCCGTCGGGCTTGCCGGCGATCAGGGCCGCCCCGAGGGTGGCCGCGCCGACGCCCATCCACGAGGCGCGGCTGACCTTCTCGCCCATCACCTTGGCGCAGACGGCGATCAGGGCCGGCATGGCCCCGACCAATAGAGCGGCCAGGGTGACGCTGACATGGGCCAGGCCCTCGAACTGCACCATGAAGGCCACGCCATAGAGCGCGCCCGAGGCCAGCATCACCGGTGACTTGAAGAGGGCGCGGGCTTCCTTCGTCGCCAGAGCGAAGGGGGCGGCGACCACGGCGGCGACGATGAACCGCAGCAGCACCATGTGGGCCGCGTCGGTCTCGCGCAGGATCAGCTTGCCCAGCGGGAAGCCCAGGCCCCACAGCGTGCCGGCGAGGATCAGGGCGAGGAAGGCGACGCGTTTCATGGGGGCCTCATGGCGTATCCGTGGCCGCCTGGCGAGAGGCGGCGCGGCCCCGATATCGCCCGAGTGCGTGTCAGGGCCTGTCAGCAGGGCCATCAGGGAGATGAAATTTTCGAAAGACGGCGGATCGCGGCCTTCGAGCCACAGGATCAAGTGCTTGATTTGCATGCACTTCGTATCGGCGCGCCCGGCAAAGCTTCATTCGTGTAACATTGTTCACAACTTCAGACATTTTCGCGCCACAACCGCCTTCAACCTAGGCCGCAGTTCGTTTCCACCCCTTGCGATGGAGATCGCCATGCGTCTCGTCCTGAAGTCTCTCACCCTCGCCGCCGGCGCGGCCCTGGCGGCCGGCGTCGTCGCCGCCTCGGCCCAGCCCGCCGCTCCGCCGCCGCCTGCGCCGCCGGAAGCGCCGCAGCCCCCGCCGCCTCCGCCGAGCTTCGATCACATGGTGTTCCGCGACCGCGTCGGTCCGGTCCGTCTGCACCAGGATCCGGAAGCCCGCGCCCAGCGCCTGCGCGACGTGCTGCAACTGACCGACCGCCAGGACGGCGCGCTGAAGGCCTACGTCGCCGCGACCGGTCCTAAGGAGCGCCCTGAGCCGAGGCCGGCCACCAAGCCGACCGGGGACGAAAGCGCCAGGGACAAGGCGCCGCCGACCGCGCTGGAGCGCCTCGACGAGCAGGCCGAGCGCATGGCCAAGGTCGCTGCCGACCTCAAGGGCCGCGCCGACGCCACCCGCAGCTTCTACAACGCCCTGACCCCCAGCCAGAAGAAGGCCTTCGACGCCCTCGGCCCGGAAGTGACCGGCGCCCCGAACGTCACCGTGCGTCGTTTCGAGACCCGCGGTCCCAAGGGTGGTCCGGGCGAACGCCGGGTGATCATCCAGCGCAAGTCGGGCTCGTAAGCGCGCGAGACGATTGCGGGCGTACTCAGGCCGATCTAAGTCAAGGTCGATGGGCGCCCGCAACCACAACAAGAACCCGTTCGACTTCCTGGCCAACCCCGAGCGGTTCATGGCCTTCTCGCGCTGGGCCGCGCCCATGTTCGGCGCGATCGCCGGCGTGCTGGCGGTGGTGGGCCTGGTCCTGACCTTCACGGTCCCCGAGGACTACCAGCAGGGCGACACGGTGCGGATGATGTTCATCCACGTGCCGGCGGCCGTGCTGGCGATGTTCGTCTATCTGTGCCTGGGGATCGCCAGTTTTCTAGCCCTGGTGTTCCGCCACGCCCTGGCCGACGCGGCCGCCCAGGCCTGCGCCCCGCTGGGCGCGGCCTTCACGGTGCTGGCCCTGGCCACCGGATCGCTTTGGGGCAAGCCGATGTGGGGAACCTGGTGGGTGTGGGACGCCCGCCTGACCTCGGTGCTGGTGCTGCTGCTGTTCTATCTCGGCTATCTGGCTTTGCGCGGGGCCATCGACGACGAGCAGAAGGCCGCCCGCGCCGCCGCCATCCTGGCCCTGGTCGGCGTCATCAACCTGCCGATCGTCAAGTTCTCGGTCGACTGGTGGAACAGCCTGCACCAGGGCTCCTCGACCCTGCTAGCCAAGCCTGAGAACCGGCTGCCGGTCGTCTACGCCTGGCCGATGCTGCTGATGCAGCTGGCCTATCTGTCGGCGTTCGGCTCGCTGTGGCTGGTGCGGATCCGGGCGCTGGTCTGGCGGCGCAAGGCGCGCAGCCTGGCCCTGAAGGCGGCGGAGGCCTGATTCCCCAATGACCCTCGGGAACTTCGATTTCGACGCCGGCAAGTACGCCGTCTATGTCTGGCCCGCCTTCGCCCTGACGGCGGCGGTGTTCGCCTGGATGATCGCCGACAGTCTCCTGGCGGCCCGCCGCTGGCGCGCCGAGGCCGAGCGCCGGCAAGCCGAGGCGAAGGACGCTGGCAAGTGAAGCGCTGGCTGGCCTTCTCGCCGCTGATCGTGCTGGCGGCCCTGGCGGTGCTGTTCGCCGGCTACGCCCTCAAGCGCAATCCGCAGGTCAGCCCCGACGCCCTGGTCGGCAAGCCGGTTCCGGCCCTGTCGCTGCCCGACCTCGACAGCGGGACGCCGACCCCGGTCCGCAGCCCCGGCGACGGGCCGATGCTGGTCAATTTCTTCGCCTCCTGGTGCGCCCCCTGCGAGATCGAGCATCCGCAACTGATGGCGCTGAAGGCCCGCGGCGTGCGCGTGGTCGGCGTCGCCTACAAGGACGCGCCGGCCAATACCGAGGCGTTCCTGGGTCGGCTGGGCGATCCGTTCGCCGCCCGGCTGGTCGACCGGGACGGCCGAGCCGGCGTGGAATTCGGCGTCACCGGCGTGCCCGAGACCTTCGTGGTCGATGCCCAGGGGCAGGTAGTGGCCAAGCATACCGGCCCGATCACGGCCGAGGATCTGGACGCGCTCGTTTCCAAGCTGCGTTGAAGCGTCGCGCGTCCCTGGGCTTAGAAGCTCGTTAACCACGCTCGCGCACTCTGCATTAACCATGCTATCAACCGCGTCATGAGCACCGTTCGTCCCACCGGCTTGCCCGCTGTCCCCGCCCGATCCTCGTCGGGCGCCGTGACTCCGGCCGGCCAGTCGCGCGCGGCGGCCTTCTTCCAGGCGGCGGTCACCGACGCCACGAGCGCGCGTCCCACGGCCTCGCCGATGACCGTGCAGTTGCAGACCCAGACCGAGCCCCAGGCGCGCCGCACCGTGCCGCCCAAGGCCTTCACCGCCCCGACCGAACAGCCGCAGAAGATCCTGCGTCCCGGCTCGCTGCTGAACATCCTGGTCTGAGGCTTCCTTCTCCCCTTGCGGGAGAAGGTGTCGGCGTAAGCCGACGGATGAGGGGTCTCTCAAACACAAGACGCCGCGGAAGCTGATCGGCTTTCGCGGCGTTTTCGTACGTGCGACCCCTCACCCGACCCCACTCCGCGGGGCCGCCCTCTCCCGCAAGGGGAGAGGGACCGGGAAATCTACAGCGGCGGCGGGGGCGGGGCGAGGATCTCGCGCTTGCCGGCGTGGTTGGCGGCGCCGACGACGCCTTCCTTCTCCATCCGCTCCATCAGCGAGGCGGCGCGGTTGTAGCCGATCTGCAGGCGGCGCTGGATGTAGCTGGTCGAGGCCTTGCGATCGCGGGTGACCACGGCCACGGCGTGGTCGTAGAGGTCGTTGGCCCCGCCCTCGCCGGCGAAGGCGCCCTCGATGGCCTCTTCCTGCTCCTCGTCGCCGCCGGCGGTGACTTCTTCCAGGTACTGCGGGATGCCCTGGTCGCGCAGGAACTTGGCCACGGCCTCGACCTCGCCGTCCGACACGAACGGGCCGTGCAGGCGGGTGATGCGGCCGCCGCCGGCCATATAGAGCATGTCGCCCTGGCCCAGCAGCTGCTCTGCGCCCTGCTCGCCCAGGATGGTGCGGGCGTCGATCTTGCTGGTGACCTGGAAGCTGATCCGGGTCGGGAAGTTGGCCTTGATGGTGCCGGTGATGACGTCGACCGACGGGCGCTGGGTGGCCATGATCAGGTGGATGCCGGCAGCGCGGGCCATCTGGGCCAGGCGCTGCACGGCGCCTTCGATGTCCTTGCCGGCGACCATCATCAGGTCGGCGACCTCGTCGATGACCACGACCAGGTAGGGCATGGCCTCGGGGCGGATCTGCTCGGTCTCGTAGATCGGGCGGCCGGCGTCGTCGAACCCCGTTTGAACGGTGCGCTCGAAGTGCTCGCCCTTCTCGAGGGCCTCGTTGGCCTTCTCGTTGTAGCCGCCGATGTTGCGCACGCCGATCTTGGACATGCGGCGATAGCGATCCTCCATCTCGCGGACGGTCCACTTCAGCGCCACGACGGCCTTCTTCGGGTCGGTCACGACCGGGGCCAGCAGGTGCGGGATGCCGTCATAGACCGACAGTTCCAGCATCTTCGGGTCGATCATGATGAAGCGGCACTTCTCGGGCGGCAGCTTGTAGAGGATCGACAGGATCATGGCGTTGACGCCGACCGACTTGCCCGAGCCGGTGGTGCCGGCGATCAGCAGGTGGGGCATCTTGGCGAGGTCGGCGATGTAGGGCTCGCCGCCGATGGTCTCGCCCAGGGCCATGGGCAGGATCGAGCTGGCCTTGTCGTAGTCGGCGCTGGACAGCAGGTCGCGCAGGTAGACGGTCTCGCGACGCTGGTTGGGCATTTCGATGCCGATGGCGTTGCGGCCCTGGGCCACGGCCACGCGGCACGAGATCACGCTCATCGAGCGGGCGATGTCGTCGGCCAGGGCGACCACGCGGGCGGTCTTGACGCCCGGGGCCGGCACCAGCTCGTACATGGTCACGACGGGGCCGGGGCGGATCTGGTCGATCTGGCCCTTCACCCCGAACTCGGCCAGCACGCTTTCCAGCAGGCGGGCGTTCTGGCGCAGGGCGCCTTCGTCGAACTCGGCCGAGCGCGGCTTGGCCTTGGCCAGCATGGCCAGTTCCGGCAGCTGGAAGCCGTCTTCCTCTTCCTCGAAGTCGAAGGTCTTCTGCTGCTCGCGCAGTTCGCGGTTGCTGGTCGCGGCCGGGGCCTTGGGCTGGCGGATGGCCAGGGGGCGGGGCTCGAAGCTGGGCGCGAAGTCGTCCTCGTCGTCCTCCACCGGCGGCGGGGCCGGGCGGGCGGCCTTGCCGGCGCGCGGCGCGGGCTGGGGCGCGACGACCATGTCGTCCTCGTCGCCTGCCGGGGCGGGCGCGCGAGCGGCGCGGCGGGGCGCGGGCGCCTGGGCTTCGTCGTTGTCGATGGCGTCGATGGCGTCGCGCACCGGGCGACGCGGCGCGGCCTTGGGACGCTGGGCGCGGACCGGCTCGGGTTCGCGCTCCTGGCGGGGCGCGCGCTCGCGCGGCGCGGTCAGGCGGGCGACCAAGGAGAGGACGCTTTCGGGGTCGACACGGCGCACGCCCAGGGCGTAGCCGACGCCGATCACGGCCCCGACCAGCAGCAGCAGGGCGGCGATGATCCGGGCGCCGGGGATGTGGGCGAAGCTGAAGATCCCGGACAGCAGGTTCAGGAGGCCGTCGCCCCAGAATCCGCCCAGGCCCTTGGCCAGCGGCCAGACGGCGGGCTTGGCCAGAACGGTCAGGAAGCCGGCCAGGGCCAGGAGGCCGGCCACGCCGACGCCGGCGCGCACGCGCAGCTCGCGGCGGTGGGCGTCGGGATCGGGCTGGGCGGTGCGGGCCAGGCCGAACACCAGCATCATGATTGCCGCCACCCAGCCGGCGAGGCCGAGGGATTGGACGACCACGTCGGCGATCACCGCGCCGGCGCCGCCTAGGGCGTTGCTGGCCGGCGCGCCGCTGACGGCGTTGAAGCTGGGATCAGCGGCGTCGTAGGTGGCCAGCGACAGTAGCAGGCCCGCGCCCAGAACGGCGAGCACGCCGCCCCGGAATCGGGCCGTCCACGGCTGGTCCCAGCCGTAGCGCACGGCCTCCCAGACCAGCTCCACATTCGATCGCCGCGCAACTCGCGCCATGAACCACTCCGAAGCACTTCGAATGCTACCTTGTGGCCCCAGATGGTTAAGGGGCGTTTACCGAGATCGGGTCCGCGGGGCCTCTGGAAACAAAGACTTAGTGTCGCACGTCGTCACGAGAGCTTCATGGAACCGGACGCGCGGAACGCGCATTCATCTGTCGTATCCCCCTAGTAACATCCCCTCTGACTTCGCGGCCCGGACGGCGACGCCCGGGTCGTTTTTCGTCAAGATGCTCCCCCTGAAGGGGGAGCTGTCGCGGAGCGACTGGGGGGGAAGTTGCTGCGGCGTCTGAGGCTGTTGCCGGCTCATCAGGAACTTCCCCCTCCGGCCCTTCGGGCCACCTCCCCCTTCAGGGAGAGGGTTCTACAGGATGTACCGGCTCAGATCGGCGTTGGCGGCCAGGACCCCTACCCGCTTGTTGACGTAGTCGGCGTCGATGGTGACCGTCTCGCCGCCGTGGTCGGTGGCGGTGAAGCTGATCTCCTCGACGACCTTTTCCATGATCGTCTGCAGACGGCGGGCGCCGATGTTCTCGACCGAGGCGTTGACGGCCACGGCCGCGTCGGCCAGGGCGTCGATGGCCTCGTCGGTGAACACCAGGGTCAGGTTCTCGGTGGCCATCAGGGCCTGGTGCTGGCGCAGCAGGTTGGCTTCCGGCTCGGTGAGGATGCGGCGCATGTCGTCGCGCGACAGGCCCTTCAGCTCCACGCGGATCGGCAGGCGGCCTTGCAGCTCGGGCAGCAGGTCGCTGGGCTTGGCCACGTGGAAGGCGCCCGAGGCGATGAACAGGATATGGTCGGTCTTCACCGGCCCGTACTTGGTCGACACCGTGGTGCCCTCGATCAGCGGCAGCAGGTCGCGCTGCACGCCTTCGCGGGAAACGTCGGCGCCGCCGCGCTGCGAGCTGCTGGCGACCTTGTCGATCTCGTCGAGGAAGACGATGCCGTGGTTCTCGGCCAGGGCCAGGGCCTCTTGAGTAAGGGCCTCCTGGTCGAGCAGCTTGTCGCTCTCCTCGGCGATCAGCGGCGCCCAGGCGCCCGAGACCGTGGTCTTGTGGGTCTTGGTGCGGCCGCCGCCGAACGACTTCATCATCTCGCCCAGGTTCAGCACCGAGGCGCCGGGCTGGCCGGGGATCTCGAACATGCCGCCGCCGCCATTGTCGGCCAGGGTCAGCTCGATCTCCTTGTCGTCGAGCTCGCCGGCGCGGAGCTTCTTGCGGAAGCTGTCGCGGGCGGCCGTGGCACCGGGGCCGGTCAGGGCGTCGAGGATGCGGTCCTCGGCGGCCGCTTCGGCTTTCGCCTTCACGCCGGCGCGGCGCTTGTCGCGGACCATGGCCAGGGCGCTTTCGACCAGGTCACGGACGATCTGGTCGACGTCGCGGCCGACATAGCCGACCTCGGTGAACTTGGTGGCCTCGACCTTGAGGAACGGGGCCTGGGCCAGCTTGGCCAGGCGCCGGGCGATCTCGGTCTTGCCCACGCCCGTGGGGCCGATCAGCAGGATGTTCTTGGGGGTGATCTCGTCTTGCAGGTCAGCCGGGGTGCGGCGGCGGCGCCAGCGGTTGCGCAGGGCCACGGCCACGGCGCGCTTGGCCTCGGCGTGGCCGACGATGAAGCGATCCAGTTCGGAGACGATTTCGCGGGGGGAGAACTCGGTCATGTGTCGTTGATCAGGGTCTCGAAGATCAGGCGCCAGCCTTCGGCGCGTTTCTGCCACACGTGCATATAGTGCGCGGCGACGGGTTTGTTATCGGGTCCGCTCCAACTGGCCTCGCCGTGGGTCCAGACGAGGTCGCCGGCGCCCGACGCGCCGCCGCCTTGCGGGCGCAGGGCGATCGAGGCCGGACGCAGGGCCAGGCGCCTGGTCAGGTCGTTTCCGGCCAGGGTCTGGGAGTCCTTGGGACCCAGCAGCCAGGCGTCGGCGGTCAGCACGGCCCTGTAGGCGGCGGGGGCGTCGGTGGAGGCGGCCGAAGCCAGCGCGGCCTCGGCGTCGCGGGCCTCCTCGAAACCCCGGGCCTGGGACGAAGCGCCTTCCGGGGCCAGCGGCCCGACCTGGGCGGCGGCGTCGGGACCAGGGGCCTTGCCGGGATCGGCCTGCGCCCCGCCGTCATAGACCCACTTCCACACCCCGTCGGCGCCCTTGCGCCAGATGGTGGCGTAGTAGCCGACGCGCTTGTCGTCGATGCTCCAGGGGCCCAGCGACAGGCCAAGGTCGCCGGAGCGGGCGATCACCACCTTCTGCGGCCACCAGAACAGCCTGGGCTCGTTCGTTCCGGGTCGTTTCTCGTAGAGTTCGCGGGCGTTCACGGGGCCTGGCGCGAAGACGATGGCGTCGTCGGCCATGTGCCTCAGGAACGAGCCCCTGATCCCCAGCGCCAGGCCGTCGGCGGCGAAGGCCCGCTCGGCGGCCTCGATGGGCGCGGCCGAGATGTCCTGCGCCAGGGCCGGGCCGGCGATGGCGGCGGCGATCAGGGTGGGGGGAAGGATCTTGAGCATGGTCAGGACCTCCTGCTGAGCCGAAATCCCCGCCCTTCGACGGGCTCAGGGTGAGGATTTCTACTGCGAGGCTGGAACTAGCCCTCGCCCTGAGCTTGTCGAAGGGCGAGGGCGGCGTCTACCCGCCCTACAGCCCTTCGACCGTCAGGTTGCCGTTGGTGTAGACGCAGATCTCGGCGGCGATGGCCATGGAGCGGCGGGCGATCTCCTCGGCGGTCAGGTCCTGGTCGATCAGGGCCTTCGCGGCGGCCAGGGCGTAGTTGCCGCCCGAGCCGATGGCCGCGACCGCGCCGCCGCCGGGGCTTTCGCCCGGCTCCAGCACGTCGCCGACGCCGGTGACGGTGTAGATGGCGTCCTTGTCGGCGACCAGCAGCATGGCCTCCAGGCGGCGCAGGTAGCGGTCGGTGCGCCAGTCTTTGGCGAGATCCACGCAGGCCCGGGCCAATTGGTTGGGATACTGCTCGAGCTTGGCTTCCAGCCGCTCGATCAGGGTGAAGGCGTCGGCCGTGGCCCCGGCGAAGCCGGCGACGACGGCGCCCCCGGCCAGGCGGCGGACCTTACGGGCGTTGCCCTTGACGACGGTTGGGCCCATGGAGACCTGTCCGTCGCCGGCGATCACGGTCTGGCCGTTCTTGCGCACCGCGAGAATGGTGGTGCCGTGCCAGTCGGGGAACGAGTTCGAGCTTTGCATGGCTTCGCATGTGGCGAGGCCGGGCTGGAGGGTCAAGCGCCATGAGCTTTTCCGAACGCGAGGTCGAGCGCTACGCCCGCCACCTGGTGCTGCGCGAGATCGGCGGGCCGGGGCAACAGAAGCTCAAGGCGGCCAGGGTGTTGCTGGTCGGCGCCGGGGGGCTGGGCGCGCCCGCCGCGCTTTATCTGGCGGCCGCGGGCGTGGGGACCATCGGTCTGGCCGACGCCGACGCGGTGTCGCTGTCGAACCTGCAGCGGCAGGTGCTCTATGCCGAGGCCGACGTCGGCGTCCCCAAGGTCGAGGCGGCCGCCGCGCATCTGGCGGGGCTCAATCCGAACGTGACGGTGGTTCCCCATCCGGTCTGGCTGGATGCGGGCAACGCTCGTGAGATCGTGCGCGGCTACGACCTGGTGCTGGACGGGACCGACGATTTCGCCACCCGCTTCGCCGTCAGCGACGCGTGCCTGGCCGAAGGCAAGGTGCTGGTCAGCGGGGCGCTGGGGCGCTGGACGGGCCAGGTCGGGGTGTTCCACGGCCAGCCCTGCTATCGCTGCCTGGTGCCCGAGATCCCGCCGGACGCCGAGACCTGCGCCCTCGTGGGCGTGGTCGGGGCCCTGGCCGGGGTGATCGGCTCGATGATGGCGCTGGAGGTGGTGAAGGTCATCACCGGGGCCGGCCAGCCGCTGTCGGGGCGCCTCCTGATCTACGACGCCCTGGCTGCCGAGACGCGCACGGTGCGCATCGGCGCGGATCCGGGCTGCCCGGCCTGCGGAGCATAGCGCCGTTCGGCGAAAACCTTGTGCCTACGGGGCTTTACGGGGTCGAGCCGGCGGATCGTTTGGTCTAGGTTGCCGGCCGCCGGTCCCGGCGGACCTCCCCTCGCCGCCGGTCGGCCAAGGGAGAAAACCGATGACCACCTCTCGCATCGCCCACCCCGGCCTGGCCGCCAAGGTCATGAGCGCGCAGGACGCCGCCGCCCTGATCGAGCCGGGCTCGACTGTCGGCATGAGCGGCTTCACCGGCTCGGGCTATCCCAAGGCCGTGCCGCTGGCCCTGGCCGAGCGCATCGAGACGGCCCACGCCGCCGGCGACAAGTTCCGGGTCAAGGTGTGGACCGGCGCCTCGACCGGCCCGGAGCTGGACGGCGCCCTGGCCAAGACCGACGGCGTCGAGTTCCGCCTGCCCTACAATTCCGACCCCATCGCCCGCGAGAAGATCAATCGCGGCGAGATGGAGTATTTCGACATGCACCTGTCCCAGGTCGCCCCGATGGCCTGGCAGGGGTTCCTGGGGCCGCTCGACACGGCGGTGGTCGAGATCGCCGGCATTCGGTCCGACGGCTCGCTGATCCCGTCCTCGTCGGTGGGCAACAACAAGACCTGGCTGGACCGGGCCTCGAAGATCATTCTCGAGGTCAACCGCTGGCAGAACCCGGCGCTGGAGGGGATGCACGACATCTACTACGGCACCGCCCTGCCGCCCAGCCGCGTGCCGATCCCGCTGGTCAAGCCCGACGACCGCATCGGCGAGGCCTATTTCCGGGTCGATCCCAGCAAGGTCGTGGCGGTGGTCGAGACCGACGCGCCGGACCGCAACCTGCCCTTCGCCGCGCCCGACGCCTCGGCCCTGGCCATCGCCGGCCACCTGCTGGAGTTCTTCGCCCACGAGGTGAGGATGGGTCGCCTGCCCCCGTCGCTGCTGCCGCTGCAATCGGGCGTGGGCAACATCGCCAACGCCGTGCTGACCGGCCTGGTCGACGCGCCGTTCGAGAACATGACCGCCTATACCGAGGTGATCCAGGACGGCATGCTCGACCTCCTGGCCGCCGGCAAGCTGCGCATGGCTTCCGCGACGGCCTTCTCGCTGAGCCCCGAGGCCGCCGCGGGCCTCAACGCCGACATGCAGAGCTTTCGCGACAAGATGATCCTGCGCCCGCAGGAGATCTCCAACCACCCCGAGCTGATCCGGCGCCTGGGCTGCATCGCCATGAACGGCCTGATCGAGGCCGACATCTACGGGGCGGTGAACTCGACCCACGTGATGGGCTCGCGGATCCAGAACGGCATCGGCGGCTCGGGCGACTTCGCCCGCAACGCCTATGTGTCGATCTTCATGACCCCGTCGACGGCCAAGGGCGGCAAGATCTCGGCCATCGTCCCGCAGGTCAGCCACGTCGACCACATCAACCAGGACGTCCAGGTGATCGTCACCGAGCAGGGCCTGGCCGACCTGCGCGGCCTGTCGCCCAAGCAGCGGGCCCGGGTGATCATCGACAACTGCGCCCACCCCGACTTCCGCCCGGCCCTGGAGGACTATTTCCAGCGCGCCCAGCTGGGCGCCTACGGCCGCCAGACCCCGACCCTGCCGGGCGAGGCGCTGTCATGGCACCAGCGGTTCATGGAGACGGGGGACATGCGGGGCTGAGGCGACCAAGCGTTGCCATTCCAGGTTGAGGGTGATCTTCTCTCCTGAATGGCGCACAGCTACATCGCCTACATCGATGAGTCAGGCGACGACGGTCTTGGCCGGTACAGGATCCCGGGCCAGACCGGCGGAGCCTCGACTTGGCTGACGCTGTCAGCGACCGTTTGTCGGATGTCTCGTGATCTGGAGATGGTCGAATGGCGAAACGAGATCCGGTCCAAGCTGGGCCGGAAAGCCGAGAACAAGCCCCTTCACTTCAAGGATATGAATCACGGCCAAAGGACCATGGCGAGTCAGGTTCTGGCGGCCAAGGCCTTGCGGGGCATCTGTGTCGCGGCGCACAAGCCCAGCCTGCTGGCGGAGACCTACACTGAGAAAAACCAGCTCTATTTCTACCTCTGCCGGTATCTGATCGAACGCATATCGTGGCTTTGTCGGGACCTGCGCCGCATGGTCCCGGAGGGCGACGGGCGTGTGAAGATCATCTTCTCGCGGCGCGGCGGCCTCTCTTACGAGGCGTTTCGTGCGTATTTGCTCAAGCTGAAGAACTTCGATGATCCCGCCGTGCAAGTTAACTGGTCGGTCGTCGACATCAACGGCATCGACGCGCAGGACCATGGCAAGCGTGCCGGCCTGCAAATCGCTGATATCGTCGCCTCATCGATAACCTCGGGCGTCGAGCCCGATTTCTATGGCAACTGCGAGCTCAAATATGCCGAGGCGTTGAAGCCTCGCATCTATAGCCGCAAGGGAAACTATCTGAGCTATGGCGTGAAGCTTTATCCCGGGGCCGACAGGCTGGCGCTGACACCTCAGCAACGCAAATTCGTGGCCCTCTTCGAGGCCAGGGATTGAGAAGCAGGTAGATCGTGAAAGTGAGGCGACCCCCCGGCCCATAATTGCGAATTCTCGCCTGCACTCTTGGAGTGCTCTGGGGTGTTCCGGCGCATGGCCGCCTCGCTCTAAATGTAGCGACTCAGAACAAAAGATCAACGGACTCCAGAAGCGCGTCTTGTCAAGATCGGGGTAGGCCCCCCTTACGCAAACCCCTTGCGGATGTGCTCGATCGACTTGGTCAGCACCAGCTTCCAGTTGTCGTCCGACCAGTCGCGGTGGCCCACGCCTTTCATCTCGACGTGCTCGCACGGCTTGCCGGCGGCCTTCAGGGCCTTGGCCATGATCTTCGACTGCTTGGGCGTGACGATGGTGTCCTCGGTGCCGTGGATCAGCAGGACCGGGGCCTTGATCTCGGCGGCGCGTTCGGAGGGCGAGGCGGCGACCAGCATGGCCTTGTCGGCCCGGGGGTCGCCGATCGTCTTGCACCAGTAGGCGTAGGCGTCGGAATCCGAGCCGTCTTCCGAGCGCGAGAAGGCCAGGCTTTCGACCAGGTCGGCGTCGCCGGCGATCGAGACCACGGCCTTGTAGAGGTCGGGCTTGCGCACCGCGCCCATCAGGGCCGCATAGCCGCCATAGCTGACGCCGCAGATGGCGATGCGGTCGGGATCGGCGGCGCCGGAAGCCACGACCTGGGCCACGGCGTCCTCGACGTCCTCCTGCATCAGGTCGCCCCAATGCTTGCGGCCGGCGTTGGCGAAGGCCTTGCCGTAGCCGCCCGAGCCCCGGAAGTTGGGTTGCAGAACCAGCCAGCCCTGGGCGGCCAGCGCCTGGGCGAACAGGTCGAAGCTCAAGGTGTCGCGCACCTCGGGCCCGCCGTGCGGCAGCACCACCATCGGCCGGGGCTTGTCGGATGCGATCACCGGGGTCGTCAGGTAGGCGGTGATCGTCTGGCCGTCGCGGGTCTTGACCGGCAGGGCCTTCATCGGCGCCAGGCGTTCCTGGGTCAGCCACGGGCGCTTGTCGCCCAGCAGGCGCAGGTCCTTCCTGTCGAGGTCGTACAGCCAGAAGGCGCCCGGTTGGCGCGGGCCGCTGACGAAGAAGATGAACCGCTTGTGGTCGGCGCTGACGTCGAAGGGGCTGACGTTGCACTCGTCGCCGAAGAAGGCGTTGATCCCCTTGTAGTGGGCCGCCAGCTTCGGATCGAGGAAGCGGTGGTTGGTGCGGTCGTCGCTGACCGAGATGCTGAGCGTCTTGTAGCTTTCGTCGACGAACACGCCCTGGATCGGCCGCTTGTCGTCGTGCGAGACGACGTCGCCGACGCTCATCGACCTGGTGTCGAAGCGCCGGATGGTGGGCATGTCGGCGCCTTCGTCGGTCGACAGCATCAGCAGCACGCCCGGCTCGGGCGTCGGGGCCACGAATTCCAGGTCCGACAGCTTCTTCAGCTCGTTGCGGCGGACCTTCTTGTAGAGCTTCCACTCCTTTTCGCCCGGCGCGCGGGCCATGACGCTGACCACGGTGCCGCGGGCGTTGGAGTCGTAGCGGATCACCGGCACGCCGTTCTGGGTGTACCAGCCGTCGGTCGACGGAGCCCCGCGCTCGAGATGGACCGCCTCGCCGGTGTAGACGTCGACCACGTAGAGGGTCTCGCACTCGGTGACGGTGTCCCAGATCTGCATCAGGATCCGCTTGGGGTCGGTGTTCATCCGGTCGACCACGTTGGCCAGATTGAACTGCCGCTTCATCACCCCTTTCTGGTTGTTGAACAGCACCACGGGATCGCGGCCGTCGGCCCCGATCGCCAGGATGCGGCGCACCGGAATGGGGATGAACTCGCCGTAGAAATAGAGGCCCATGGGGTGGCCCTTGGCGTCCTTGGTCATCCGGACCCAGATGAGCAGGCGCTCCTCGTTGGCCCATTCTACCTGGTCGACGACGGTCTCGCCCAGCTGCACCGGCTTGATCGACTCGTCGCTGCCGGCGGTCTCGTAGAAGATGATCAGGGCGTTGGTCTTGTCGCCCTTCTTGCGCTCCACGAGGATGGCCACGCGCGAGCCGTCCGGCGACAGGGCGGTGTCGAGCACCTCGGCGCCTTGCAGCAGTTCGTCGACGCTGGGCGGCACGATGACCGTCTTGTCGGTCTTGGTCTCGACCTTCTTGGCGTCGGCCTTTTTCGCATCGCCCGTCTTTTCGCCCGGCTTGTCATCCGCGGCGAAGGCGTGATCGATGGCCAGCGGCGCCGACGAGGCGGCCGCGATCATGAAACGGCGAGTAAGCAAGGCGGCGGCCCCCCGGTCGCGCTGAAGACTACAGGCGCGAGGGCTCGGTCCCCCGCGACCTCACAGTCGCGAGTTTCCACAAGCTTTGCAATTGGAAGATGCGATCGCCCGGAGGGCGGTCAAAGCATGGCGGGGATCACGCGGTCGGGCGGCCGGTGGCCGTCCATGAAGGTCTTCACGTTGACGATGACCTTCTCGCCCATGTCGATGCGGCCCTCGACCGTGGCCGAGCCCATGTGCGGCAGCAGCACCACGTTTGGCAGCTTCAGCAGCTTGGGATTGATGGCCGGCTCGTGCTCGTAGACGTCCAGGCCCGCGCCGGCGATCTCGCCCCGGGCCAGCATGTTGGCCAGGGCCCCCTCATCGATGACCTCGCCGCGGGCGGTGTTGACGACGATGGCGTGCGGCCGCAGCAGCTTCAGCCTGCGGGCCGACAGCAGGTGGTAGGTGGCCGGGGTGTGCGGGCAGTTGATCGAGATGATGTCCATCCGGGCCAGCATCTGGTCGAGGCTTTCCCAGTAGGTGCAGCCCAGCTCCTCGGCGATGCGCGGACTGACCGGCTTTCGGTTGTGATAGTGCACCTGCATGCCGAAGGCCTTGGCGCGGCGGGCCACGGCCTGGCCGATGCGGCCCATGCCGACGATCCCCAGGCGCTTGCCCCAGAGGCGGCGGCCCAGCATCCAGGTCGGCGACCAGCCCTTGAACTCGCCGGCCTTGACCACCTCGGCGCCTTCGACGACGCGGCGGGCGGCGGCCATGATCAGGGTCATGGTCAGGTCGGCGGTGTCCTCGGTGAGAACACCCGGGGTGTTGGTGACGATGATCCCCCGCGCGTTGGCGGTGGCGACGTCGATATTGTCGACCCCGGCCCCGAAATTGGCGATCAGCTTGAGCCGCTCGCCGGATCGCGACAGAAGGCGCGAGTCGATGCGGTCGGTGATCGTCGGCACCAGAACGTCGGCCCGTCCCATGGCCTCGACCAGCTCGTCGGCGGTCATCGGCGTGTCGGACAGGTTCAGTTCGGTGTCGAACAGTTCGCACATGCGCGTCTCGACCGGATCGGGCAGCTTGCGCGTGACGACGACTTTGAGCTTGCGGGCAGGCATGGGCGGTCCGAAAAGCCTTTCCCTGACGGGCGTTGGAAATCTGTAGCAAAGGGGCCGGAAGCGGCCAAGCAACATGCCGGTGAAATGCAAACATCGTTCGCTGGGCGGATGGGCGCTGGGCGGCCTTGCGGCGGCGACCCTGCTGCTGGCGGGGCCCGCCCTGGCCCAGGCGCCGGCCACCACGCCGTCCGGCCTGCCGGTGCCGCGCTACGTCGTGCTGAAGTACGGCGAGGTCAACGCGCGCCAGGGCCCGGACGAGCAGCACCGCCTGCTGTGGATCTACAAGGCCAAGGGCCTGCCGGTGCAGGTGGTGGCCGAAACCCGCGAATGGCGGCGGATCTGCGATCCGGAGGGCGGCCTTGCCTGGGTGCACAAGCGCACCACCGACGGCCGGCGCACGGCCATGCGGGTGCAGGACAGCCCCCTGCCCCTGCGCGCCTCGCCCAAGCCGGAGTCGCGGATCAGCGCCTATCTGGCCGGCCGCTCGATCGCCAATCTCGACAAGTGCGAGAAGGGCTGGTGCCGGTTGAAGGCCGACGGCGCGTCGGGCTGGGCCCCGGAAGGCGAGATCTGGGGGGCGAAAGAGGCCCTGCAGTGTCCGGAGGGGCGCTGATTTTGGTCCCTTTCGGCGCGCTCTCACCAATTGTCGCCGAATGTAACATTGAGGCCCGCCCCGGCGCCGTGCTAGGGGCGTTCGCATGCAAAAGAGCGCCTACACCTTCGAAGAGCTCCTGGCCTGCGGCCGGGGCGAAATGTTCGGCCCCGGCAACGCCCAGCTGCCCGTGCCGCCGATGCTGATGTTCGATCGCATCGTCCGGATCGAATCCGAGGGCGGCAAGTACGGCAAGGGCTATGTCGAAGCCGAATTCGACATCAACCCGGACCTCTGGTTCTTCGGCTGCCACTTCATCGGCGACCCCGTCATGCCCGGGTGCCTCGGCCTGGACGCCATGTGGCAGCTGGTCGGCTTCTTCCTGGGCTGGTCGGGCGCGCCGGGTCGCGGCCGCGCCCTGGGCGTGGGCGAAGTGAAATTCACCGGCCAGGTCACCCCCGAGGTCAAGAAGGTCGTCTACAAGATCGACCTCAAGCGCGTGATCATGCGCAAGCTGGTCATGGGCATCGGCGACGGCGTCATGGAAGCCGACGGCAAGGTGATCTACGAAACCAAGGACCTCAAGGTCGGCCTGTTCACGGCCGAACAGATGGCGGGTTGATCCAACCGACAGGCCGGCCGTTCTGTTCAAGGAGCCGGCTCCGGCGATCGGGGAGAAAGAGGTACTGATATGCGTCGCGTCGTCGTCACGGGACTGGGCGTCGTCTCGTCCATCGGCAACAACGCCAACGAGGTGCTGGCTTCGCTTCGCGAGGCCAAGTCGGGCGTGGTCGCCGCGCCGGAGTACGCGGAACTTGGTTTCCGCTGCCAGGTGCACGCCGCGCCCCAGATCGAGTGGGAAGGCCTGGTCGATCGCCGCGCCGCCCGCTTCCTGGCGCCCGGCACGGCCTATGCCCACATCGCCATGGAACAGGCGATCGCCGATTCCGGCCTCGAGGAGAGCGACATCTCCAACGAGCGCACCGGCCTGATCGTCGGTTCGGGCGGCCCGTCCACCCGCGTCATCGTCGAGGCCGCGGCCACGACGAAGGAGAAGGGTCCCAAGCGGATCGGTCCGTTCGCGGTGCCCAAGGCCATGAGCTCGGGTCCGTCGGCGGTGCTGTCGACCTGGTTCAAGATCCGCGGGATCAACTACTCGATCAGCTCGGCCTGCGCGACCAGCGCCCACTGCATCGGCGCGGGCGCCGAGCAGATCCAGCTGGGCAAGCAGGACATCGTCTTCGCCGGCGGCTGCGAGGAGCTGGACTGGACCCTGTCGAACCTGTTCGACGCCATGGGCGCCATGAGCACCAACTTCAACGACCGCCCGGCCGTGGCCAGCCGCGCCTACGACAAGGACCGCGACGGCTTCGTGATCGCTGGCGGCGCCGGCATCGTGGTGCTCGAGGAATACGAGCACGCCAAGGCGCGCGGGGCCAAGATCTATGGCGAGCTGATCGGCTACGCCGCCAATTCCGACGGCTACGACATGGTCGCGCCGTCGGGCGAGGGCGCGGCCCGCTGCATGAAGCTGGCCATGGCGGAAGCGGGCGGCCGCACCATCGACTACCTGAACCCGCACGGCACCTCGACGCCGGTCGGCGACAGCAAGGAGATGGGCGCGGTGCGCGAGGTGTTCGGCGACAAGGCGCCGCTGATCTCGTCGACCAAGTCGCTGACGGGCCACAGCCTGGGCGCGGCCGGCGCGCAGGAGGCGATCTATTCGATCCTGATGCTCAAGAACGGCTTCGCCGCCGAGAGCGCCAACATCGAGAACCTCGACCCCGAGTTCGCCGACCTGCCAATCCTGCGCGAGCGCGCCGACAAGCCGCTCGACACGGTGATGTCCAACAGCTTCGGCTTCGGCGGCACCAACGGCACGCTGATCTTCGGCCAGGTCGACTGAGCCTTTTCCAGACACGCCGGGGCAGGCGGGTTCCGAAGCGGAAGCCCGCCTGCTAACCAGCGATCCAAGATCCAAGGAGCCGACCGATGGCCGACGACTACGCATTCCCCAAGGGCGAGCTGATGGCGGGCAAGAAGGGCCTGGTCATGGGCGTGGCCAACCACAACTCGATCGCCTGGGGCATCGCCAGCCAGCTGGCCGCCCAGGGCGCCGAGATGGCCTTCACCTACCAGGGCGAGGCGCTGGAGCGCCGCGTGCGCCCGCTGGCCGAAAGCATCGGCGTCAACACCCTGATCCCGGCCGACGTCACCGACGACGCCTCGATGGACGCGGCCTTCGCCGCCGTCGAGGAGAAGTTCGGCACGCTCGACTTCGTGGTCCACTCGGTGGCCTTCGCCAACAAGGACGAGCTGAAGGGCTCGTTCGTCGACAACACCACCCGTGAGGGCTTCCTCACGGCCATGAACATCTCGGCCTTCAGCTTCGTGGATGTCGCCAAGCGCGCCGCCAAGATCATGCCGAACGGCGGCTCGCTGATCACCATGACCTATCTGGGGTCGGAGCGGACCATTCCGAACTACAACACCATGGGCGTGGCCAAGGCCGCCCTGGAAGCGGCGACCCGCTACATCGCCCGCGACCTCGGCCCCAAGGGCATCCGCTGCAACGCCATCTCGGCCGGCGCCATGCGCACCCTGGCCCTGGCCGGCATCGCCGGCGGCCGCGGCATGATCGCCCAGGGCCGCGCCTTCAGCGCCATGAAGGAAGACACCTCGATGGAAGGCGTCGCCGGCGCCGCCCTGTGGCTGGTCTCGGACCTGGGCCGCTCGACCACGGGCGAAGTCGTCCACGTCGACGCCGGCTTCCACATGATGGGCATGCCCGACGAAGTCGAGGGCTGATCGCTTTCCCGATCCCTCTCCCCTTGCGGGAGAGGGTGGCCTCCGAAGGAGGTCGGGTGAGGGGTCTCTCAGAAGTCGAACGCCGCGACAGCCATCCGCCGTCGCGGCGTTTTGCGTTTGTGCGACCCCTCAAAGTCCTTTACGCGCACCCCTTCGCCGCCGTTGCGAAAGGACAACCTCAGCGGGGCTTGCTGGATCGCTCCACGATCCTCCGCCCAGGCTAGTATCTTCTCCAAATCCCCGAACATCCGCACATCGTGCTCGCCGCGCCGCTCGGTTGGGGTGACGACGATCTTCTCGATCAGAGCCCGCAAGGCGGTGGCCGCCTCGGTGCGGCTGTCGGGATTGGCCAGCGTCTCGATCAACCGCTCCACCTTGCGGCGATAGAGCCCGGCG
Source organism: Caulobacter sp. CCNWLW153 (assembly GCF_036889365.1). Lineage (NCBI taxonomy): Bacteria > Pseudomonadati > Pseudomonadota > Alphaproteobacteria > Caulobacterales > Caulobacteraceae > Caulobacter > Caulobacter sp. CCNWLW153. Next base: position 356,931 of record NZ_JBAKFV010000002.1, read on the forward strand.
ACGTTGGGGTGAATGTCGGGAACATCACGCGGCGCCTCGGCCATGGCCGCTTCGATGGCGGCGACCTCGTTCTCCAGCTCGCGAAGGCGTCCCACCATCCCCGGCGTGTATTCGCCCTCCTCGATCATGGTCAGGATGCCCTTGGCGGCCTTGCGCGCCTTCTCCAGGCGCTGGCGATCGACGGCCTCGTTGGCCCGGCGCTCATGGTTGAGCCGGTTGGTCTCCTCGATGAACGACCGCATCGCCTCGGCCGCGATCTGCGGCGTCAGCAGCCGATCGCGCAGACCGGTCAGAACCCTGGCCTCCAGGCGCTCGGCGACCAGGGTGGTCTTGTTGGAGCATCCCTTGCCGGTGATGCGGCCCAGGCAGACCATGCGACCATTGCCCCGGCGGGTGATGGCCCCGCCACAGACCCCGCAGGCGACCAGACCCGACAACAGGCTCATCGGACGGCGCGCCGCCGACGCCGCGCCCAGCAGGCGCTTGCCATCTGCCACGGCCTGCTCATAGACGCGCGAGAACTCCTCCTGCCGCGCCTTGGCGGCGTTCCACAGACCGTCATCGACGATCCGCAGGTGCGGCACCTCGGCGTGAACCCACTCGCTCTCGGGATTGGCCCGGCGCTTGACGCCACCAGTGTCGGGGTCGCGCAGGTCCCTGGCCCGGTTCCAGACCATGCGGCCGACATAGAGGGGGTTGTTCAAGATGCCGTGGACGCCGTTGGACTTGCCGCGAATGGTCTGCGAACTCCAGGCCCGCCCACGCGGCGCGGGAACGCCGGCTTCGTTGAGTTCGACGGCGATCTGGCGGGGGCTCTTCCCGGCGACGTACGCCTTGAAGACTTCCCGAACGACCTCGGCCTGCTCGGGAATGATCTCGCGCTCGCCGGTCGTCACCTTGCCGGCGGCGTCGAAGGCGCGGACCACGCCATAGCCGTAGCACTTGTTGCCGCTGGCCTTGCCGGCTTCGACGCGCCCGCGAAGGCCTCGGTGGGTCTTGGCGGCAAGCTCCTTGAGGAACAGGGCGTTCATAGTGCCCTTGAGACCGACGTGAAGCTCGCTGATCTCGCCCTCCGACAAGGTGATGATCGGCACGCCCGCGAACCGCAGCCGTTTGAAGAGCGCGGCGATGTCCTCCTGATCGCGGCTGAGCCGGTCCAGCGCCTCGGCAAGGACCACATCGAACTTGCCCGCCATCGCATCATGCAGGAGCGAGCGAACCCCAGGGCGCAAGATCATCGTCGAGCCTGAGATCGCCGCGTCCGAATAGTCCGACGTCACCGACCAGCCCTGTTTGTCGGCGTACAGGCGGCAGATGCGAAACTGGTCTTCGATGGAAGCGGCCGACTGCTTGTCGTCGGAATAGCGGGCGTAGAGCGCAGCGCGGGTCATCGAAAGCTCCCTTTAAACTGGGGTGTCGTTGGTCTCGGCATTGGCCGCCGCCATCCGCCGAGCGAACTCCTCGCGCGCAATCTGGCGGCCGATCAGGCGGGCCAAGGTCACGAGCGCGGCTTGGCCCTGCTCGCTGATGGGCGGGCCGTCATTGGCGGGGGTGATGGTCTGCGAAGGCGGGGGAGAGGGCTCGTCCATGCTTGGCTCCACAACTGGAGCCGTCACGGTTCGGGGCTCTTCGCCCCAGGTCAAAGGCGCGCCAGCCCAGGCGGCGCGGTCTTGCCTCCCACTCCGGCAAGCTGCGGGAACCTCGCGAGATGCTCTCGGCGTCAACGGGAAACGAGAGAAAAGAGTGAGATTAAGTCGCGTCATGACCCTTAGATGCGCCAGACCGGCAACCAGGACGGTGGTCATGCGCAACGATCTGGGGTCGGACCTCCAAATCATTGCCGCTAGACCGGCAACGGTTCGACGGGTGCGTAGGCCGCGCCACAGTCGGGGCAATGGGCCTTGGTGAGGAAAGCCTGGGCCTCACGGACGAAAGGCCAAGCCTCTCCGTCCTGGCAGTAATTGAGGCGAAAGCCGATGGAGAGCATGGCCGTGGCGTCTTGCACGGTGCGAGGCTTGAGCTTCGACAGGGCGACCAGCGCCTTGTCGCGAACCTCGTAAAGGCGATCACACTCGGCGGAGATGGCGTCCATCTCCCTACCCTCGGGCAAGGCGCTGATCTGACGCTCGGTCAGTGTGAAGTAGGGGTATTGGGCGATCATTGAGGTCTCCAGCGCCGAGGCGCGCCGCCCGAGCCGGTCGATTTCCTGATCCAGGGCGAGCCAACTGGCGCACCGCGCGGGGATGCTTGCGGTCCTTACCGGCGCTGCCCCCCGCGCGGGCCCCATCAACGGAATGACGGTCGCGCCGACGACAGTGCGACGTGAGACAACAGGCAGGCGCGTGCCGTCGCCCGTCTTTCGACGCTGGCCCATAGCGTTGGTCCTAATTCAGTGGGTATCGTCAAGCTATCAATCTGATTCCGCCAAATCAATCAAAAAGTGCCATACGGCTTAAAAAGTTACAAACATGCTGACAGGTGCGCAAATACGGGCGGGTAGAGCCCTGGTCGATTGGACGGGCGCCGATCTGGCGAAAGCGGCTGGCGTGTCTCTCCAAACAATCCGTCGGATGGAGGGCGAAGTGGGCACGGGCAGGAGTTCCGTAGCCAACGTGCAAGCTATCCAGCGCGCACTAGAAGAAGCTGGCGTCGAATTCCTGAGCGCCGACGAGACCGCCGGTACTGGTCCCGGCGTTCGCCTCAAGCCTTAAGGTAGCGGTTTAGGCCTAACCAGGCGCGGTCCGCGCCTAGTTAGGCCTAAACCGCTTGCCGAGCCCAAGCCGGGCGGAGAGCGGCCGGTCAAGGGTGCGCGAAGCGCATCGCCGTAGGCGACGGCGAAGCCGCCCTTGAGGGGGCGCTCTCCGCCCGGCACGCGCATTGACAATGCGCGATAGGGACCAGCCGGCGCCTAGGAACATATTGCGAACCGAGTTAACCTAAGCCCGCGCGACTCGATAGTCGGTCAGGTAGGCGAGGTGAATGGCAAGGGACGTTCGAGAGGTCGGGAATGCGATCCTGGCGGTCGCGAGGCGAGAGGGCTTCGCCCTTTCCAACCTGCCTTTCAACAAGATCGTATACTTCGCCCACGCTTGGTATCTCGCCCATTACGGCGAACCGTTGGTCGATTCCGGTTTTGAAGCCTGGCAGTACGGTCCCGTGCACCCCCAAATTTATCGGCAAATGCGCCAGTATGGAGACCAAGTTATCACGGGATGGCTGACCAGAATTGACCTGGATACCGGCGAAGATGTCCCAGTTGAAGTTAAATTAGATGAACGAGCAATGGCTCACATAGAGCAAATGACTCGTTTTTATGGCTGCAAGTCCGCATATTGGCTTGTCCAGAAAACGCACGAACCAGGGGCTCCCTGGGATCAAGTCTGGACCGCTGCTGAAGAAAAACCCGTACCGGGCATGGTCATCCCGGACTCAGTAACAGAGGCGTACTACCGCGAAATCCTAAAGAGAGGCGTGTAACCCGCTATGGCTGATCTGCGTAAAACTCCGTCGGTCCAACACGCCGTGGCGCTGATCCGCCCTACGGTCGCAGCGACACTCCTAGAGTTGGAGAAGCTGGATGGAGGAATCCCATTCACGCTTAACCCCGGCCGCAAGCTCTTCAAGCCCTTGATGGAAGGTCAGTCGCTAGACTGGGCCATCCGTCAGGTTGAAGCGGACAAGCACGCGAAGAACATTAAGCCGAACAAGGAGCTGGTTACCGCCTTCTCTCCGTACGCGACTGGGGCGAACGTTCCTTGGTTCAGGGAATGCCAATCCTACGGCTTTCCAATCGGGGGTGGCGTCGTAATCCCCGTGCGGCCCTCTGGTTTCTGGGCGAAGGACGGAAAGCTGCGGGTGCTCTGGGTTCAAAGCTGGAAGGGCCGCACGCTCGATCCGCTTCAACGAGCCATCTTCAACACTATCCTCCGTCAGACCTTCTTCGTCGGCGACTTTAAGGATGCGGCGCTGGAGTTCGTGGATTTGCGAGAAGCCGTGCCGAAAGCAGGGCGGAGCATTGATGTTGTGGACGGCGATAAGCTTGGGACGGTTACACAAGATGAACTGACCGGTGCCCTCGAAATCCTTCTGGCGGCATTCGAACTGCATAGCGAACGCAAGGCGGAACGTAGGTCCGCTGAGAGGGCCGAAAGGGCGGAGAAAAAGCGCAAGGATCGTGGGCCGGATCTGTTCGACCCTCGTGATCCCCCGGCCGAATAGACCCACTCATACGCCAGACTTTCCTTTCCTATCCCAGAGCCTGTCTTTGTTCGCCTTGATGGTTCGAAGGATTGATAGGCGGCCCGTGACGGCAAACCATGCGCGATCTCTTGGAGGATCCGCATGGGCCAGGTCGAGCGTGACGCCGCTACCGTCGAACTGATCTGGCTCAAAGACCGCTTCCAGCGCTGGATTCGCTTCGGCCACCCCACCGCTGACCAGCAGATCGACCGCCGCCGCCGCGTAGTGTCGTTCGCCCCCGGCGCGGTTTTCGCCGTCGTCCATTGGGAAGCGGGCCAATACGGCACGACCCTGTCGCGGCTCTGGGTCCTGCGCGCGGCGGCGGCCGGCGAGGCCTTCGACCCTGTCCCCTTCGTCACCCCCGGCGCCGAAATCCTATTGGACCTCAAAACCTGGGTGAAGGTCCAAGCCGCCCTGGCGGTGATGGACGCCATCGAAGCCCAACGCCTGCGGCCCGAACACGTCGCGCCCGATCATTGGCGCCATGTTGGCGGGCGCATCGCCGTGGCGCAAACGCCGTCGCCCTACACTCGAACCCGTCATCGCGCCTGGCTGATGCGCAAGCGCCTGGGCCTGACGGGCGACAACGACCTCCTGGCGGGCGCCGGAGATTCCGCATGAAAGTCGAAACCAAGGTCTATCTGCCGCCGGACCTCGCCAAGGAGCTGGACAGGACGGCCGCCCGTATGCGGCGGCCAAAGTCGGAGATCGTGCGCGCGGCGGTGGCCTCGTTCCTGTCACCGGACGGAGCCGAGCGCACAGAGGCGGCCTTGCTGCGGCGGCTGGATCGGATGACCCGCCACATCGAGCGTGTCGAGCGAGAGGCCCAGGTCAGCAACGAGGCCCTGGCGATCTTCATCCGCACATGGCTGGGCACGACGCCGATCGTGACGTCAGGCGATCAAGCCGCCGTGCAAGCGCTGGGGCAGAAGCGATACGCTAGCTTCCTTGAGGCGCTTGGGCGCCGACTTTCCAGCGGCGCGTCGCTGGCCGATCAGGCCTTCGAGTCCAACGGTGGCCAGTTCGACGAGGACGGCGCGCCCAAGGCCTGATCTCAGATGCCAAGGCCTCGGCTTCGCCCAAGCTGCCAGGCAATGCCGCCGCCGGGCTCCAACGTGCCGGTGATCTGCTGGCCCCGGTAGGGCTCCAGCGCCGACCGCCACGGCACTAGGCTAAAGTCATAGCTCCCCTCGATCACCGCGAACTTGCCCGACGCCAACTGAATGCTATCGGCAAGCCGGCCCTTCACCGTCTCGCCGGTCTCAGGGACGCGGAATGGCAAGTTCTTCTCCTTGGACAGGGCCGCCCCGACCTTGGCGATCTCCTGGCGCTCCAAGATCTTGAGAAGGTCGGGCTTGGCGCGCCAGCCGCCGTCGCCTGTGCGGCTGGCGTGGCCCTGACGGACCAGCGCCTCGCGGCGACGCTCCAGCGCCCGGCCGACCTCGCCGCCGAACCCGTTCGGCGCGGCCTCGGGCGTGGTCTTGCCGACAAGCTGGCGATCCAACCACGTCGCGCCATTGCTGGTGACTTGGCGGTCCAGATCGAAGGCCGACAGCAAGCGCACCTGGGCGCGGCGGCCCTGCGTCGCCTCGAACGCTTCGGCGCGGGCCAGGAAGTCGCCGGGGATGCTCCAACGGTCGCCGTCCAGGCGCTCGACGACCTTGGCCCGCCGTAAGGCCTCCAACCGGCGCACATGAGACTCGACGAGATCGTCGGCGTTGGCGCCGCGCGGTAGGCGCATCTCTCCGCTCTCCAGGCGGTGGCGATGGTCGCTGGGCCGATAGACGCCATCCTCGGCGAGGCTGGCGATGATGCGGTCGGCTGGACGGCTGGCCGGCCGCGCCCCGGTCTCGACGACGGCGCCGATCGGGATGGTGGTCGCCGTGTCGCCATCGACCTCGACATGACGGACCCGGCCGTCGAGGCCATCGACGATCAGGCCCATGCGGTCGTCCAGCTCATCAATCAGACGCTTGTCGATGACCCGGCCGACCTTGGGCGTCGAGCCTTCGCCATCGGCGTCGATGACCAGGGCCTCGGGCGAACGCGATTGCCCCCGGCGGCTAAGCGCCCGGCTCATGGCCTTGATGATGTCGCCGCGCTCGCCCAGCGCCTGCAAGGTCGGCTCGATGTCGTTGGACAAGGTCCAGACGCCGGGCGCGGTCTGCCGCGCCAAACCCATGCCCTCCAGGGTCTTCAACCGACCAAGCCGCAAGGTGGCGTCGGCCTCGGCGCAGAGCTGCCCGGAGGCTGGGCGAAGGTCGAGGGATCGACTGGCGTCGAGGTCCTGGATCATGGCCCGGTCAATGCGGGTCAGGCGTTCGGCCGTGATCTCCGCCTGGAGCTTCTTCCTGACCTCCAACTCGGTCTCTTGGCCTAGCTCCAGGGTGGCCAGGTCTTCGGCCCGGTGGCGAAGGCCGGCGGTGATGTAGTCCTGGGCGATGATCAGGTCCTTGCCCCGGTCGTCTACGCCTCGGATGACGACATGGGTGTGCGGGTGAGCGGTATTGAAGTGATCGACCGCCACCCAGTCCAGGCGGGTGCCCAGGTCGATCTGCATCTGGTCCATCAACTCGCGGGTATAGGCCCGCAGGTCCGACAGCTCCGCGCCGTCCTCCGGGGCGACGATGAACCGGAACTGGCGACGGTCGCCGGCCCCGCGCTCGGTGAAGGCGGCGCCATCGACGTTGTCGGAGTCCGCGCCATAGAGCCGGGCCGGCTGGCCGTCACGGCTGACGCCGTCGCGGACGAGGTAGCGCAGATGGGCGCCGGCCGCTTTGCTTCCGGCCTTCAAGCCGACGATGCGACCCTTCACCACCACCCGGCGCGAGCGATAGCCGCTGGCGTGGCGCTGGACGGCCTGCCGCTTGAGGCCGTTGGCGGCGTCCTGACCTCGGCCGATCCGAGAGCAGCGGCCGGGCGCGTTTGGCGCCCTGGCCTTGCTTCCAGTCCGCGTTGGCTGGCGTCCGCCGCCACGTTTGGCCACAACGCGGCTTAGGCGGCCTGCGCGACCGACTGTCTGGCGGCCGTCGTTGCGGATGCGGCCGGGGCGCAACTCGAAATCCAGGAGGTGGTCGTCCATCCCGCGAGCTTGCGCCCGCGCCGCCGGAGTTCAACGATCAGCGGCCTTAGGGCGTACTATGGCGTTGAAAAAGAAACTTCCGGCAAGATCGCCAGGACCATGGCCCGCACCGTGGGCCTAGAAAATCCAGTGTGCAGACAATCGCATCGCGCCCACCTGGGCCGAATGCTTCAATCTTGCCGTCTTTAGAGGAAAGGAAAACGTGCGTTTCTTAAGCGCTCCCGGCATTAAATCCCTAGATGCTCCGCGAAGTTTCCGCCGCGATAGTCGCCATCAAACAGCCCGTCCTCGACCAGTTGCGGCATCAAGTTTTCGAACAGCAACTGCATCGATCGCGCCGATCCGCCCGGCAAGGAGATGAAGCCGTCGGCGGCGCCCGCTTCGAACCACTGGACGATCTCGCGGGCGGCACCCTGTGGTGTGCCAACAAAGAGCCAATGCGCTGATCCAGACACTTCTGGCCGATCCAGAAGGTCGCCCACCGTCGGCGTCTCCCGTTCGATCAGTCTGCGCAACAAATCCGCATGGGTCCGGCTGCGCACGGGCCTTTTCAATCTCGGCAGCATGTCCAGCGAAATGGGCATGTCAGTGGGCATGGCGCTGACGTCTATGCCCAGGTTCTCCAGAATATAGGCGACCTTCCGCTGCAGATTCTGCCCAACATGAGTGTGCGCATGCAGGTCGCGCGCCTCCGCCTCGGTGTCGGCCAGAAACAGGCTTAGCCCGGGCAACACGCGCAGATCGTCAGGATCGCGGCCGTGAGCGCTGGCCCTCGCGCGAAGATCGGCGCGCAGATCGATGCCGGCGGCGATGTCCGGCGCAGCGGCGAAGACGCCATGAGCGACCCGCGCCGCGAAATCCCGACCCCATTCTGATGCCCCGGCCTGAAAGAGGGGAATCTTTGCGCCGGGATAGGTTGGAACGGTCAGGGGGCCCCCGACCGAGAAATGGCGGCCGCGATGATGAATCGGCCGCACCCTTTCGGCATTGGCATAGAGACCGGCCGCGCGGTCCAGCACCAGCGCCTCGTCCGGATAGCTGGCCCACAGGGCTTGCACGACATCGGTAAACTCACGCGCCTTGGCGTATCGTTCCGCCGACGAAAGCATGGGCTCATCGCCAAAATTCGCGCTGCCGTCCATCGATGTCACGATGTTCCAGCCGGCGCGGCCGCGGCTCAACCAGTTGAGGGACTGAATCTGCCGCGCCACCACATAGGGCGGGTAGAAGCTGGTGGAGGCGGTGGAGACAAGGCCGATGCGCTGGGTCTCCCGCCCGATCGCCGTCAGGAGCAAGGTCGGATCCAGACTGCTAAACCCCGGCGCGCTGGACAGCCGCGACGCGTCGAGAAAGAGCGAGTCCGGCCGGAACAGAAAGTCTAGCTTGGCCGCCTCCGCCCGCTTGGCGATGTCGATGTAGAACTCGGCGCAATGGATGTTCTCGATGTCGCTGTCGGGGTGCCGCCAGCCTTCACCGTTCAGCCAGGTGATCGCCAGCGACAGACCAATACAGAGCTTGCCTGGCCGGGTCATGACGCCGCCTTTCGTGAATGTGAGACAGTTTGGGGCGCGACCACGCCCGCGACGGTGGGGACGATCAACGGCGTGCCGGTGACCGGATCGCGCAAGACCAAGCAGGCCAAGCCAAAGACCTGCTCGATCCGCTCTGGCGTCAGGACATCGTCCGGCGCGCCGGCGGCGATGATGGCGCCGTCCCGCATGGCGATGACATGGTCGGCGTATCGTGCCGCCTGATTCAGGTCGTGCAACACCATCACCAGCGTCTTGCCATGGTCACGATTGAGGGTTCGGCAAAGCTCAAGCACCTCGAACTGGTGGGCGACGTCCAGATAGGTCGTCGGCTCATCCAGGAGCAGGACTGGCGTTTCCTGGGCGAGCACGAGCGCCAGCCAGACCCGTTGACGCTGACCGCCGGAGAGCTCATCGACGACGCGGTCGGCCAGATCGGCCACCTGCGCCTGGGCCATCGCGCGCCGCACCGCCTGGTCGTCCGCGTCCGACCACTGGCGCAGCACCGTCTGATGCGGGTAACGCCCGCGGGCGACCAGATCGGCCGCCGTAATGCCATGCGGCGCGCTAGCCGACTGCGGCAGGTACGCCAGGGTGCGCGCCAAGGCCTTGGCCCCGTAGTCGCGGATATTCCGACCGCCCAGGAATATCTGGCCCGCGCCGGGGGTCAAAAGCCGTGACAGCGCGCGAAGAAGAGTCGACTTGCCGCAGGCGTTGGCGCCGATGATCACGCTGATCTGGCCCAGCGGGATGTCCACATCCAGATCGCGTGAGATCACGCGCCGGCCATAGGAGAGCCAGAGGGCTTGTCCGCGAAGGATTGCGTCTGCGGGGTAAGGCATCAGGTCACAGGGTGCGCGAGCGGCTGAGCAGCCAGAGGAAATAGACGCCGCCAATAAGGCCGGTCATGCGGCCAATCGGGAGCGTGGCGTGAAGCGGCAGAGCTTGGGTGACAAGATCGGCCACAAGCACAAGGCTTCCGCCCATCAGGGCCGCCGTCGCGATCGGGACGCCCCGCGACAGGCTCAGTCGCTTGGCCAGCTGTGGCGCGGCGAGCGCGATGAAGGCAATCGGACCGGCCGCGCCGGTTGCCAGGGCGGCCAGGATCACGCCGGTCGCAACGGCGAACAGCCGAGTGCGATCGACCGGGATTCCAAGCTGACGCGCGAGGTCATCTCCCATCTCCATGATCGCGAGCCGAGGCGCCAGCGCCATGGCCAGCGGTGTGAGGACGATCACGGCCATCATCACCGGAACGACATGATCCCAGGTGCGGGCGTTGAGCGAGCCGGCGAGCCAGAGGTTGGCCAGAACCGCGCTGTCCAGCTGTCCTCGCGACAGAAGCAGACCATTGAGCGCGCCTAGCGTGGCGCCAACGCCGATCCCAATCAGCACGAGCCGATCGCTGGCGATCCTGCCGCCCGACAGAGACAAGAGATAGACGATCACGGCCGCGGCCAGGCCGCCGCAAACCGCCGCCGCCGCGATGCCCAGGGGCTGCTGCCCGACCAGTATGATCCAGGCGATCGCTCCTGTTGCTGATCCGGTCATGAACCCGATCACGTCGGGCGAGCCGAGCGGGTTACGCGACACGGATTGGAAGACAGCGCCGGAAACGCCCAAGGCCGCCCCGACGAAAAAGCCCGTCGTCGCCCTCGGCAGACGAAGGCCCAGAACGATCCTGCGATCGCGCTCCTCCCCGCCGCCGCTGAACAGGACCTCGGCGATCTGGCTCAGCGAAATCTCAAACCGCCCCATGGTCAGCAGGCCCGCGGTCAGGCCGAGCGTCAGAAGCGCGAGAAGCAAGGTGACCGTCATAGTCCGGGGGTGCAGACGAACGGCGATGCGGTTTGCTCTCCACACCGGCCCCACGACGCTGGCGGTCACGCGAAATGAAGCGCGATCACGCATGGCCGACGAGCCTTCCCTTGCGGACCAGCGCGATAAAGAAGGGCGCGCCGATCAGCGCGCCCATGACGCCGACGTCGATCTCGCCGGGCCGAGCGACCAGCCGCCCGGCGCAATCGGCCGCGAGCATCAAGAGCGCGGCGATCAACATCGCATAAGCGATCAGCCAGCGATGGCTTGACCCCACGACCGCGCGCGCGACATGGGGCGCAGCCAAGCCCAAAAAACTGATGGGCCCGGCGGCGGCGGTCGCCGCGCCAGCCAGAAGAATGACGGCCAGCGACGCCATCATCCAGACGGTGGTTGGGTTCGCCCCAAGCCCACGCGCCAGATCTTCACCCAGAACCACGGCGTCAAGGTCGCGGGCAAGTCCCGCCACGATGGCCAAACCAAGCACGATGAGGATCGTCACCGACGCCAGAACGTCATAGCCTCGCCCTTCCAGCGATCCGACGGCCCAGTGACGGAACCGATCGAAGACCTCGGCCTCGCTGTTGAGCGTGATGATCTGGGTGAGCGCGAGCAGGACAACCGACAGGGCCGATCCCGTCAGCACCAGCCGCACAGGATTGAAACGTCCCAGAAGTCCGCCCAGCAGGAAGACGGCGACGCCGGCGAGCGCCGCGCCAACAAGGCCGCCGCCGATATAGCCGGCGACGCCCGCACCGCCGAAGCCGGCGATGGCGACCGCTACTCCAGCGGCCGCGCCGGCATTGACGCCTAGCAGGCCAGGTTCAGCCAGCGGGTTTCGGGTCAAGGCCTGCATGACGACGCCCGCCGCCCCGAGCGCCGCGCCCGTTACGATGGCGACCAGAGCCCGGGGCGCGCGCAGATGCCCGATCAGCAGATGATCGCTATCGGTCGGATCAAAGGCGACAATGGCTTTCCAGGCCGTCGCGGGAGTGATGGCACGCGCGCCAAGCAGCAGACTGGCCAAGGCCAATAGGGCCAAAAGAAGCAAGCCCAGAGCCAAGCCGACGCCTGGTCCTCCAAGCCTGCGAACCCAGGTTGATCCAAGAGCGCCACGCCCTCCCAGGGCCGTGATCACCGTCCAAAGGCCTTGGTCAGGCCATCGACGATTTCGGTCGCGCTGTAATAGTCGATCCGAAAGGAGTTGGAGCCCAGCCCATGGACCTGCTTCCCGCGAACCGATGGCAGGTTGGCCAGAACAGGATCGTTCAGGAACGCGGCGGAGCGGCTGTCGTCGACCCGCAACAGAAACGTCGTCTCCGCCTTCAGCTTGGTCAGGTTCTCGTACTGGGCCCACACGAAATCCGTGCGGGGCTCGGGCGTGCTGTGCCAGCGAGGATCCGGGTTCTCGACCTTGAACCCCATGGCCGCCAGCAGCCGCCCATGCGCGCCATCGCCCGTGGCGATAGGATTGCGCGCGCCCGGCCCGTTATAGCTGATGATATTGACCATCCCCGTGGGCGGAACGATCCGCGTTCTGGCGTTGGCGACATAGCGGTCGAAGTCGGCGATCCGGGCGGCGGCTTGAGGCTCAAGGCCCGTGGCCTGACCCAACTTGACGGCAAGGCTTTGCCAAGTCTGGCCGCCATAGTCGAGGACGATGGTGGGGGCTATGGCCTGGAGTTCGGCGAGATGCTCGCGCGCCGAGTCCGCGCCCCCGGTGGACACCACGATCAGATCAGGCCTGACCGCTTGAGCGGCCTCGATGTCAATGCTGCCCGCGGGCCAGACGTTCTCGACGCCTCGCGCCTTGGCGACACTGGCCCATTGCGCGAAGAAGGCGCCGTTGGCGGCCGAGGTGCTGGCGACAACCGGCGCATCGATAGCCAGCAGAGTCCCCGTGATCGAGGTTGATGTCGACAGGATCCGGCGCGGCTTGGTGGGAATCTCCGTGAGGGAGCCATCAGCATTGGCGAAGCGGCGATGCCACTCGCCGCTGGCTCGCGGTTCGGTCTGGGCCGCTTTTCGCTGACAGGCCGTCAGGCCCAGCGCCGCCATCAAAACGAGAAGCCCGGCAATTTGGATCGAGCGTGACGATCGAGCGGCAAGCATGTGGTTTCCAATCGACCGGCGCCGACGGACGCCTTGAACTCGCGAGTGGTTATCATTAGCAATCAAAAATTGGCCGGTTCAACCGTCTTGGCTTTGGCCAGATCGGGAAATGCTGTCGCGAGATCTCACCGCCTGGGCTGGGCGTTTCGCTTGGCATGAGGCCCCTCAAGACGACGGAAGGCCAAGCGCGATGAAGTCCAGCACAGCCGCCGAAAGCCGGTTATCGATTTCGCAGGTGCTGAGCGAAGCGCATCGACGTTCCCTGCCGGCGCCCCGAGTGGAGGGGCCCGCGCATCGGTCTGCGGTCGTGGCGGGATCCTTGTGGGCCCGTGAGGTGCAGACGGGTCTGATCGTCAACGCCCACGACGTCACCTACCTTTCAAACTGCGCCTTCGACGCTGACAAGGAGCGCTCGCTCAGTTGCGGTCTGGTGCTGACCGGCGACGTGGTGCCGATCGCGCTGGAGGGCTACCTCCCCGCCAGGCAGGCGCTAAATCGACCGTTCGTCATGGGGTTTGGACAATCAACACCGTGCGGCCGAACCTGGCGGGCCGGCGCGAAAAGCCGGGGCGCTGGCTTTACTCTGACACCTCGGTTCCTCGAACGCTTTGGCGATCTGGCGGAAGAGGATGGCCTGGCCGTCCTTCACGACTATCTGCGCCCTGGCTTTCACAGCACGGCGCTGCCCGCCTCGCATCGGCTGACGCAGATTGCACACCGGCTTTTGGACAATCCCTATGGCGGACGACTGGCCGATCTCTTCGCCGAAACCCATGCGCTGCAATTTGTGCTTGAGACCGCGATCCTGCTCCGTGACGAAGATCGCGCGGTTCGACGGATCGGGCGCCTGAACTACCGACGCGCCAGCGAGGCCCGCGAAATTCTCGACGCCTCGCTGGCCCACCCCCCCAGCTCCCTTGAGCTCGCCCGGAGCGTGGGGATCAACCTAACGACCTTGCAAGCCAGCTTCAAGGCCGCGTTCGGCACGACCCTGTTTGGCTATGTGCGCGACCAACGTCTGGAGATGGGGCGGGAGCTGATCCTGGAGCACGGCCTGGGCGTGGCCGAGGCCGGCTATCGGGTCGGCTTCACCAGCCCGGCGGCCTTCACCGCGGCGTACCGGCGCCATTTTGGCCGGCCGCCGTCCGCCGAAGACCGCCCCGGCCGGTGAAGGCGACTACCAGCTGAGCTTCAGTGAGGCAGTGAGCGTCCTGCCCGTGCCATAGTAGCAAGAGGTCAGCGCGGAGCAGGTGGCGACGTATCGCTTGTCGGCCAGGTTGCTGCCGTTGAGGGCAAGAACAGCGCGGGCGCCGCGAATCTGGCCCAGGTCATAGCGCACGGCCGCGTCGAACAGGTGATAGGCGTCGATCGCCAACGTGTTGGCCAGATCGCCGTAGGTCTTATCGACATAGCGCACGCCGCTCGCCAGGCTAAGGCCTCGCGCCGGACCATGATCGAAGGTGTAGTCCGCCCAGAACGATCCCATCCAATCGGGCACGCGGATCATGTCGTTGCCTTGATTGGTGGTGTCGCGGGTGACCTTTGAGTCAAACACCGTGCCCGCTCCAATCAGGCTCAAGCCCTTGAGCGGCGTAACGCGCCCTTCAAGCTCCAGACCGCGAATGCGCACCTGGCCGGTCTGGACCTGAAAGGCCTCCGCCGCCGTGTTTAACGGATCGGCGGTCAGGACATTGTCCTGGCGCAGTTCGTAGGCCGATAGGGTGATCATGCCGTCGATGGCCTGGGGTTCGTACTTCAGCCCGGCTTCCCACTGGTCGGCGGTGATGGCCTTGAAGGCCGCGCCGTTGCGCGCCGTGCCTTGGGTCGGCTGGAACGACTGCGAATAACTCACATAGGGCGAGACGCCGTTGTCGAAGGCGTACAGCAGCCCCGTCCGACCTGAAAATGCTTCGTTCTTGGTCTTCACCCGGACATTGGTCAGGGTGTTAAGCGAGTCCAGGGTCGCCCAATCATAGCGACCGCCCAAGGTCAGACGCCATTTCCCCGACTTGATCTGATCCTGAAAATAGACGCCGGTCTGCCGATCGGTTTCGTCTGTGCCGACTTGGTTCACGAGGGTGGGGGCAAAATTGTAGTTGGTGTAGACGGGATCATAGACATCGATCTGGATCGCGGTCTGCGACACTGCGGCCTGTTTGCGCAGGAAGGTCCAGTCGGTTCGTTGCCAATCGACGCCGGCCAGGAAGGCGTGCTCGAGCGCGCCGGTCGAGAACTCACCCGCGAGCCGGGTGTCGACCGTATAACCGTCGGAGTCTCCTTGCCCTTGCACGGCCCGACGGGGCAGAATTCTTCCGTTGGTAAGAGTGTTGGGATTGGTGACCGTCTGGCCGCGAACGCCGTAGACCACCGTGGCGCGGTACAGGGAATCCACGTGCATCACGCGCGCGCTCTGGCTCAAGGTCAGGGCGTCGGTGAGGCGGTGCTCGAACTGGTAACCCGCCGACCAGACCTTGCGATCATAAACGTTCCAACCCGGCTCGCCCAGGAAGGTTTGATTGTCGATATAGCCGTTCGCGGCGGGGATGACAGAGCCCTGGTAAGGCAGGAACTGGAATGTGCTGCCGCCGCTATCTTCCTGATAGAGGCCGAGAATCGTCAGCCGGGTGTCGCCGTCATTGAACTTGAAGTCGACGCTGGGGGCCAGGAGCCATTGGCGATGATCGACATGGTCAAGCTGGGTTCCTCCGTCCTTGAAAAAGGCCACGAGACGCGCCTGAACCTTGCCGTCAGCCGCCGCGCCGCCAACATCGCCCGCGATCTGGTACTTGCCATAGACGTCGGCGGACAATTGCAGCACCTGCTTCTGGCCCGCGACCGGCGTCTTGCTGACCTGATTGACCATGCCGCCAGGCGCGAGTTGACCGTAGAGAACGCTGGAGGGGCCTTTTACAACCTCTACCCGCTCCATGTTCCAGGCGTTGATCGCGGCGTGGTTCCAGCTCGAACTGCTGTCCGAGGGCATGCGAAGCCCATCAAGCATCACGTTGCTGGCAAAGCCGCCTGCGTCGAAGCCGCGGATGTACATATCGTCGATACGGTTATCCATGCCCGAACTTTCCGGCAGGACCCCGGCGACATAACGGGTCGCCTCATTGAGGTTTTGCACGCCCCGCGCATCCAGTTCGTCGCGCGTGATCACCGAGACCGATTGCGGAGTCTCGATCAGCGCGGTCGGGGTCTTGGTCGCAGCGCCGACGGAGTCGGCGGTGCGGTAGGCGTTTACGACGACGCCCTCGACCTCCTGGGCCTCCGAACCGGCTCGCTCGCTCTGCGTCGACGAGACCCTCTGGGCCAGAGCCGGCGCCGCCACGGCAAGAACCAAGGCGACGGCGCTCGCCGAACAGAAGAAGGCCGGCCCGGACAGACGCGGGCTGCGGATGGGGGAAACGGCGTGCTGCGGGCGCATAACTCGACCTTTGTTGAGAACGCTTCGCAATAATGATGATTAGCCAAGCTCGGCAATAGCGGCGGCTATGTCAGGCTGAAGGATTCCTGTCGCCATATGCAGATCGACGCGCTGGAGCCGCGCCATGGGTGATGGCGGGCGCTAACTGAGGAGCATCGTGGCGATCCAGGCCCCCGTCGCCCCCCAACGTATAGGATATTGCATGCCCGAGGCCCTCACTCGTGTCCCCACCCAGCGCGCCGCCAGGTACCTGCAGCAACTCTGCAAACACTGGGCGCACCGGTTCGAGGTGGATTTCACGCCAGATCATGCGGTGGTGGCCCTGCCGGAAGCGCGCCTGACCTTGAAGGCTTTCCCCGACGCGCTCGAAATCCTGCTCCAGGGTGAGAGTCCCGAGGGCGTCCTGCGCATGAGAGACGTGGTCCAGTCACATGTGGACGGCTTTGCCTTCAAGGAGGTGCCGTTGCATTTCGCCTGGCGACCGTAGAGACTCAGGGCAAGCCTTGCGATTGGCGGCTAGTTGCCGACCGGCCGTCTCGGGATCGCGACCTCGCTGCAGTCATAGAAAATACCGGAGACCGCTATAGATGTCGGGTCTTGAACCAGACCCTAGATCACAGCCCAGACGCAGTGTCAGTTTCGGTGAACACCCGCCCGAGGGGCGCGTGAACGGCGTTGGTATTGATCCGATAACCATGTTCGTTGAGGTGAAATTTACCAACAACCAGAGAGTGTGACCTTTGCGCGCTACAAGCGGCGGGGGTGGGTCGTGAATAGGCTTTATTTCGGTGATAATTTAGACGTTCTGCAATACGTTCCTGATCGTAGCGTCGATCTCGTATATCTCGACCCTCCTTTCAATAGCCAAGCACACTACAACGTGCTTTTCACAAGTCCGCGAGAGGACGTTGCATCTGCACAAGTCGAGGCATTTCGCGACACGTGGGCGTGGGGTGTGGAGGCAGAGTTATCCTACGCCGATATCATGCGCTCAGGCGGAAGCGCGGCGAAAATAGTTGACGCATTGAGGTCCGCGTTCGGCGAGTCCGATATGATGGCCTATCTAGTCATGATGACGGCGCGGCTCATCCATCTGCGTGCAAAACTGAAGCCCAGCGGATCCCTCTACCTCCACTGCGATCCGACTGCGAGCCACTATTTAAAAATCATTATGGATGCAATTTTCGGAGGCTCGCACTTCCAGAATGAATTGATTTGGAAGCGTACTGCCGCTCATGGCGGGGCAGTGCGTTGGGGGCCAGTGCACGACACCATCCTATTCTACACGGCGTCGAGCCAGTATACGTGGACGCGCCCGATCCAACCTCTCGATCAAAGCTATATTTCGAACAAATATCGCTTCAAGGACGAGCGCGGCTCTTATCGGCTCGTTGTTCTTACGGGCCCCGGTACGCGGACCGGCGCGTCAGGTCGCCAATGGCAGGGATATGATCCGACTCTTGCTGGCCGACATTGGGCGGTTCCAAAGAAAGCACTGGAAGTTCTTGCCGCTGAAGGCGTGATCGTGCCGGAAAACGATCTATTGGATCAGCTTGACCTGCTTTACGACCATGGTTTCATTCGCTTTCCGCAAAAGAAAAATGGCGGCATAGGTGTGCCAGAATTTAAGTTGTATCTCCCTGCCGGCCAACCGGTGCAGGACGTCATAACCGATATATTTCCACTAAACTCTCAAGCGAAGGAGCGGATCGGGTACCCAACTCAAAAGCCCGTTGCTCTTCTGGATAGGATCATTCGTGCTTCCACCAATCCCGGAGACGTTGTCCTCGATCCATTCTGTGGATGTGGGACGACCATCGAAGCGGCCGAAAACGCGGGGCGACAGTGGATTGGGATCGATATTGCCGTGCATGCCATCAAGGTAATCGAGGGTCGCCTAGCAAATAGAGAGGGGGGCACTCCCCGCTACGAACTTGAAGGGATGCCACGGGATTTCGCTTCAGCGATGAAGCTCGCTGAGCGCGACAAGTATCAATTTCAGTGGTGGGCGAATTACCTGTTTAATCCTCATGCACTGCGTGAGCAGAAAAAGGGAGCTGATCGAGGGATCGACGGCGAGCTTTTCTTCCCCAACGGGCCTGGCCGACCGTGGGGGCGAATGCTGACCTCCGTGAAAGGGGGACACACCGGACCCAATGATGTCAGAGCCTTTGCGCGTGTGCTGGAGCGAGAGCGAGCACAGATGGGATTATTTATTTGTCTCTACAAAGGGACGCGCGAGATGATTAAGGAGGCCGCGTCGGTTGGCCTCGGTGAAGTAGTCCACGGCGACATGCCGCGTCTGCAGATCGTCTCAATTGAAGAATGGTTTGCTGGGAAACGCCCCCTACTTCCACCGCTGGAGCATCTGCCATCAGTCGCTTTTGCTGGCCGGCGAGCGCGTGCTGAACCTGCGGCACCTGCACAGCCGGAGCTCCCCTTTTCATTCATTGGGGGACGGGAGGAGCGAGGCGTTGTGCGTCACTTCAACCCGCGCATGGTCATCGGTGCGGCCTGAAGCACCACTGAGGGCATTTCTCGCTGTGCGCAATCCGCGAGCCGTGGGCGTGTTTCGGCCAGAACCGACAATTAGTTTCGACCACGATTTAGGTCGGCTCTCAGGCACTAAACCCAATAGCTATTTCCACCGAAAAACGACGTTTGTCGGTTATCTCTCAAGCTATCTGGAGCCAAGCGCCTCTAGGACGGGCTGTATCGCATCAAGAAGCTGCTCGGTTTGGTTCGGCTTGCCGTCAGGCCAGCGATCCTCGTACTCAGTTATCTCAAGGCCAAGCACATCGTGTTTGGCTAGCGTTTCGAATGCCTCACGCAAGTCAGCGAAGGCGAAACCGTCCGGCACCTGGTATTCCGTTGCAATCAGACCAGCGCTCATGACGTCGCAGTCCAAGTGTATGTAGACGCGACGCCCCTTTACCGCATCTTCAAGACGGTGACCCAGATCTGGCCCAACTGAAACGAGCCTAATCTGCCCCTTTTCAATGCGCTCGTGCTCGGAAGGATCAAGATCGCGAGCGCCAACAAGAATGACATTAGCTAGATCCACACTATTGCCGAAACCGGTGTCCCATTCGCCAGCAGCGCCCGTGATGACCATCCCGCCCAGATAACTCGTGTTGGCCTGAGGGCCATCCATGGGGACGTTACTATCCCCATGCGCATCGAACCAGACGATCGCGGCGTCAGGAAAACGCTGAGCTATCAATGGCAGCGTGGCGACGCTCGCTGCACAACGTCCCATCGTGAGAATGAAACGATCGCCATCATCCAGGTGCTCAGACACCTTCTGCGCGAAAAGCTGCAAGTTCGGCGAGGCGGCCTCCAGTTGCTCTAACCATCCTCCATCAACGAGCGCCGCCAGCGAACCCACGGTCTCCGTTTGAAGATCCAGTCGCCGCGCAACATCAATTCCAAGGGCTACGGCTCCCCGCATCCCTCGTTGGTTTCTATCGCCAGCGTTGGCAGCATAGATCGTGACTTTCACGACTGCGTTTCTTGCATTTCGACCATCTGCTTTGCACTCTGAACCAGCGTTTGAAATATTAGCTTGGGATCGTTCTTCACCGCATCACTAACAACGGTCACCATGGAGCGTATCGCTCCGAAACAATAGCTCTCACTGCAGGCCTCGCGGTCGCCAAACCCGCGTGCGCGACCGCCCGCAAACTGCCCTGAACTGATCTCCGGCACATACGCTAACAGCGGCAGCGCCCGAGTTTACCGGTACCGGTGTATCCCTCTCATTTCAGGGCCTGAAGCGAGAACCCTAAACCGACACGCAGACTGTTTGTCGGTCTGGGAAACTGTGCGACCCCTCATCCGTCGGCTTTGCCGACACCTTCTCCCGCAGGGGGAGAAGGATGCGATCAGGGCGCATACGCCCGCATGAACCGGTCCGCCGCGGCGCTCGCCTGGGCGTGGAACTCGGCGGCGGTGCGGTCGGACGGCAGGCGCAGCAGGGCGCGCAGCTGGCTGTGGCCCATGACCATGCCGGCGAAGAACTCGGCGGCCTGTTCGGCGTCGTCGACGTCCAGGCGGCCGAGCTTCGTTTCTGTCTCGAGGAAGGCGGCAAGCTGGCGGCGGGCCTGGCGGGGACCGGCCTCGAACACCTCGCTGGCCACGTCGGGCATCTCGCCCGCGCCCTGGATGATCACCCGCAGCACCGAATAGCCGTTGGTGGTGATCACCGTCTCCAGCATCGAGCGGGCGAAGGCCTCCAGGGCCTCGCGCGGGTTGTCCACGGCGCCGGGCTCGCGCAGCGGGGCGGTGATGCGGGCGACGCGGCGGGCCATCAGCGCCTTCACAAGCTCGGCCTTGGAGCCGTAGTGGTTGTAGACCGTCTGCTTGGAGACGCCGGCCCGGCGGGCGATCTCCTCCATCGGGGCCGACAGGCCGCGCTGGCCGATCACCTCGACGGCGGCGTCGAGGATGGCTTCGGTCTTGGCGACGTCGATCTGTCCGGCGATCCTGGGCATCAGTGGGCGTCCGACGGCGGCGGCGGGATGACCTTGGGCGGGGCGGCCAGCAGGCTGACGGCGGCGGCGACGAAACAGCCGTAGGCCAGCAGGGTGAAGCTGTCGCCGAAGGCCAGCACGGTGGCCTGCTGGTTCATCATGTTGCCGATCGCCTTGCGGGCCGCGCCGTCGGGATCGCTGACCCCCAGCTGCTGCATGCGCGCGGCCAGGCCCGCCATCATCGTCGCCGCCTCGCCGCCGTTCGCCACCTTCGACGACATGTCGCTGAAGTAGAGGGCGGTCTGCTGGGTGATGCTGGTGGCCAGCAACGCCAGGCCGATGGCGCCGCCGGTGTTGCGCGAGAGGTTCACGAGGCCCGAGGCGTTCTTGACCATGTGCTGGGGCAGGGTGCTCATCGTGATCTGCTGGGTCGCGATCATGGCGATCATGACCCCGACGCCGCGACAAGCCTGGACCCCGGCGAATTCCCAGAAACCCCAGTTTTTGGTCACGCCGTGGGCCATGTACATGCCCCAGCCGGCCAGCAGGAAGCCGACGCACATCGGAATGCGTGGATCGACCTTGCGGACGATGCGGCCGGCGATCGGGCCGGTGGCGAACATCGACAGGCCCGAGACCACCATGGTGGTGCCGACTTCCGAGGCCGAATAGCCCCGCACGCGGCTGAGGAACTGCGGCAGCAGGAAGGTGCCGCCGAACAGGCTGGCCCCCGAGATCGCCGTCATCATCACGCCGATGCTGAAGTTGCGGTTGGCGAAGGCCTTCAGCTCGACGATCGGGTTCCTGTAGGTCAGCTGGCGCCAGATGAAGACCACGCCGGTGACCACGGTCACGACGGTCAGTCCCAGGATCAGGTCGTCCTCGAACCAGTTCTCCTTGGCCCCTTCCTCGAGCACGTACTGCATGCTCATCAGGAAGGCGGCCATGAAGGCCAGGCCCGACCAGTCGAAGCCCTTGGCCAGGCTCGGGTCGCCCTTGTCGAAGTCGCCCCACTTGGCGACCGCGAACAGCACCAGGATCCCGGGCGGGACGTTGATGAAGAACAGCCAGCGCCAGGACAGCCACTCGGTCAGGTGGCCGCCGAGGGTCGGGCCGACGGTGGGGGCCAGGGTGACGATCAGGCCCATGATGACGCTGGCGGTGATCCGGCGCTCGGGCGGGAAGGCGGTGAAGGCCACGGCGAACACCGTCGGGATCATCGCCCCGCCGATGAAGCCCTGCAGCGCCCGGGTCAGGATCATCATGTCGATCGACGACGAAAGGCCCGTCGCGACGCTCATCAGGATGAAGCCCAGGCACGAGGCCATGTAGAGCCGCTGGGTGCCCCACAGGCGCGACAGATACCCCGACAGCGGGATCATCACGACCTCGGGGATCAGGTAGGCGGTCTGGATCCAGCTGACCTGGTCGGCGCTGGCCCCGACGCCGGCCTGGATCTGCGGCAGCGAGGCCGCGACGATCTGGATGTCGAGGATGGCCATGAACTGGCCGATGACCATGGCCCCGAAGCCGAGGAACAGCTTGGTCCAGTCGACCTCGCCCCCGGTCTTGGCCGGGGCGGGCTTGGCGGAAGCGGGCAGGGCGGCGTCGGTCACGACGGCGCGCCCTTAGCGGGCCTGGGTCGCGGTCGAGGCGCGGGCGACCTGCGCCGAACCCTGGCCGGCTTCAGCAAACGAGGCGCCTGAGCGGTCGCGGACGTCGACCTTGACCTCGACCGACAGGCCCGGACGCAGGGCCGCGCCGGCGCCGGTGCGCTCGACGGCGATCTTCACCGGCAGGCGCTGGGTGATCTTGGTGAAGTTGCCGACGGCGTTCTCGACCGGGATCAGGGCGAACTCCTGGCCGGTGGCCGGGGCGAAGCTGTCGACCTTGCCGATGATCTTCTGCTTGCCGAAGGCGTCGGCCTTGATCTCGACCGGCTGGCCGACGCGCAGGCGGGCGACCTGGGTCTCCTTGAAGTTGGCGACCACGAAGCTCTGGCCCAGCGGCACGACCGACATCAGGGCGACGCCCGGCTGCACCAGTTGGCCGGGACGCACGGTGCGGGCGCCGACCACGCCGGCGGCGGGGGCGCGGATCACGGTGCGTTCCAGGTCGATGCGGGCCTGGTCGACGGCGGCGTGGGCGGCGGCGGCCTGGGCGATGGTCTGGGCGCGGGCCGAGCCCAGCGACGAAGCGGTGCGGCGCTCGGCCTCGAGGGCGGCCTGGGCGCTGGCCACGGCGGCGTCCGACTGCTTGGCGCCGGCGGCCTCGGTCTGAACCTTCTGCTGCGAGACCCAGCCCTGCTGGGCCAGGGAGTCGTAGCGGGCGAGGTCGGCGCGGGCCCGGCCGGCGTCGGCCTGGGCGCTGGCGACGCCGGCCTGGCGCTGCTGGATCAGGGCCTGTTCGAGGATGGCCTTGTCGTCGACGCTCTTGATGGCGGCGTCGAGGGCGGCGGCGTTGGCGATCGCCTGGTCGAGCCTGGCCTGGAAGGTCGAGGGATCGATCTTGGCCAGCACCTGACCGGCCTCGACCCGCTGGTTGTCGGCCACCAGCACCTCGGCGACATAGCCGGTGACCTGGGGGCTGACCGAAACGGTGTCGGCCTGCACGAAGGCGTTGTCGGTGCTCTCGAAGCGCTGCTTGTCGATGTACCAGAACACGCCGCCGACCAGGATGGCCACGCCGGCGGCGCCGGCGACCAGCAACGGAACCAGCTTCTTCTTCTTCGTCTCGGCCATGGCCCAACCCTGAAAGGACTGCGGGCGTCCGAAAACGGGGGCGACTATTCGCCTAGCGGACGCGACGGGGGATAAATGGACGATTTCGTCCAAAAATCAATCCATCCCCGCCGCGTCATTGTGCGGCGCCGAAGAACGCGATCGCCGGGGCCTTCCCGGGGGGCTCAGTCGAGGGCGTTGCGGCAGGCCGCGGCCATGGCCAGCGGGCTGAGCGCGATCGCCGCGGCGCTGTAGGCCAGCAGGAACAGCAGGCCGCCCGTCCACGGCAGGCCGCCGCTCAAGGCGTCCAGCGCGCCGGCCCCGAAGATCACCGGCGGGGCGTAGAGCGGCAGGACGATGACCGCGACCAGCAGGCCGCCGCGCTTGCTGCCCAGCGATAGGGCGGCCCCCAGCCCGCCGAGGAACGAGAAGGCCAGCCCTCCCGCCAGGGCGCAGACGAACAGCAGGGGCATGATCGCCGGCGAGGCGCCCAGCGCCACCGCCGCCACGGGCGCGGCCAGGGCCAGCGGCGCGCCGGCCGCCAGCCAGTGGGCCAGGCACTTCGCCGCCGCGACGGCCTCGAGCGGGGCGGGGCCCAGGGCCAGCAGGTCGAGCGCCCCGTCCTCGAAGTCGCGCTCGAACAGGCGCTCCAGCGAGAGCAGGGCGGCCAGCGCCAGGGCCAGCCAGGCGATGCCGGGGGCCAGGCTCGCCAACCGTTCGGGCGCGCGGCCGGCGGCGAGCGGCAGCAGGGTGACGACGCAGGCGTAGAAGGCCAGCGCCAGCAGCGGACCGCCGCCCCGGCCCCAGGCCAGGGCGAACTCGCGCCGGAAGAGGACGCCGAACCCCCTCATGCGCCGACCCCGACCAGGCGGGCGGGGAGGGGCAGGGGGTCGTGCACCGCCGCCAGCAGCATGCCGCCCTTGGCCAGGTGCTCGGCCAGGATCTCGCCGAAGGCGGCGCGGTGGGCCGCGTCCAGCGGGGCCATCGGCTCGTCGAGCAGCCACAGGGGGCGGGGACTGGCCAACAGGCGAGCCAGCGAGACGCGGCGGCGCTGGCCGGCCGACAGGCGGCGGACTTCGAGGTCGAGCAGTCGGCCAAGCTCCAGCCGTTCGACCGCGGCGCGGGCCGAGGCCTCGGTCCCGCCGGTCCAGCGGGCCTGGAACAGGAGCTCCTCCCAGGCGGTGCGGGCGCTCTTCAGGCCGTCATGGTGGCCGGCCAGGTGCAGGTGGTCGGCGCGGGCGGCTTCGGCCTCCAGTATCCGCCCTTCGGAGCCTTCGAAACCGATGGTTCCGGCCTGGGGGCGCAGCAGGCCGGCGACGGCTCGCAGGAGGCTGGTTTTCCCCGCACCGTTGCGGCCGGTGAGGGCCACGGCGTCACCGCTTTCGAGGTCCAGATCCAGCCCCGAAAACAGGGTCCGTTCGCCCCGCGACAGGCTCAAACCCTTTATGCGAACGGCTCTCATCATTTGAAGTCCATGCCGCGCGCATGGACGTTGTGGGTAACCGGCGCTAAGAAGCGCTCGGCCGTCACCCTCCGCATTGGATGGGGCGTACGCGGCGCGAGGATGGACGCTGTGGGTCCGCCTCGATCGCGCGATCCCGGGAGTGGTTTTCCGGCGGCCGTGAACAGAGAAGGGATCCTTCCAAATGGCGTCTGTAGACAGCCTCAAAACCCGCCGCGAACTCGTCGTCGACGGTAAGACCTACGTCTATTACAGCCTTCGCGCCGCCGAGGAAGCCGGTCTGGCCGGCACGGGCTCGCTGCCCGTCTCGATGAAGGTGCTGCTGGAAAACCTGCTGCGTTACGAAGACGGCGTCTCGGTCAACGAAGCCGACCTGAAGGCCGTCGCCAACTGGCTGGAAAACAAGGGCTCGGTCGAGCACGAGATCAGCTTCCGCCCGGCCCGCGTGCTGATGCAGGACTTCACGGGCGTTCCGGCCGTCGTCGACCTGGCCGCGATGCGCGACGCCATGGTCGCCCTGGGCGCCGACCCGGCCAAGATCAACCCGCTGAACCCCGTCGACCTGGTCATCGACCACTCGGTGATGGTCGACAACTTCGGTGACTCGAAGGCCTACGACGCCAACGTGAAGCGCGAATACGAGCGCAACATCGAGCGCTACCGCTTCCTGCGCTGGGGCTCGTCGGCCTTCAACAACTTCCGCGTCGTGCCCCCCGGCACCGGCATCTGCCACCAGGTGAACCTGGAGTACCTGGCCCAGACCGTCTGGACCGCCCAGGTCGATGGTTCGGAAGTCGCCTACCCCGACACCGTCGTCGGCACCGACAGCCACACCACCATGGTCAACGGCCTTTCGGTCCTGGGCTGGGGCGTCGGCGGCATCGAAGCCGAAGCCGCCATGCTCGGCCAGCCGATCCCGATGCTGATCCCGGAAGTCATCGGCTTCAAGCTGACCGGCGCCATGCCGGAAGGCGCGACGGCCACCGACCTGGTGCTGACCGTCACCCAGATGCTGCGCAAGAAGGGCGTGGTCGGCAAGTTCGTCGAATTCTACGGCGACGCCCTGGCCAACCTGACCCTGGAAGACCAGGCGACGATCGCCAACATGGCTCCGGAATACGGCGCCACCTGCGGCTTCTTCCCGATCTCGGCCGCCACCGTCGCCTTCCTGAAGGGCACCGGCCGCGACGCCGAGCGCGTCGCCCTGGTGGAAGCCTACGCCAAGGAACAGGGCCTGTGGTGGGAGCCCGGCGTCGCCGAGCCGACCTTCACCGACAGCCTGGAACTGGACCTGGGCAGCGTCCTGCCGTCGCTGGCCGGCCCCAAGCGCCCGCAGGACCGCGTCCTGCTGTCGGACGCCTCGAGCAAGTTCGCCGAGTCGCTGGTCGGTGAGTTCGGCAAGGCCGAAAGCCCCGAGTTCCGCGCTCCGGTGGAAGGCGAGGACTTCGACGTCGGCCACGGCGACGTGGTGATCGCCGCCATCACCTCGTGCACCAACACCTCCAACCCCTCGGTCCTGATCGCCGCCGGCCTGCTGGCCAAGAACGCGGTCGCCAAGGGCCTGAAGGCCAAGCCGTGGGTGAAGACCTCGCTGGCCCCCGGCTCGCAGGTGGTCACCGACTACCTGGCCAAGGCCGGCCTGACCAAGCACCTCGACGCCCTGGGCTTCAACCTGGTGGGCTACGGCTGCACCACCTGCATCGGCAACTCGGGCCCGCTGCCGGAAAACATCAGCAAGACGATCAACGAGAACGACCTGGTCGCCTGCTCGGTGCTGTCGGGCAACCGTAACTTCGAAGGCCGCGTGAACCCGGACGTCCGCGCCAACTACCTGGCCTCGCCGCCGCTGGTGGTGGCCTACGCCCTGGCCGGTTCGCTGAAGATCGACCTGAACACCCAGCCGATCGGCAAGGACAAGAAGGGCAACGACGTCTTCCTGCGCGACATCTGGCCGTCGAACGAGGACATCGCCGCCCTGCAGCGCAAGTCGATCAACGAGAAGATGTTCGCCAGCCGCTACGGCGACGTCTTCAAGGGCGACAAGAACTGGCAGGGCATCAAGGTGACCGGCGGCCAGACCTACGCCTGGGAAGGCGAGTCGACCTACGTCCAGAACCCGCCGTACTTCCCGAACATGTCGATGACCCCCTCGCCGGTCACCGACATCGTGGAAGCCCGCGTCCTGGCCGTGTTCGGCGACTCGATCACCACCGACCACATCAGCCCGGCCGGTTCGATCAAGACCTCCAGCCCGGCTGGTCAGTACCTGGTCAACCACGGCGTCGAGCCGATCGACTTCAACGGCTACGGCGCCCGCCGCGGCAACCACGAAGTCATGATGCGCGGCACCTTCGCCAACATCCGCATCCGCAACAAGATCACCCCGGAGATCGAAGGCGGCGTGACCAAGCACTTCCCCTCGGGCGAAGTGATGCCGATCTACGACGCGGCCATGAAGTACCAGGCCGAAGGCCGTCCGGCCGTCGTGTTCGCCGGCAAGGAATACGGCACCGGCTCGTCGCGTGACTGGGCCGCCAAGGGCACCAAGCTCCTGGGCGTCCGCGCGGTGATCACCGAGAGCTTCGAGCGCATCCACCGCTCGAACCTGGTCGGCATGGGCGTGCTGCCGCTGCAGTTCATCCAGGACGGCTGGCAGAAGCTGGAGCTGACCGGCGAAGAGCTGGTCTCGATCCGTGGCCTGACGGACCTGGCTCCGCGCAAGCAGCTGATCGTCGAGCTCTACCGCCCGACCGACGGCCGCATCGCCCGCTTCCCGGTGCGCTGCCGCATCGATACGCCGACCGAACTCGAATACTTCAAGAACGGCGGCGTCCTGAACTACGTGCTGCGTAACCTGGCCAAGGCCGACTAAGCAGCGACGGTCTTCAGACGTTGAATACGAGACGGCCGGCCCCCCTGGGGCCGGCCGTTTTGCTTTGTCGGGAGCCCGACATCGTTGTCGTGTGGATTTCCTGGGGCCGAAGCGGCCATTTCACGGCCTCGTGAGGGGCGACGCAGCGGTTTCTTGGCTTAAGTGCGCCGCACATGCGTACGGCCTTGATCTCTCTTCTTTCCCTCGCCCTGACGAGCCTCGTCGCCGCCCCGGCCGCGGCCAAGTCGCCCGTGCTGGTCGAGCTGTTTACCTCCCAGGGCTGTTCGTCCTGCGGCAAGGCCAATCTGGCCGCCGCCGAGCTGGCCGAGCGCGACGACGTCCTGGCGCTGACCTACTCGGTCGACTACTGGGACTATCTCGGCTGGAAGGACACCTTCGCCAAGCCGGCCTTCGGCGAGCGCCAGCGCGCCTACGCCAAGGCCTTCGCCCTGCGGGACGTGCCCACGCCCCAGGTGGTGGTGGCCGGCAAGGTACAGGCCTCGGGCGCCAAGGCCGAGACCGTCGAGAAGCTGATCGACGCCGCCCACCTGCCGCCGGCTCCGGACATGGAGTTCGTCGGGACGGGTCGCGTCGCCATCGGCTCTGGCGCTTCGCCGCGCGGCGGGGCCGAGGTGTGGCTGGTGCGCTTCGATCCGCGCAAGCAGGAGATCGCCGTCAAGCGCGGCGACAACCGCGGCCAGACCATCGTCCACCGCAACGTCGTGCGCGAGATCGTCAAGATCGGCGCCTGGACGGGCCGTCCGAAGATGTACCGCCTGCCCGCGCTGGCCAAGGACGACGACCTGGCCACCGCCATCATCGTCCAGGGCGCCAAGGGCGGCCGGGTGCTGGGCGTGCTGCCCCCCGGCGGCAAGAGCCGGTAGGGCTCTCCTTCTCCGCTCTCCACGCAAAAGAAACCCCGCCTCGCCTTAGGGGATGATCGGCGAAGCGGGGTCTTTAGGGGAGGGGATAGAAGATACGCGCCGGTCGAACGGGCCGCCCGCGAGCCGGTGGGCTGGAGGGGCTGTTCAGGATCCCGGACCGCAAGGCGTTCCGATCGACCGACCATGAGACTATCGAGGGGCCAAGCGGCCGACGAAGGGCGCGATCAGGGTCGTTTCGCGACGGGGTGGGGCGGCTCTGTGGCGATCTTTGCAGTTCCGCAAGCCGCCAAGAAATCGAGGCAAGAACCCCAGATGCGAAAAGCCCGCGTGGGAGGGGGCTCCACGCGGGCTCTGCAGTTTAAGAGAGGGGTTCTCTTGATTTGGTCTGTCGGCCGACCGGCCCGCGATCAAGGGGGGCTGGGGGGGCTGTTCAGGATCCTGGACCGTGGGGTCTCCGATCAGCCGACACTGACTTTTTCGCTGGGGAAGCGGGCGGGCGAACGACCGAAACAAGGTCATTTCGTGGCCTGGTCCAGCTTGGCTTTTCGCTTCGTCGAACGATGTTGCGCTTTTGCGACGCTCGCTTAAACGCCTGATTTGGGGTTAGGATTCGTCCGATGGCCCTGGATGTCTCCCCTCCCGTCGGCGGCGTCGTGTTCTTCGAGCGACGTGAGATCGACCAGCTGCTGCGGCTGTACGGCCGGATGGTCGCGGCCGGCGAGTGGCGCGACTACGGCATGGGCGGCGCCAGCGATCACGCGGCCTTCTCGATCTTTCGCCACGCCGCCGAGGCCCCGCTCTATCGCGTCGAGAAGTGGCCGGAACTGGCTCGCAAGCAGGGTCAGTGGCTGGTGCGCGGCCAGGGCGGCTTGGTGCTCAAGCGCGGCCACGACCTGGCCCAGGTGCTGCGGCTGTTCGACAAGGGCCGGTTCAAGGTGGTGGACTAGCGGCCCACGAAAAAGCCCCGGCGGAGCGATCCGCCGGGGCTTCGTCGTTTCGGCCTGGAAGGCGCCTTAGCGGCGGTCGCCCAGGAAGAACAGCAGGAAGCGGAACAGGTTGATGAAGTCCAGGTACAGGTTCAGCGCGCCGTAGTTGGTGGCCACCGACTTGGCGGCCGCGTCGCCGCCGACCTGGTAGTAGGTCATCTTCAGGTTCTGCGTGTCGTAGGCGATCAGGCCGGCGAAGATCAGCACGCCGATGGCGTTGATCGCGAAGACCAGCGGGCCCGACGGGAAGAAGATCGACACGATCGAGGCCAGGATCAGGCCCACCAGACCGATGATCAGGAAGCTGCCGAAGCCGGTCAGGTCCTTCTTGGTGGTGTAGCCGAACAGGCTGAGCGCGCCGAAGGCCGTGGCCGTGATCAGGAAGGTCGAGGCCACGCTGCCGCCGGTGTACATCAGCACCACGGTGCCGAGCGACGCGCCGATCAGCGACACGATCGACCAGTAGATCACGCCCGCCGTGCGCGGGTTGATCGACTTCATCACGAAGCTCGAGAACAGCAGGATGCCCAGCGGGGCGAAGGCGATGACCATGCCTAGCAGAGTGTAGCCCACGCGGTTGCCGTTCACCTGGAACAGCAGGTCGCGCACCGGCGGGAACGAGCTGGTCGTCCAGGCGAGGGCGGCCGACAGCAGCAGGCCCAGCGCCACCTTGTTGTAGACGCCGAGCATGAAAGTGCGCAGCCCGGCGTCAACCGACATGTCGACGCGATCCGCCGGGATCGTGCGCGCATAGTCGCGGTTGAAGTCGTTCATCGAAAGAAACCCTTATTTCAACGTCCCTGAGGGGACACGTGTGAAATATCGGATCGAATGGCGTCCGACGCAAGGCTTCCCGCGGAAAGAGCAGGGGCGCGCGAATGTATCAAAGTATGTCTTGGCGCCCGAGGTTTGGGTTCGCCTACGCGCCGCGACGTCCTAAATAGGACGGCAAAGCCAAGCAGGGGACTTCATGGACTACGTCGAACTCGGCCGCACCGGCATCCAGGTCTCGCGCTGCTGCCTGGGCACCATGACCTGGGGCTCGCAGAACAGCGAGGAAGAGGCCCACGCCCAGATGGACTACGCCCTGGGCCGCGGGGTCACCTTCTGGGACACGGCCGAGATGTACGCCAGCCCGCCCACCGCCGAGACGCAAGGAAGCACCGAGCGCTACATCGGCAGCTGGCTGGCCAAGACGAGGCGTCGCAAGGACATCGTCCTGGCCTCGAAGGTCGCCGGCCGCGGCTCGGCCTTCGGCGGCCTGCCTTGGATGCGCGCCGACGGCGCCAGCACCCGCCAGACCAAGGCCCAGATCGACGAGGCGGTGGAAGGCTCGCTGAGGCGCCTGCAGACCGACTATCTCGACCTCTACCAGCTGCACTGGCCCGACCGCGCCGTGCGGGTGTTCGGCGGCCAGACCTACAAGGACTATGACGACGACTACGAGCGCTTCGGCGACATCCTCGAGGCGCTGGACGCGCACGTGAAGAAGGGCTCGATCCGCAGCATCGGCGTCTCCAACGAGTTTCCGTGGGGCGTGATGAAATTCCTGGCCGAGAGCGAAAGCCGGGGCCTGCCGCGCATCGCCTCGATCCAGAACGCCTATCACCTGGCCAACCGGGTGTTCGAATACGGCCTGGCCGAGATCGCCATGCGCGAGCAGGTGGGCCTGCTGGCCTACTCGCCGCTGGCCCAGGGCCAGCTGACCGGCAAGTACCTGGGCGGAAACCTGCCCGAGGGCTCGCGCAAGGCGCTCTACAACCGCATGCAGCGCTACGAGGGCCCCGGCGCGATCGAGGCGTTCACGGCCTATGTGGATCTGGCCCGGCAGAACGGCCTGGATCCGGCCCAGCTGGCCCTGAAGTTCGTCGACGCCCGCCCGTTCGTGACCGCCACCATCATCGGCGCGACCAGCATGGACCAGCTGAAGACCGACATCGACGCCTTCGACGTGGAATGGACCGAGGAGCTGGAGAAGGCGGTCAACGCCATCCATGCCGCGCGGCCGAATCCTTGCCCGTGATCGGGGTGCGGCCGTTCCTGAGGATGCTCCCCCTGAAGGGGGAGCTGTCGCGGAGCGACTGAGGGGGAAGGGATTGCTGGCTTTATGGGTGAACTGACTTCATCAGGCACCTCCCCCGCCGGCCCTTCGGGCCACCTCCCCCTTCAGGGGGAGGATCTCCGACGCTAGACCACCCCTCGCGCCTTCAACTCGGCGATCTTCTCCGCCGACATCCCGGCCACACGCGTCAGCACCTCTTCGGTGTGCTCGCCCAGCGTGGGGCCCGGCCAGCGCACCCCGCCGGGGGTGTCGGTCAGGCGGGGGAAGGCGTTCTGCATCTTCACCTGGCCGAACACCGGATGGGGCACGCTGACGATAGACTCGCGGGCCTGGAACTGCGGGTCGGCCAGCATTTCGGGGGCGCGGTAGATGCGGCCCGTGGCCAGGCCGGCGGTCTCCAGTTTCGGCAGCAGGTCGTCGATGTCCTGGTCGAGGGTCCAGGCGGCGATGCGGGCGTCGAGCTCGGCCTGGTTGATCCCCCGGGCGGCGTGGTCGCGATAGCGGGGGTCGTCGGCCAGGTCCGGGCGGCCCATCAGGTCGCAGAGGCGCTTGAACAGGGTGTCCTGGTTGGCGCCGATCAGCACCAGTTCGCCCGATTTCGTCGGATAGACGTTGGACGGGGCGATGCCGGGCAGCACCGCGCCCGAACGTTCGCGGATGTAGCCGGTCAGGTCGTACTCGGTGACCAGGTTCTCCATCACCGTCAGCACGCTCTCGTAGATCGCCGTGTCGACCACCTGGCCCTTGCCGGTGGCGTGGCGGGCGTGCAGGGCCATCATCACGCCGAGCGCGGCGTTGAGGCCCGACAGGCTGTCGCCGATCGATATGCCGGCCCGGGCCGGATTGCGGTCGGGTTCGCCGGTGATGTGGCGCAGGCCCCCCATGGCCTCGCCGACCAGGGCGTAGCCGGCCCGCTTGGCGTAGGGGCCGGTCTGGCCGAAGCCCGAGACGCGAGCCATGACCAGGCCGGGATTGGTCTTGGCCAGTTCGTCGTAGCCCAGGCCCCATTTCTCCAGCGTGCCGGGTCGGAAGTTCTCGACCACGACGTCGGCTGCAGCGATCAGGTCGCGGGCGATGGCGCGACCCTCGTCGGTGCGCAGGTCGACGGTGACCGACTTCTTGTTGCGGCCGATCACCGGCCACCAGGGCGACAGGCCCTTGGGCTTGGAGCGCCCCCACTGGCGCATCGGGTCGCCGGTCCTGGGATCTTCCAGCTTGATGACCTCGGCGCCGAAGTCGCCCAGCACCTGGCCGCAGAACGGACCGGCGATCAGCTGTCCCATCTCGATGACGCGGACGCCCGCCAACGGTCCTTGGGTCATTTTGTTCCTCTCCCCGATCACGGAACCATCACGCGGCCGTGAGGCTTTCTTCGCCATGACGGCGGCGCGTGAAGCTGCCGCTTCTTCCTTAGAAAAACACGTAGGGAAAGAAAGCCATGACCCGCAAGCTTCTCATCGTCGGCGCCGCGTTCGCCGCTCTCAGCCTCGCCGCCTGCGGCCAGAAGACCGACGAAACCAAGGGCGCGGCGACCCCGGCCGAGCAGGCCGCGACCCCGGACGCCAACCCCGCCGCCACCGTCCCGACCATGGCCGACGAGGCCAAGGCGCCGGACTTCTCGGCCAAGGCCGCCGCCGGCGACACCTTCGAGATCGAGTCGGCCAAGATCGCCCTCAAGCGCTCGACCAACGCCGACGTGAAGAAGTTCGCCCAGGCCATGATCGACGCCCACACCGCCACCAGCCAGGGCCTGAAGGCCGCCATCGCCGCCTCGGGCGCGACCTTCACCCTGCCGGCCGCCCTGCCCGACGACCTGCAAGGCAAGCTGGACGACCTGAACAAGGCCGACGCCAAGGACTTCGACAAGAAGTACGCCGATGACCAGGTCGACGCCCACCAGGCCGCGCTGAACCTGTTCCAGCGCTACGCCCAGGACGGCGACAACGCGGCCATCAAGACCTTCGCCGCCGAGACCGCGCCGAAGATCCAGGAGCACCTGAACATGGCCGAGGGCCTGAAGAACGGCATGAAGTAGAACGGCATGCAGTAAGGCTCTCTGGAGCCCTGACGTGGAAAACCCCCGGTCGCGAGGCCGGGGGTTTTTCTTTGGGGCGTCATGCACCTCCCCCGCGTCAGCGGGGGAGGTGGCGCGCTGCGGATACGCAGCGTGACGGAGGGGGCGAGGGACGGAGCGCTGTGCGCGCCGCCGCCCCCTCCACCACTTCGTGGTCCCGCTCCCCCGCTTGCGGGGGAGGAGCAGGTCAGTCCGCCACCTTCACGACGTTGTCGTCGCCGTTGCGGTCGATGACGAAGTTGTACGGGTCGACGCCGGCGAAGCGCGGGGCGACTGGCGTGACGAAGGTCAGGGTCTGGGTCCCGCTGCGGATCGGGCGGCGCTCCATGACCACCACGTTCTTCTGCTCGAAGCCCTTCTTGCCCGGCTCGGCGGTGAACAGGCCCACGTCCAGCACTTCGTTCAGAGGCGCGTCCGTCTCCTTGCCGCGACCGTCGGCGTACATCTTCTTGGCCTCGACCACGAGCTTGACGTCGAACCGGCCGTCGGCCCGCTTCTTCACGCTCGCGCTCTTGGTCTTCAGGTCATAGAGCGTGATCTTCTCGAAGAGGTCGGTGACCAGGGCCTGCTTGTCGGCCGGGACCTCGGCGCGCAGGGCGGCCAGGAAGTCGAGCGTGGTCGGATAGGGCGCGCCCTTGAAGCCGTGGTCGGCGATCAGCTTGCGCAGGACCCGGTTGACCGTTTCCTCGCCCACCTCGTGCTGCAGCCGGTACATGACCAGCGAGCCCTTGCGGTAGTGGATGTAGCCCTGGTTCTCGACCCGGGCCAGCGGCTGCTCCTCGAGCACGTCGCCGCCGCGCGAGCGCAGGTAGCTGTTGAGCTCGAACTTCAGGAACTTGCGGATCTGGGCCTCGCCATACATCCGCTTCATCACCATCAGGGCAGAATACTGGGCGAAGGTCTCCGACAGCATGGTCGAGCCCTGCTGGTCGGCGCCCAGCACCTGGTGGGCCCACCACTGGTGGCCGATCTCGTGCGCGCCGACATAGGTGACCATGTCGATCTTCTCGGGGTTCCGGTAGTCGGCGATGAAGAACATGCTCTCCGACCAGGGGATGGTGCCGGCGAAGGCCTGGGCGAAGTCGGCGTAGGCCGGGAACTCCTGGAAACGCAGCTGCTTGAACTGATAGGGGCTGAACTGCTCCTGGTAGTAGTCGAGCGAGGCCTTCATCGCCCCGCGCATGCGGTCGATGTTCCAGGCGTGCTGCGGGTCGTAATAGACCGCCAGGTCGACGCCCTTGTAGGTCTCGCGCGAGATCGCGTAGCGAGCCGACTGGATCGACAGGAAGGGCAGGATCGGCGCGTCGGCCACGAAGCGCACGGTGCGACGCTCCAGGTTCCCCGACTTCCACACCCGCTCGGAAGCCTTGCTGCCCGGCGCGATCGGGGTCTGGTCGGCGTCGGTGGTGACGGTGATGTCGGAGGTGACGAAGTCGGCGTCCTTGCGCAGGGCGTTGAACTGCCGGCTCGGCACATCGCCCAGCCTGGCCATCCGCAGTTCGGGCGGCAGGCCGTACTTGCGGCGCTTGGCGCGGTCCTGCAGCAGGCCGTCGCGGCTCATGCCCAGGATCGGCGCGATCTCCATGTTGTTGAGGAACGTGCCGTTGGCGACGACGCGGCGTTCGTTGTCGCTGTTCTTGAAGCCCATCTGGCTGCGCTCGGTGATGAAGCTCATCCGGCGGGTCTCGCCCGGCGCCAGCGGGGTGTCGAAGGCGAAGATCCGGTAGTTGAAGCGCTCGAAGGTCTGCTTGGGCCGCGCGCCCTCGATCGACAGGGCGCGCACGGCCAGGTCGCGGTCGAAGCGGACGTGGATCTCCTTCAGCGGCGCGCCGGTCTTGTTCTGGAAGACATAGGCGCCGCGGGTCACCGCCCGGGGCTCGCCCGGATAGAGGTCGACGTCCAGCTTCATGCCGGTGATCTTGGGCTGGGGCGCGTTCTCGTAGCGCAGCAGCGTCTTTTCCATGTCCGCGGTCCAGCGCTCGTCGTCGAGGTTGGTGCGGTACTCGTTCCAGACGTTGGTGTTGACGAAGATGAAGCCGCCCAGGCCCGCGAAGGCCAGGAAGACGACGCCGAACACCACGCCATTGGCGCCGCGCAGGCGACGGGGCAGGCGGCGCAGGCGCGGCAGGAGGCGGGTCTCGGTCCCGCGCCGCCACAGGGCGTAAGACAGCACCGCCAGCAGCACGGCGAAGGCGCTCCAGTAGGCGCGGAACCACCAGGCCCCGATCCAGAAGGCGCCCAGGCGGTTCATGTCGGAGAACGGCATGCCCGGCGAGCCGCCGTAGTTGTAGAGATTGTGCTGGAAGCCGAGGTTCTGGAACGTCACCTGGGTGACGACATAGACCACCATCAGGCCCCAGCCGATGAACTTGTGCGGGCTCAGGACCTGGAGGAACACGGCCAGCACGGCCAGCAGGATCCAGTCGACGGCCTGGGGCAGGACGTACCACAGGAGGTACTTGTCGAGCTCCAGCCGGAAATAGCCGTGGCCCATCTGGCTGACGACGCCGGCGACCACGCTGACCAGCAGGGTCGACAGCAGCACCAGGGCGATGGCGGCGATCTTCGGGGCGGTGAAGGCCCAGTCGCCGACCGGCGTGGAATCGATGATCTCGTGGGTGCGGCGCTCGCGCTCGCGCCAGACCAGCTCGCCGGCGTAGTAGATGGCGATGATCATCGGGATCAGGCTGAACGAGCCCAGCAGCGGCGCCAGCAGGGCGCGGGTCACCGGATAGATCTGGCCGCCATAGCCATCCGCGTCGGTGGCGAACCACAGCGAGCCGGCGGCGTTGAACAGGCCCAGCGCCAGCAGCACGAAGAAGGCCGGGCTCTTGAACACCTGGCCCATGTCGAGCCGGGTGCGGGCGACGAACTGGATCCAGGCCGTGGCGCGGTCGTGGCGCGGCTGGGCCAGGGGCTTGGGGGCCGGCGGCAGGATCTCGACCGGCGGCGGCGTGGCCTTGGACTTCTCGCCCTTGCGGCCGGCCAGCTCGGCGGCCTGGAAGCGGAAGAGGCCGTAGGCGGCCGCCAGCAGGGCGCCGGCCAGGATGACGACGAACACCCGGTTGAACAGCAGGGCGCCGGTCAGGGCGGGGGTGATGGTGTTGCGCTCGTTGGCGGTCCAGTACTTGGTCGCCAGGCTGAAGGCGCCAGTGCCCAGGGGCTCCCACAGGGCCGCGCCCTGCTCGAACTCGGGCTTGTCCAGCGCGATGCCGGCCACCACCCACAGCACCAGGAAGCCGATCACGCCGACATAGGTCCACATCATCGAGCGGGTGACGGTGGCCAGGGCGAAGAACAGCGCCGAAGTCAGCAGCAGCGTCGGCAGGGCCAGCACGAAATAGGCGTAGAGATAGGCGTTCAGCAGGTTCGGACCCAGCTTCTCCGGGTCGATCCACGGCATGAACGAACCGATCAGCATGGCGATCGGCACGGCCAGGAACGAGATCGCGGCGGCCAGGAAGGCGCCGGCGAAGCGACCGTACAGATAGTCGAACTTGCGGATGCGGGTGGTGCGCAGGATCGGGCCGTAGCCGGTCTCGTCGTCGCGCACGATGACGTTGGCCACGAAGGCCGTCGTCACGAACATGTAGAAGATCGACAGGATCAGGTGGGTCTGGGCGATGGCGAACGGGGCGTTCTTGTGGATCGAGCCGCCGCCGCCGATCGAGATCTGCTCGATGGTCACCGACCCGAAGGTCAGCAGGAAGAACAGGACGGCGACCACCCAGAACACCGGGGAACGCAGCTGGTAGCGGAGCTCGAAGCTCGCGATCTTGCCGAACATGACGCTCGCCCCCTACGCCGCGCAGCGGGTGGTGGCGAGGGTCGAGAAATAGACGTCCTCGAGACCGCCGGTGACGGGAGCGAAGCCCGCGCCGGGATCCTGGTCGGCCAGGACGTGGATGATGGTGCGGCCGCCCAGCAGGCGGGTCGAGATCACCTGGTGGGCCGTCTTGGCGTCGTCCAGCTCGGCCTTGTCGATGGTCTTCTTCCAGATCCGGCCCTCGAGCTGGGCGATCAGGTCGGCCGGGGCGCCTTCGCGCACGATGCGGCCGTCGCAGATGATGGCCATGGCCGGGCAGAGGTCGGAGACGTCCTCGACGATGTGGGTCGACAGGATCACCACCACGTTCTCGCCGATCTCGGCCAGCAGGTTGAGGAAGCGGTTGCGCTCCTCCGGGTCGAGGCCGGCGGTGGGCTCGTCGACGATGATCAGGCGCGGGTCGCCGATCAGGGCCTGGGCGATGCCGAAGCGCTGGCGCATGCCGCCCGAGAAGCCGGCGATGGCCTTGCCCCGCACGTTCCACAGATTGACCTGGGCCAGCAGGCTCTCGACCGTGTCCTTGCGCTCCTTGCGGCCCGAAATGCCCTTCAGCACCGCCATGTGGTCGAGCATGTCGTAGGCGCTGACCCGCGGATAGACGCCGAAGTCCTGCGGCAGGTAGCCGAGCACGCGGCGCAGGGCCTCCGGATCCTTCAGCACGTCGATGTCGCCGAAGCGGATGTGGCCCGAGGTGGGGGCCTGGAGGGTGGCGATGGTGCGCATCAGGGTGGACTTGCCGGCGCCGTTGGGGCCCAGCAGGCCGTACATCCCTCGCGGGATGGTCAGGCTGACCTCGTCCAGGGCGCGCACGCCGTTGCCATAAACGTGCGTCAGGTTTTCGATGATCAGCATCGGTACTCGCGGCCCCCGGTCTTGTTAACGCCAACAGTCCCCAACCCGACATGACAAGACGGCGAGAGCCTGGGCAAGTGAAAGAACGTTTAGGCGCCCCGGTTCCCGACCAAGGCGCCGCTTTTGCGGCGGGGTTCCGGTCGGGCGGTTTTGGGTCTAAGCAGGCGGCCATGACGACCTACGCCTTTCCCCCGCCCGTCCAGCCTTCGGTTCCGGTGGAAGGATCCGAGGCGGCCTTCCCCGTCCGTCGCATCCTGTGCGTGGGCCGCAACTACGCCGCCCACCGCGCCGAGATGGGCGGCGACGAGCGCGATCCGCCGTTCTTCTTCGCCAAGCCGGCCGACGCCATCGCGCCGCTGATGAACGACGTGCCCTATCCGCCGCGCACCACCGACCTGCACCACGAGATCGAGCTGGTGGTGGCGCTGAAGTCGGGCGGCGCCGACATCGCCGTCGACGACGCCCTGGACCACGTGTTCGGCTACGCCGTGGGCGTCGACCTGACCCGCCGCGACCTGCAAGGCGCGGCCAAGGCCAAGGGCCAGCCGTGGGAAGCGGGCAAGGCCTTCGACTTCTCAGCCCCGATCTCGGCCATCCGCCCCGTGGCCGACGCTACGCTGGACGGCGCCATCTGGCTGACCGTCAACGGCGTGCAGCGCCAGACGGGCCTGGTGTCCGACATGATCTGGAACATCCCCGA
The DNA here is from genome assembly GCF_036889365.1 of Caulobacter sp. CCNWLW153. Taxonomy (NCBI): domain Bacteria; kingdom Pseudomonadati; phylum Pseudomonadota; class Alphaproteobacteria; order Caulobacterales; family Caulobacteraceae; genus Caulobacter; species Caulobacter sp. CCNWLW153. Next base: position 396,048 of record NZ_JBAKFV010000002.1, read on the forward strand.
GATCATCGCCGAGGCCAGCAAGCTGTGGACCCTGGCGGCCGGCGACCTGATCTTCACCGGCACGCCGGAAGGCGTTTCGGCGGTGGTTCGCGGCGACCAGATCGCCGGCGAGGTCGACGGCGTCGGCGCCCTGGCCTTCACCCTGGTCTAGAGGGAGCGCGCGGCCGTGACCCTGACGCTGTTCGGCTACTGGCGGGCGGCCGCGCCCTATCGCGTCCGCATCGGCCTGAACCTCAAGGGCCTGGCCTACGACCAGGCGCCGGTGAACCTGCTGAAGGGCGAGCAGCGCCAGGGCGCCTATCTCGACCTCAACCCGCAGGGGCTGACCCCCGCGCTCGCCATCGGCGACGGCGTGGTGCTGACCCAGAGCCTGGCCATCCTGGAATGGCTGGACGAGACCCATCCCGAGCCCGCCCTGTTGCCCGCCGACCCGCTGGGCCGCGCCCGCGTGCGGGCCATGGCCCAGGTCGTGGCCTGCGACATCCATCCGCTGAACAATGTGCGGGTCACCGGCGAGCTCGCCGCCCGCGGCCAGGACGAGGCCGCCCGCCGCGCCTGGATGGCCCGCTGGCTGGCCGAGGGCTTCACCGCCCTCGAAGCCGCGATCGCCGCCCACGGTGGAACCTACGCCCATGGCGACACGCCGACCCTGGCCGACATCTGCATCGTGCCGCAGGTCTACGGCGCGCGCCGGTTCGACATCGACCTCTCACCCTATCCGACCCTGGTGGCGGCCGCCGACCGCGCCGCCGACCATCCCGCCTTCGCCGCTGCTCACCCCAGCCTCCAGCCGGACGCCGCCGATGCTTGAAGATCTGAAAACCAACAACGCCAACTGGTCCAAGCGCAAGACCGAGGTCGACTCCGAGTTCTTCAAGCGTCTGGAGAACCAGCAGAGCCCCGAGTACCTGTGGATCGGCTGCAGCGACAGCCGCGTGCCGGCCAACGAGATCGTCGGCCTGGATCCGGGCGAGCTGTTCGTGCACCGCAACGTCGCCAACCTGGCCCCGCCGCAGGACGCCAACTACCTGTCCGTGCTTCAGTTCGCGGTCGACGTGCTGAAGGTCAAGCACATCATGGTCGTGGGCCACTACGGCTGCGGCGGCGTGGCGGCGGCCATCGACGGCAAGCGCCGGGGCCTGGTCGATCACTGGCTGCATCCGATCCGCGAGGTCCACGCCGAGCATCGCTGCGAGCTGGACGCCATCCCCGAGGAGCGCGACCGTCTCAACCGCCTGTGCGAACTGAACGTCATCCGCCAGGTGCGCAACGTCGCCTCGGACGTCTTCGTGCAGGACGCCTGGGCTCGCGGCCAGAGCCTGGCCGTGCACGGCTGGGTCTATTCGCTGGCCAACGGCCTGGTCACCGACCTCAATGTCGGCATCGAGAGCATCGAGGATTACCACCGCGTGCTGGCCGGTCCGACGGCCGGCGACGGCATCTAGGAGGCAGGTAGGAGAAAGGAAAAAGAGGGCCGCGCCCGATCGTCGCAGTTGGCGGATCGCCGTTCGGTGCTTACTTGTTCGTCACCATCCCCTGCCACGGTGGTTGCATGGACGCCTTTCTCCAGAGCCTGCACAGTCTCGTCGTCGAGCACCGCCTGCTGGTGTGCGCGATGCTGGCGGTCATCACCCTGCTCGAAGCATTGATGCTGGTCGGGGTGCTGATCCCGATCATGGCGGTGATGCTGACGGCCGGCGCGCTGATCGCCACCGGCTCGCTGCATCCGGTCGAGGTGATCGTCTGGTGCAGCGTCGGGGCGGCCCTGGGCGATGCGATCTCCTACCTGATGGGCCGCCACATGGGCGCCTGGGCCGTGCGCCATCCGGTGCTGGCTAAGCACCGCCGCACCGTGGCCCGCGCCCGGCTCTACACCCGCCGCTACGGCGTGCTGGCCCTGGCCGTGGCCCGCTATCTGGGCCCGCTGCGCCCGTTCGTGCCGATGGCCGCGGGCATGACCCGCATGCGCGACTGGACTTTCCATGCCGCCAACACCGTCACCGCGCCGGTGTGGGTGATCACCGTGCTGGCCCCCGGCTATCTGGCCGCGCGTCACCTGGGCTACTGGAAGCCCGATCCGGTGTGGCTGACCGCGGTGGTCGTCGGCGGCCTGCTGCTGGTCGCCACCGTTATGATCCTGCGCCGCAAGCCGGCCGCGTCGAAGGTTTGAGGCTGGAGGCGTTCGGAGGCCACGCGTGGCCCTCGCCCTTCGACAGGCTCAGGGTGAGGACCATTTACAGGCCTGAGTTTACGGGCCCGAGCGCTGGAAAAACCTCATCCTGAGCTTGTCGAAGGACGAGGTTTTCGTCCCAAACGCCAGATATCGATCCGCCCTAGCCCGGCGCCCTGATGCGCACCCGGGCGCTGGCCGCCCGGCCCTGGTCGTCGACCACCCGCAGCCGGTAGAAGCCCGCCGCCGCCGGTCGCCAGACCGGCTTGCCGCCGACCGGATCGTCGGCCAGGGGCTTGCCGTCCACGTACCACGACAGGTTCTCGCCGCCGGCCGCCAGCACCAGGCCGCGCGCCCCCCTGCCCAGCCCATCGACCTGCACCGTCGCCCCGTCGGGCGGGAAGATCAGGCGCGGGCCTTCGTCGGCGACCGTCCGTAGCTGTTGCAAGGCGCCGGGGGCCGACTTCGGCGCGATCGGGCGCGGGGCGGTCGGCGGCGCGCCCACCAGGTCGGCGACGTCGAACAGGGTGGGCAGGGCCGCGTCGCGCCCCGTGAGGCCGCCGCGCGCGCCGCCGTCGGCCCGGCCGGTCCAGACGACGATGGCGTGGCCGCCGACGATGCCCGCCGCCACCGCGTCGCGAAAGCCGTAGGAGGTGCCGGTCTTGAAGGCCATGGCCGGACCGCCCCGGGTCAGGGCCGAGGGCGCGCGGCCGCGCGGGCCCGGCGCCTCGCGCAGGATGTCGAGCACCTGGCCCACGGCTTCGGGCCGGGCGATGCGTGTTCCGGCCGAGCGCTCGCGGGCCTTGGCCTCGTCGACCGTATAGGCCAGCGGCTTGACCACCCCGCCGTCGCCCAGGCCGGCATAGAGGGTGACCAGGTCGCGCAGGGTGATGCCGGCCCCGCCCAGGGCCAGGGCCAGGCCCGCGGCCTTCACCTCGGCCTTGGGGCGCAGGAGCTTCACGCCGCCGGCCTCGATGCGGGCGGCGAAGGCCTCGGGGCCGATCTTCTCCAGGGTGGCGACGGCCGGCACGTTCAGCGAATAGGCCAGGGCCTCGCGGGCGGTGACCTTGCCATGGAACACGCGGTCGAAGTTCTCGGGCTGGTAGTCGGCGAACCGCGTCTGGGCGTCGTCGATCTGGGTGTCGGGGGCCAGCATGCCGTCGTCGAAGGCGAAAGCGTAGACGAAGGGCTTCAGGGCCGAGCCGGGCGAGCGGGCGGCGCTGGTCATGTCCACCCAGCCGCCGGGCCGGTCGCGGCCGGCCGAGCCGACCAGGGCCCGCACGGCCCGGTCCTTGATGCGGACGACGATGATGGCGGCTGTGGCTTCGGGGCCCTGGCTGGCGGCGACGCTCGCGGCCAGGGGCTCCAGCCGGGTCTGCAGGTCCGGATCGATGGTGGTCAGCACGCTGGGCTGGCTGGCGGGCGCGGCGGCGGCCTGCTGGCCGGCCAGGTGCCAGGCCATGGCCGGGAAGGGGGCGCGACGCGGGATCGGCTCGCCCTCGGCCTCGACGGCGGCGACGGTGGTCAGCACGCCGGCGCGAACCATCTTGTCCAGCACCGCGCGGCGGGCCTCGCGGGCGGCTTCGGGGCGGCGGTCGGGCCGGCGGGCCTCGGGCGCCTGGGGCAGGGCGATCAGCAGGGCCTGCTCGCCGTCGGTCAGGCTGGACGGCTCGTGGCCGAAATAGGAGAGGCTGGCCCCGCGCACGCCCTCCAGATTGCCGCCATAGGGGGCCAGCGTCAGGTAGAGGGCGAGGATCTCGTCCTTGCTCAGCCGGCTTTCCAGCTGGGCGGCGCGGACCATCTCGACCAGCTTGGAGCCGAGATTGCGGGGGCGGGGCTCCAGCAGGCGGGCGGTCTGCATCGACAGGGTCGAGGCGCCGCTGCTGACCCGGCCATGGACAATCGCCGACCCCGTGGCGCGGACCACGGCGATGGGATCGATGCCCAGGTGCCAGCGGAAGCGGGCGTCCTCGACGGCCACCAGGCGCTTGAGGAAGGTCGGGTCGGTGCGTTCGAGGTCGGCCCGCACCCGCCAGCGGCCGTTCTCGACGGGCAGGGCGCGCAGCCACGCCCCGCGCTCGCCCAGCACCACGGGCGAAGACCGCTTGGCGCGGCTCATGTCCGGGGGGAAGGCGGCGCTGAGGGCGAACACGCCGACCTGGGCGGCGAGGAAGGCCGTCAGAAGGCGAACGATCTTCCCCTCCCCCTGGATGGGGGAGGGGCCAGGGGTGGGGGTGGCTGCGGCGTCGGCGGTGGTCACGGCGCCTTACCTTGAAGCGCTGTCGCCCCCATCCCCGGCCCTTCCCCCATCAAAGGGGGAAGGGAGTAGTCAGCGGTCACTGCCCCGCCGCGATCGTCGTGCGGCCGGCGTCCGACCGGGCGGCGATGCTCGGGCGGTACATGTCCTTGGCCACCGCGCCGGGCAGGAAGAACTCGCCCGGCGTCACGGCCCGCGCGATGTAGGCCATGGCGAAGGGCTTGTTGCCCTCCAGGTCGAGCGCGGCGATGTAGCGGTCGTCGCGGCTTTCCTGGGCGTCCGGCGTCGACAGCTCGCCCAGGAACCGGAACGGTCCGTTCTGGGCGTCGTCGGCGCCGAGCGGGGCCTCGATCTCGAAGCCGGCCGGCAGGGCGTCGTCGACCACCAGGGCGGTCGAGCGGGCCTGCATCGACCGGCCCTGGATCAGCACGATCACCCGTTCGCCCTGGCGGATGGCCGAGGGATCGACCGCCCCGCCGCTCATCGTGAACAGGCGCTTGCTGACCGACAGGCCGTTGCTTTCGGCGACCGGGGCCACGATCGGCGTGCCGCGCACGCTGACCGTCCGCCACAGCGCGCCCTTGCCCCTGTTGGTGAAGCGGGCGTCGGCCAGCTTGCCCACGGCCCAGCGCGGCGCGCCGCCGGCGGCTGGCAGGGCGACGACGTTCTGGGCCTCGATGTCGATGGGGCCGGCGGCCTTCATCAGTTGGTGGGCGGCGTAGAGCAACTGGGCCTGTTCCTGGGTGTTCAGGGCGTCGGGATCCTTGACCACGTTCTCCAGACGGCCTTGCAGCTTGGCGGCCACGTCGGTCTGGCCGGCCTGCACGGCCAGGGCCGTGACGGCGGCCACGTCGCGCAGCGGGCTCTGGTACCAGTCGTACTCGTCGCGCCAGTTCAGCGAGTTCACCGCCTGGCGCATGGCCGAGCGGGCCCGGGCGTGGTCGCCCATCAGCGCCAGACCGGCGGCCACCTGGGCCTTGGCGATCGGCTGGTCCTCGTCCTTCATCTGCACGTCGTGCCACCAGCGCAGGCGGGCCAGGTCCCCGCGTCCGGCCTTGGCCAGGACATAGAGGGCGTAGGCGCTGGCCCGGCGACGCATGCGCTGGGTGGCCTTGCGGCTTTCGTCCTCGTTGCGGCCCCACCAGGACGGATACTCCATCCGGTAGGCGACCGAGGCCCAGCCGTCGGGGCGGCTGACCTGGCGCATGGCGTTCAGCGCCTTGTCCAGGGCCTCATCGGGCACGGCCACGCCTTGCGCCTTGGCCTCCAGCAGGAAGTCGGTGGCGTAGGCGCCCAGCCACGGGTCGGCCTCGCCGTCGCCCACCCGCCACAGGCCGAAGGCGCCGTCCAGGGTCTGGCGATCGAGCAGGCGGCCCACCGCCCCGGCCAGGGCCGCGGGCGTGCGCTTGAGCTTGGGATCGGTCGAGACGCTCTGGGCGTAGAGCAGCGGATAGGCCGCCGACACCACCTGTTCGGTGCAGCCGTACGGGTAGCGCTGCAAGGCGACCGCGATCGCCGACGGGTCGAAGCCCTTGAACGGCGAGTAGCTGACCTGCAGCGTCACGTCGCCGGCCGCCAGGCCCGACAGCAGTTGGTAGTTGGGGGTGTAGCTGGCGCCCGGGGCCTGAAGTTCGGTGGTGGTGCGCACCACGTCGCCCCAGCCCAGACGGGTCTGGATCGGATAGTCCTTGGCGGTCGAGAAGCCGGGGCCGGTGACCTTGAAGCCGATCTTGCCGACGCCGGTGACGTCGGGCGCCAGGAAGGGGATCTTCTCGGCGACGCGCTGGCCCAGGATCAGGGTGATCACCTTCTTGAACGCCACCTTCAGCCCGCCGGACGCATTGGCCTCGGCGGTGTAGGCGCCGGGCTTGCCCTCGACATTGTGCAGTTCCAGCGTCGCGGTCGGCTTGTCGCCGGGCGACAGGAAGCGCGGCAGGTTGAGGTCGGCCACCACCGGCTGGCGCACGGTCATGGCCTTGGAGCCCGAGCCGACGGCGTTGTCGGTCCAGGCCACGGCCATGATCCGCAGCTCGCCGTTGAAGTCGGCCGGCGGCAGCTTGATCGTCGCCTTGCCGTCCAGGCCCGTCTCGATCACGCCCGACCACAGGGCCACGGTCTTGATCGGCGTGACCGTCAGGCCCTCGCCGCCCAGCTCGTCGCCGCCGAAGTTGACGTTGGCCGGCGCGCCCATGTTCGGGTCGAGCAGGCGGCCGTAGTCGTCGCGGTAGTCGAGCGTCAACGCGCGCTTGCCGAAATACCACTTCACCGGGTCGGGGCTTTCCTGGCGGGTCAGGCGCAGCACGCCCTCGTCCACCGCCGCCACCGTGACCCGGGCCTTCTGGCCGAACGACAGGCCCTGCACCTTCAGCGGGATCTCGACCGGCGCCTTGGAGTCGAGCTTCGCCGGCGTGCCGATGTCGACCGTCAGCTTGCGGCCCTTGGGCTCCAGCGGCACGTAGACCAGGCCCAAGGCCCGCTTGGGCTTGGGCGAGGCGACCGGGTCGCGCGGCTGGATGACGGTGACCATCACATAGGCCCCGCCGCCCCAGGCGGCGCTGGTCTTCAGCTTAACGGTGGCGCCGTTCTCGCCGACCGACAGGGTCTTGAAGTCGATCAGGCGGTCGGTGGCCACGGCCACCTGGGCTTGGCCGGCATAGGGCGCCTTCAGCGTGATCTCGACGGTGTCGCCTTGCGCGTAAGCCTTGGTTCCGGCCGAGACGCGGACGAAGTCGGGGGCCTCGGCGTCCTTGGCCGGCGAACCCCAGCCCGACGAGAACCGGGCCACGGTCTTGGTCCCCTCGGGGCCTTCGATCACCAGGCGGTAGTCGCCCCAGCCCAGGCGGCGGTTGATCCGCGCGCCGGCGGTCGGCGACATGTTCAGCGCGCCCTTGGCCACGACCGCGTCGCGGCTGGTGCGGCGCCACTGCCAGCGACCGTCCTGCTGGAACCAGTCGTAGTTCCAGTTCTCGCTGATCAGGGTGTAGCTGGCGGTGGTCGAGAGCTTCTTGCCGGCGGCGTCGACGGCGATGACCTCCAGGCTCACCGGCGGGTCGTCGCGGCCCGAGCCGTCGCCCTGCTCGACTTTGACGCCATAATAGATCGGCTTGCCGCGGACCTTGAGTTCAAGACCCTCGCGGACCGGACGGCCGCCGGGCTCGAACACCGAGGCGGTGACCGCCGCCACCAGGGGCTGGCCGGTGTCGCCGACGTCGGAGGTGCCCAGGTTCAGGACCGCGCGACCCTCGCCGTCGGTGACGGTCGTGCCCAGCTCGATCAGCTTCTCGTCGAAGGGCTCCTTGGCGTCGCCCCACTCGAAGCCCTTGTATTGCGGGAAGGGATCGGTGTCGCGGCGCAGGCGGGCCTCGCCTTGCGTTTGCAGGCCCGAGCCCGGCGCGCCGTAGAGGAAGCGGGCGTTGACCGCGATCTGGCGGGTCTCGCCGATGCGGATCGGCGTGCTTTCCTGGCCGGTGGCGGTGACCGCCAGCCGCTGGGGCGCGAAGTCCTCGACGCTGAAGCTCAGCGAACCGGCGGAGGCCTCGATGCCCTCGATGTGCAGTTCGGCGGTCCAGCGGCCGCGCGGCGCGCTGCGGGGCAGGGCGATGTCGATCGGCACGGCGCCGGCGTTGGCCTGGCCGAACCACCAGCGCTTGAACTCCACGCCCGAGGGGCGCTTGACGAGAATGTAGCCCTTGCGGTCGTTGACGGCCTTGGCCATGCGGTCGCGGATCATCGCCGTCAGGTGGACGGTTTCGCCGGGGCGATAGATGCCGCGGTCGGCATAGAGCCAGCCGTCGATGTCGCTGCCGACGGCGCGGCCGCCCTCGCTTTCGGTGCGGCCGCCGACGCCCTGCTTGGACAGGTCGACGGGCGAGCGGTCGAGGTCGAGCACCGACAGGTCGCCCTCGGGGCCATAGGCCATGACCATCTTGGCGCGCTCGCCGCCTTCGCCCTTCAGCAGCGGGCGGGGGAAGCGCACGCGGCCATCGGCGTCGCTCTTGACCTCGGCCAGGGGCTCGCCGTCGCGGGCGACCAAGGCCACGCGCACGCCGGCGACGGTCTTGGCGGTCTTCAGCGAGCGGACGACGACGTCCAGCGCCTCGGAGCCGTCATAGGCGATCAGCGCCATGTCGGTGAACACGATCCAGCGGCGGGCCTGGGCCGGCGGGGTGTCGCCCTCGCCGTCGGGATCGCGGCCGCCCGAGGCGTCGCGCGCCTTGATGAGATAAGCGCCGGGCTTCATCTCCTTGAGCACCGCGCCCAGCGGGAAGACCGTGGTGGCCTTGGCCCCGGCCGCGCCGTCCACCGAAACCTCGCCCTTCCAGATGCGGCGGCCCTCGTCGCCGGCGCTGTCCTCGCCATAGTCGCCGGCCCAGTCGCCCTCGCCGGTGGGATCGGGCGCGCTGATCGACTTGCGCACCAGGTTGCGGTCGGACACGCGCCAGACTTCGACGGCCAGCTTCTGGACGTTCATGGTCTCGATGGCGACGCCGTCGGATTCCTCGCGCGGCAGGATCACTCCGTCGCCGGCGAAGCCGACGTACGGCGGCTTCTCGCCAAACGTGAAGTCGACGTCGGCGTTGGCGCCCAGGGTCTCGCCGCCCTTGGCGGGCAGGCCCTTCAGAAGGGTGACGCGGCGGTCGGTGAAGCCGACGCCGCCGATGCACAGCTCGTCGCCCTTGACCCGCACGGCCGGGGTGCGGCCGAGGTCCGGCGATACCATGACGAAGTCGGCATAGGCCTTGGACGGGTCGAGGTCGCGGCTCATCTGGATGCAGGCCATGGCCTCGCCGCCGGAGCTGTCGATGCGGGTGCGCCAGACGGCGAAGCCTTCGGGCTTGGGCGCGCCGCGCCGGCGGGCATTGGCGTCGCGCGGCTTGCCGAACAGCGACCAGGCCTCGCCCTTGACCGCGGCGGCGCCGGAGGCGGCCTTGGTCCCGCCGCCGAACCAGCCGAGGTCGGCGGTCTTGGCGGCCACGAAGCCGCCGCCGAAGCCGACCACCAGCGCGCCCGCCGCGATGGCGACGGCGGGGGTCTTCAGCTGCGACTTGATCCGGGTCCAGACGGAGGTTTTGGCCGCGCCGTCGCCTTGCGGCGTCTCGTCCGTCGACATCCGTCGTCTCTCCCAAACCCGAAGTGATTTGGGGGACTTGAACCTAAGCGCGAGCGGGGGTCAACGGCGTCGCGATAATGGTTCTCAAGGTTTCGCGCAAAGCAACCGGTTACCGCTTCCGGTCAAGCTTCGAAGGCGACCTGGGCGGTGGTCAGGTCGTAGCAGGCCGGCACGATCTTCAGGCGGCCCTGGGCGATGCGTTCGGCCAGGACGCCGTCTGAGACCTTGAGGCGCGAAGCGATGTTGCGGGCGTTGCGGCGGGCGGCCGCGTCGTGCAGGTCGGCGGGGTGCTCGCCCTGGGCGTCGAACACCGCCGGCAGGATCGGCGCCAGCACGGCCTCGAACACGCCGGTGGGGCGGCTCTTGCGGGTGGCCGCGTCGACCGCCGCCCCGACCACGCCGCACCGGGTGTGGCCCAGCACCACGACCAGCGAGGCGCCGAGCGTATCCACGGCGTAGACGATGGCGCCCAGCGCTTCGGGGCCGACGGTCGGACCGGCCGCGCGCAGCACGAAGAGATCGCCGAGATTGCAGTTGAACAGCAGCTCGGGCGCCACGCGGCTGTCGCTGCAGGCGACGACCACGGCGAACGGCCGCTCGGCCGCGGCCATCTCGCCGATGCGGGCCGCCGCCGGCAGGACGAGGCTGGCGCCGCCGCGCGCGAAGATGGCGTTGCCCTGCTTGAGCCGGCCCAGCGCCTCGTCGGGGCTGATGCTGGGGACGGGCTTGGCCGGCTGCACCTGCACGCCCGAGACGGCGGTGGGCGCCTCGGGCTGCGCGCCCTCCAGCGGCGGAACGCTCTTGAGGGCCTTGTCGAGGGCGGCCTTGTCGGCAGGCTGGGTGGCCAGGGCCTTGGCGGTGCGGCGGGCCCTGGGCTTCCAGACCGGCGGGGTTCCGGTCGCCTGGTAGCCCTCGGCATGCGCCAGGACGGGCGCGGCGAGGCCGGCGGCCAGGCCGCCCAGCAGGATGCGTCGAGAAACCATGGTCGCCCCCGGAAACGATAAGAACGCCGCGACCCTAGGGGCTGGGGGTTAACCGGAGGCCAAGCGCCGTTCAGAGCGGCAATTCGACGCGTTTGACCACGGTGCGCATGGCGATCGACGAGCTGACCCGCACCACGCCGGGGATCCGCGTCAGTTCCTGGCTGTGCACCCGCTCCAGGTCGTCGACGTCTGCCACCACCAGCCGCAGCAGATAGTCCGAGCCGCCGGTCATCAGGTAGCACTCGGCCACCTCGCGCACATTGGCCACGGCCTTCTCGAAGGCGGTCAGCGCGCCCTCGGCCTGGGACGACAGGGTGACGGTGACGAAGACGCTGAGCGGCAGGCCCACGGCCCGCTCGTCGATCACCGCGGCGTAGCGGCCGATGACGCCGGCGTCCTCCAGGGCCCGCACCCGGCGCAGGCAGGCCGACTCCGACAGGTTGGCCGCCTTGGCCATGTCCACGTAGCTGGCCCGGCCCTCGCGCTGGAGCAGGCGGAGGATCTTTCGGTCGAACACATCAAGCGTGACCGGGGATTTCTTCACCGAACGGCTCCGTTTGCGCAGGATTCCTGCATACCATGTTCTTTGAAGGACGAAAGAACCAAGAAACATGCGAACGTAGAGGCGTACACCAGCGTTAAAGCTAAAAAGCGAGGAAACATCATGCGCGTTGGCGTCCCCTCCGAGATCAAACCGGGCGAACACCGGGTCGGCCTGACCCCCACCGCCGTCCGCGAATATGTCGCCCACGGCCACGAGGTGCTGGTGCAGCAGGGCGCAGGCCTGGGCGCCGGCTATGCCGACGAGGCCTACGTCAAGGCCGGCGCGAGCATCGCGCCCGACGCCGACGCGGTGTTCTCGGGCGCCGAGATGATCGTCAAGGTCAAGGAACCGCAGAAGGTCGAGTGGGAACGCCTGACGCAGCGCCACATCCTCTTCACCTACCTGCACCTGGCGCCCGATCCGGCCCAGACCGAGGGCCTGCTCAAGGGCGGCTGCGCGGCCATCGCCTACGAGACCGTCACGGACGCCAAGGGCGGCCTGCCGCTGCTGGCCCCGATGTCGGAAGTGGCTGGCCGCATCGCCGTGTTCTCGGCCGCCGAGACCCTGCTCAAGCACAACGGCGGCATGGGCCTCTTGCTCTGCGGCGTGCCCGGCGTGCCGCCGGCCCGCGTGGTGGTGCTGGGCGGCGGCGTGGTCGGCTCAAACGCCGCCCGCATGGCCGCCGGCCTGGGCGCCGAGGTCGTGGTTCTGGAACGCTCGATCCCGCGCATGCGCGAGCTGGACGACCTCTACCAAGGCCGCATCCTGACCCGCTATTCGACGTTGGACGCGGTGGAGGAGGAGATCCTCAAGGCCGACGTCGTCATCGGCGCCGTGCTGACGGCCGGCGCGGCTGCGCCCAAGCTGGTGCGTCGCGAGCATCTGTCGCGGATGAAGCCGGGCTCGGTGCTGGTCGACGTGTCGATCGACCAGGGCGGCTGCTTCGAGACCAGCCATCCGACGACCCACGCCGAGCCGACCTACACGGTCGACGGCGTCGTCCACTACTGCGTGGCCAACATGCCCGGCGCCGCGCCGCGCACCTCGTCCGAAGCCCTGGGCAACGCCACCCTGCCGTTCGGCCTGGCCCTGGCCGACAAGGGCCTGGACGCCCTGGAGGACAACGTCCACCTGGCGCGCGGCCTCAACGTGCTGGGCGGCAAGCTGACCCACCCGGCCGTGGCCCAGGCCCTGGTCAAGGACTTCGTCGACCCGTTCGGCGTCTGGGGCGGCTCGCGCCTTTAAGCCATGCGGCGGGGCCTTAGAGCCCCGCCCACAGAACTTGCGTTTGGGCTTGGCAACCTCATATTGCGGCATCGGCTTCGCTATCTTGCCCAACAAGTGGGTTAATTGCGCGTTATCCATTTGTGGATAATTCGAAGCCGTCTATATATGGCTTGTCGCGAACGAAAAGCGAACATGCTTGTTTTTGACGCGAGGACCGCCGATGGCAGGACGACTCAGCGTGAGTTCCGCCGCGCGGCGCTTGTGTGAGCGCAGCGGGTGGACACTCACTAATCTCGAGCTTCAGAAGATGCTCTATTTGGCTCAGATGCAATTTCTGGGTCAAACAAATGAGCGGCTCATAGACGATACGTTTGAGGCTTGGGATTATGGTCCCGTGTCTCCAAGCATATATCATCGTGTTAAGCCGTTTGGCAGTGGTGCTATAAAGGACGTGTTCCATGGGGCTCGTCCAATTGATGCTGGTGATATAGCTAACTATCTGGATGGTGCTTATGATGCGCTGTCGAGGTATTCGGCCGGTGCCCTTGTTGCGATAACGCACTGGGACAAGGGGGCCTGGGCGAAGAACTATATCCCTGGAGCTCGCGGTATTCCCATTCCCGACGAGGATATCATTGCCGAATACAGAGCCAGGGCCGGCTGAAGCTGGCATCGCGTTCACAGTCTTGGATGCCGTGCCGAATCCAGAGGCGCGGGACCAGGCTTTGGCCGAGCTTGAGAAAAAGCTTCAAGCGATTGAAGACGCTCGAAAGGAAGAGCGTTTTATATGGATCGTGGTTTGTACGATCCTGATCGATATTCTCTGGCTAAGTGGCTCTGAAAATGCAGCTTTGTCTGTTATTGTACTGATCTTGGAGCTTGTAGTTCTGTTCGTTTTGGCCCGCCGTATGGGGGTTGAAGATATAGAACGCCTTATGGACAGAATACTCCACAGTGTTAGCCAAAAAGGGGGAGGCGGGTGAGTGCTTCACTTCCTATGAGGCGTTGGGAGCGTTGGGCGCTTGTATTAAGTTGTGGCGGCCTGATTGCTGCTGCGGTGTTGAGTGCGGGAATTTCAAAAGGCAACAAGAAAGACAAATCTGAGGGGGATAAGCACGAAATTATAATTCGTGTTGTCCCTGAGGAACCGCCTGAGCGTACTGAGGGAGAAGAGCCTCCCCATAAGCTATATAAAATTTAGGCAGATTTGCGCTGAAACGCCAGCGGCGTTGGGCGGGGCCTTACAGCCCCGCCATCTCCTCGATCACCTTCAGCGCCGCTTCGCGCGGATCGTTGGCGGCGGTGATCGGGCGGCCGCAGACCAGGTGACTGGCGCCGGCCTTCAGGGCGTCGGCCGGGGTGGCGGCGCGGGCCTGGTCGTTCTTGGCGGCCCAGAACGGGCGCACGCCCGGCGTCACCACCAAGAAATCCGGACCGCCGATCTCGCGGGCCAGGGCGGCCTCGTGCGGCGAGGAGACGATGCCGTCGACCCCGCACTCGATGGCTTGGCGGATGCGCCGCTCGACCAGGGCGCGGGCGCTGAACGCGTAGCCCATCTCGATCAGGTCGGCGTCGGTCAGGCTGGTCAGCACGGTGACGGCCAGGATCTTCAGGTCCGAGCCGGCCTTGGCCCTCACCGCCGCCTGCATGACCTGCGGCTCGGCGTGGACGGTCAGCAGGTCGCAGCCGGCGCCGGCCAGCACGCGGGCCGAGCGTTCCACCGTCGCGCCGATGTCGTGCAGCTTCCAATCGAGGAACACCTGCTTGCCGGCCTTCTTGAGGTCGCCGGCGAAGGCCATGCCGTCGGTGGCCAGCAGTTCCAGGCCGATCTTGTAGAACGAGGCGGCGTCGTCGATGCGCTCGACCATTTTCCGGGCGTCGGCGACCGTGGGCAGGTCCAGCGGGATGATCAGGCGCGGATCGGCGGACATGGGCAAGCTCCGGTGTTGGCGCGCGAGGCCGCATCGCTCTAGAGAGAGCGACGTTTCCCGCACAGTCATGAAGGTTGAGGACGTCGAATGAGCCAGGCCGAACTCGCCGTCAACTTCTTCGTCGCGCTGTTCGCCCTGATCGACCCGATCGGCAACGTGCCGCTGTTCGCCGCCGCCACCCTGGGCGCGGCCTCGGCCGGCCGGCGGATGGTGGCCGTCTATATCGGCCTGTTTGTCGTGGCCTTCCTGGTCTTCTTCTACTTCACGGGCGTGGCCCTGCTGGAGTTCTTCGGCATCTCGATGCCGGCCTTCCGCATCGCCGGCGGCATCATCCTGTTCATCCTGGGCCTGGACATGGTGCGCGACGACTTCACCACCATGTTCGCCGACGCCGCCGAGGGCGAAGGCGAGCCGCTGTCGGCGCGGGTCTACGCCAAGAAGCGGTTCGAGCGGCTGATCGTGCCGTTCGCCATGCCGCTGCTGATCGGACCGGGCGCGATCTCGACGGTGATCATCTACGCCAGCGAGGCCAAGCACCTGGGTTTGGCCGGCATGGCCCTGGGCGTGGGCGTGATCGCGGCGGTGTCGGTGGTGCTGGTCGCCACCTTCTGGGCCGCGCCGGTGATCAGCAAGGTGCTGGGCCGCATCGGCATGAGCATCGTCGTGCGGGTGCTGGGCCTGATCCTCTGCGCGCTGGCGGTGCAGTTCGTGCTGATCGGGGTGGGCGACGCGACGCGCGGCCTGATCCGGGCGGATGCGAAGGCGCCGTACACGGCGGAGAAGTAGTGCTGATAGTTCCTCCCCCGTGAAACGGGGGAGGGGGACCGCCCCCGGGTCGCGCGAAGCGCGCGCCCGAGGACAGGCTCCGCGGTGGAGGGGGCGTGACTGGGCTCGGCGCTTCGTCCCTCGCCCCCTCCGTCACGGCGCTGATAGCGCCGCGCCACCTCCCCCGCTTCGCGAGGGAGGAGCTTGGTGGCTCAAACCTTCCGGAACTTCCCGCCCTGGCTGTCGATCAGGGCCAGGGCCCATTCGTCGGGAATGAGCTTGGCCAGCACGGCGATCGCCTTGTTGGGCGCGCCGGTGACGCAGACCGGGCGGTTGGCCTCGGCGGCCTCGTAGCCGGCGGCGGCGACCTCGTCGGCGCCCATCCACATCCAGGCCGGCAGGCTCTGGCTGACCTGGGCCCGGGTGCCGTTGACGTCGTGGAATTCCGACAGCGTGAAGCCGGGGCACAGGGCGCTGGCGTGGACACCGTTGGAGAGGTTCTCCAGGTGCAGGCTCTGGGAGAACTTCACCAGGAAGCTCTTGGTCGCCGCATAGAGGGTGTGGCCGGCCGAGCCGGGCGCCAGGCCCGCCAGCGAGGCGACGTTGACGATGCGCCCGAACCGGCGCTCGACCATGCCCGGCAGCACCTTGTGGGTCATCTCGCAGACCGAGGTCAGCATCACCTGCAGGAAGGCCGACTGGTCGGCCCAGCTGGTCTTGTCGAAGGTTCCGGGCAGGCCGTAGCCGGCGTTGTTCACCAGAGCATCGACCTCGCGCCCCTCGGCGGCGACCGCCGCCAGCACCGCGTCGACGCCGCCCGGGTCGGCCAGGTCGGCGGCGATCGCATAGGCCTCGACCCCGAACCGCATGCGGATCTCGGCGGCCAGGGCTTCAAGCCGGTCGAGCCGGCGGGCGGTCAGGGCCACGTCGTAGCCGTGGCTGGCGTAGATGCGGGCGAAGGCGGCCCCGATGCCGGCGGAGGCGCCGGTGATCAGGGCGAGGCGGCGGGCCATGTGGTCGAAGGTCCTGCAAGCAAAGCGTCACAGGAGTCGAGCACGCCCGCCGATCCGGTTCAAGCGGGGCGGAGGAACGACCTGGGGGAGGGCGGGGTCGGTCGTTCCTCCGCGAAGGCGCGCCCTCGGGGGAGGGGGCAGGGCGCGCCCGATGCCTGAAGTCTTAGGCCGCGTCGCTGAGCGCCGGCTGCGCGCCGCGGGTCCAGCGGACGGCGGCCTCGGCCACGCGCACGCCCAGCAGGCGGGCGGTCTCGCGGTCGCCGGCCGGCGGGGTGATCTCCGGCGAGGCGTTGTCCGACTGGGCGGCGACGCCGACGAACGAACCCACGCGGTTGATCGTCTCCGGACCGCGCTCGGCGGCGGTGACGGCCGGCGGGGCGACGCCCAGGTTGATCCAGTTCATGCCGTGCTGGGCGGCCAGGATGGTCAGGCTGGCGAGGGCATGGCCCTTGTCGCCCGAGAAGCTGTGCGAGTTGGTGAAGCCCGCGGCCAGCTTGTCCTTCCAGGCGCCCGTGAAGAAGGCCGCCGAAGTGGCGTCGGCGAAGACTTTGAACACGCCCGAGACGTCGCCCATGTAGGTCGGCGCGCCGAACACGACGGCGTCGGCCTCGGTGATGGCGTCGAGGAACGGCTTGAAGTCCTGGGCGGCGCTTTCGATCTGCAGCAGCACCGGGGTCTGGCCGGCGTCGCGGACGCCTTCCGCGACCTTGTCGGCGAGGACGGCGGTGTGGCCGTAGCCCGAGTGATAGACGATGGCGACCTTGGTGGTCATGGCGGTGGTCCCCTCAAGGAGAATGATGTTGCCCGAACAGAAACTGTATCGGTAGCGATTACGTAATAGCGCCCGCCGCCGGCGCCAGGGGATCAGCAACAATTTCGGGTGCAGTTTTTCTGCGAGGGCCTTTAAGGCGCTCTCGGGCTGTCCGCCCGAGGGGTCAGGCGCTCTTCAGGACGGTCTCGCGCTCGGCGGGATCGGCCAGCAGGTCGGCGACCGAGATGCGCGACAGGCGCTCGGCGGCGGCGGCGTCGGCGGCGATCAGGGCCGCGCGGACGGCGTCGGGGATGCGGGCCCCGACCGGGCAACCCTTCACCCCTGGCGGGGCGGTGCCGAGGTTGGCGCAGCCGTGGACGGCCCGCAGCACGGTGTCGAGGGTGATGTCCTGGGCCGGCCTCAGCAGCCAGGCCCCGCCGTTGGCGCCGGCGCGCGCGCCGATCAGTCCCGCCTTGCCGAGCATGGCGGTGACGCGCCGCACCACCACCGGATTGGTGGGGACGGAGGCCGCGAGTTCGGCGCTGGCCACGGCGCGGTCGGGGCTGAAAGCCTCCTTGTGCGCCAGATAGGCCAGGGCGTGAGCGGCGACGGGGAACTTCTGACTGTCGGACATGATCTTCTGTTAAGTCCGGAACGTAAGGGGGGAACGCAAGCGTTGAAACAAAAACCGTAAAGGCGCGCGGCCAAGGTCGCGATTGAACCCGGATCGGATTGGGTGTATCGCGCGCCGCTTGATCGATATGGGGCTTCGCGCGAGATTTTCGAGGGCGCGGTCCCGGAGGGATTGAATGGCTTCCGAAGCCTCCGGCGTTTCGAACACTGAGAACGCCTCCGTCGCGGCGTGCGACATTCCCCAGCAAGCGGGTTCCGCCAATGGTCACGGTCCAAAGGGCCATGGCACGTTCGCGCTCGCCCTGGGCTCGGTCGGCGTCGTGTTCGGCGACATCGGCACCAGTCCGCTGTACGCCTTCAAGGAGGCGCTGCACGCGTCGGCCGCCGACGGCGTGACCCGGGCCGAGATCCTCGGCGTGGTGTCGCTGGCCCTGTGGGCGCTGATCCTGGTCGTGACGATCAAGTACGTGCTGTTCATCATGCGCGCCGACAACAAGGGCGAGGGCGGCGTTCTGTCGCTGATGGCCCTGGCCCAGCGCGCCATGGGACGGCGCACCGCGGTGGTGTTCGGCCTGGGCGTGATCGGGGCGGCGCTGTTCTACGGCGACGCGGTGATCACCCCGGCGATGTCGGTGCTGTCGGCCGTCGAGGGCCTGCGAACCATTCCCGCCCTCGAGCACGGCATCACCACCGAGATGGTGCTGCTGATCGCCACGGTGATGCTGCTGGGCCTCTTTTTCATCCAGAGCCGCGGCACGGCCAAGGTCGGCCAGCTGTTTGGGCCGGTCTGCGCCCTGTGGTTCGCCGTCATGGCGGTGCTGGGCGTCTACAACCTGCTGGAACATCCGGGCGTGTTCCGGTCGATCAACCCCTACTACGCCGTCCACTTCCTGCAGCATCACGGCATGGCCGGCTTCATCGTGCTGGGCGCGGTGTTCCTGACTGTCACCGGGGCCGAGGCCCTGACCGCCGACATGGGCCACTTCGGCCGCTGGCCGATTCAGGCCGCGTGGCTGTTCTTCGTGCTGCCGTGCCTGGCGCTGAACTATCTGGGCCAGGGCGCCCTGGCGCTGACCACGCTGATCGAGGCCGAGCGCGCCGGCGTGCCGTTCCAGGAACTGAACTGGTTCTTCGAGATGGCGCCCGACGTCCTGCGCCTGCCGCTGGTGATCCTGGCCGGCGCGGCCACCGTCATCGCCAGCCAGGCGGTGATCACCGGCGCCTTCTCGCTGACCCAGCAGGCGATTCAGCTGGGCCTGCTGCCGCGCATGGACGTGCGCCGCACGTCCGAGACCCAGTCGGGCCAGATCTTCGTGCCGCAGCTCAACACCATGCTGCTGCTGGGCGTGCTGGCGGTGATGTTCACCTTCAAGACCTCGTCGGCCATGGCCCACGCCTATGGCCTGGCGGTGACCGGAACCATGGTGGTGACCACGACCATGGCCTTCATCGTCATGCGCCAGCTGTGGAAGTGGCAGCTGCCGGCGGCGCTGGCCTTCCTGATCCCGTTCATGGCCCTGGACCTGGTGTTCCTCAGCGCCAACGCCCTGCGCTTCTTCACCGGCGGCTGGCTGCCGGTGCTGATCGGGGCGGCCCTGTTCACGATCATGGCCACCTGGGTGCGCGGCAGCCAGATCCTCAGCGAGAAGACCCGCCGTGACAGCGTGCCGCTGGCCGACCTGATGGAGATCCTGCGGGCCCGCGCGCCGCACCGGGCCCCCGGCACGGCGATCTTCCTGACCTCCGACCCGGACATGACCCCGGTCGCGCTGATGCACAATCTCAAGCACAACAAGGTGCTGCACGAGCGCAACGTGGTGCTGACCGTGCGCACGGCCGAGACGCCGCGCGTGCCCGAGGAGGATCGTATCAAGACCTTCAAGGTCAACGACGACTTCAAGAAGGTCGAGATCTACTACGGCTTCATGGAAAGCCCGAACGTGCCCAAGGCGCTGGCGCTGCTGCGCAAGCAGCAGGGGCTGAAGTTCGACATCATGGCCACCAGCTTCTTCCTCGGCCGGCGCTCGATCGTGCCGTCGGCCAATTCGGGCATGCCGCTGTGGCAGGACCGGCTGTACATCTTCCTGATGAAGAACGCGGCCAACCCGACCGACTTCTTCAAGATCCCGCCGGGCCGCGTCGTCGAGCTCGGCGCCCAAGTAACCGTGTAAGGCTGACTGCGTAGATGGATATTCTCGGCGTCATCGGCGACGTGCTCTGGATCCTGGCCCTGTCGATCATGGCCGGGGCCTCGCGCATGGCCTGGGGCAAGATCCCCAAGGGCGAACCGACCCCGGTGGCCTGGTCGCCCAAGGGCGACACCCTGCTGCGCCTGCCGCGCGGCCCGGCCCTGGTGCTGCTGCCGGCCGGCGCCTTCGCCATCAGCCTCTACCTGCTGGTCGAAAGCCGCCAGGCCGACGACCTGTCGCTGTCGATCATCATGCTGGGCCTGCGCGCCACCCTGGCGGCGATCTTCGCGGTCATCCACCTGACCCAGGTGCGACGGGCGCTGAACCAGCTGGCCGAAGAGGGCAAGATCCGGCTGTAGAGTTTTTCGGAGACGTCCGAAATTATCTCCCGCCATTCCCGCCCGTGTGGCGGGAACCCCTCTGTCGGCCGTACGGGCAGGAGGGGCGGATCGCCAGCGATCCGCTTGCGCCTCAGGTTGAAGCGGAACTAGGCTTTCCCGCCACAAGGGCGGGAATGACGGGAAGTCAGAAAGACCTTTAGGTCTCCAGCCAGTCCCTGTTGTTTCCCTCGTCGCAAAAGCGCGCTAAACGCCCCGCGACTTTGTGTTTTCGCCTTCGACAAGGACCCCCGACATGGCCCAGAAGCCCGTCAAGAAGGTCGTGCTCGCCTATTCGGGCGGTCTCGACACCTCGATCATCCTCAAGTGGCTGCAGACCGAGTACGGCGCCGAGGTCGTGACCTTCACCGCCGACCTCGGCCAGGGTGAAGAGATCGAGCCCGCGCGCGCCAAGGCCCTGGCCGCCGGCGTGAAGCCCGAGAACATCTTCATCGAAGACGTGCGCGAAGAGTTCGTGCGCGACTTCGTGTTCCCGATGTTCCGCGCCAACACGGTCTATGAAGGCCAGTACCTGCTCGGCACCTCGATCGCCCGTCCGCTGATCGCCAAGCGCCAGATCGAGATCGCCCGCCAGGTCGGCGCCGACGCCGTCAGCCACGGCGCCACCGGCAAGGGCAACGACCAGGTCCGCTTCGAGCTCGGCTACTATGGCCTCGAGCCCGACATCACCGTGATCGCCCCCTGGCGCGAGTGGGACTTCAAGTCGCGCGAAGCGCTGCTGGAGTTCGCCGAGAAGCACCAGATCCAGATCACCAAGGACAAGCGCGGCGAAGCCCCGTTCAGCGTCGACGCCAACCTGCTGCACTCCTCGTCGGAAGGTAAGGTCCTGGAAGACCCGGCGGTCGAGGCCCCCGAGTTCGTCCACATGCGCACCATTTCGCCCGAGGACGCGCCGGACGCCCCGACGGTGATCACGATCGACTTCGAGAAGGGCGACCCGGTCGCCATCGACGGCGTGGCGATGAGCCCGGCGACCCTGCTGACCAAGCTGAACGAGCTGGGCCGCGACAACGGCATCGGCCGCCTGGACCTGGTGGAAAACCGCTTCGTCGGCATGAAGTCGCGCGGCGTCTACGAGACCCCGGGCGGCACCATCCTGCTGGCCGCCCACCGCGGCATCGAGAGCATCACGCTCGACCGCGGCGCCATGCACCTGAAGGACGAGCTGATGCCGAAGTACGCTTCGCTCGTCTACAACGGCTTCTGGTTCTCGCCCGAGCGCGAGATGCTGCAGGCGGCCATCGATTACAGCCAGACCAAGGTGTCGGGCCAGGTCCGCGTGAAGCTCTACAAGGGCAATGTCACGGTCATCGGCCGCACCAGCCCCTACTCGCTGTATGACCAGGACCTGGTCACCTTCGAAGAGGGCAAGGTCGCCTACGATCACCGCGACGCCGGCGGCTTCATCAAGCTCAACGCCCTGCGCCTGCGGGTGCTGGCCAAGCGCGACCAGCGCGGCTGAGGCTTTTCGAAGCGTCGATCAGGAACGAGCCCCGCCGGAAACGGCGGGGCTTTTTCTTTGCCCGCCGACGGCGGGTGTCGCCATGATTGCGCCGCGAGGTCCCGCCACCTTTCCGGCATGAGTGGAGGGGCGACGATGATCAGGGCAGGCTTGTTGGCGGTGATGATGCTGGCGACGACGCCGGCCCTGGCGCAGGAGGCGCCGGCCGTCGCTCAGGCGCGAGCGGATGCCGTGGCCCTGGTCGCCAGGCAGGCGCTGATCGAGGAACTGGGCGGCATGGGCGCGGTCGACCAGGCCACGCGGGTGACCTTCCTGAAGGCGCGCAAGACCGCCTCGCCCGAGGATCGCCAGGCGCTCGACGCGATCTGGGCCGAGCACTACGAGCCGATCGACCGCAGGCATACCGAGCGGCTGAAGGTGCTGCTGGCCGGACGCGGCTGGTTCACGCCCGAGGAGGTTGGCCAGCGCGCCGCCGACGGGGCCTTCCACATCGTCAATCACTCACCGGACCTGGCCTTCCAGAAGGAGGCCCTGGCCAAGATGGAGTCCCTGGTCGCCCAGGGGCGCGGGCCCAGCGGCTATCCAAACCTCTATGACCGCGTCGCCGAGCAGGAAGGCCGGCCCCAGCGATACGCCACCCAGCGGGCGCGCTGCGTCGACGGCCGTCACGCCATGCCCGACAATGTCGAGGATCCCGCCGGCCTGGAGAAGCGGCGCGCGGCGCTGGGCCTTCAGACCATGCCCGAATATCTCAAGGGGCTAGACACCATGTACGGCCGCTGCGACCCGCCAAAGGGCTAAGGGGGCTGAGCGTCCGTCCCGGCGGCGTCCAAGTTCAACCGACAGCCGCCTCAAAACCCGAGCTTCCCCGCGAAGGCGGGGACCCAAGCAGAGTCTGCGGGTCGTCCACGGCCGCGCCTCGTCCTGAAACGCGGCTTGGATCCCCGCCTTCGCGGGGAAGCTCGGTGAGAAAAGGGCAGAATTGCTGGGCGTCGAGCAGCCTACGCCGTCGGCGTCGTCGGCTGCACCAGGTTGGGGGCGATGTTCACGCCGGTCTTGTTGTAGATCACCCAGCCGACCACCTGGAACACGGTGTTGAGCAGGGTCTGGCCCAGGGCCAGGGTCATGAACTTCGTAAACTGGATCGTCTGGTTGAAGGCCAGTTCCTGGTTGTGGAGGATCATGTCGGCCGCTTCCGGCGTGATCTGGTGGTTGGCCAGGGCCGTGCGGGTCTGGATCGTCGCCTCGGCCAGGCTGCGCAGATAGCCGGGCACCACGGTCTTGTTGGCGTTCCACCAGTCGGTGGCGGTGTCGCCCAGCTGCTGTTCGAGGACGGAGACCAGGCTGTCGACGTCGTCGACCTGCAGGGTGGAGAAGTCGATGCTCATCGGGCGCCTGGCCTCACTTCATGGCGGTGACGGCCTTGGCCGCCTGGTCGCAGCTGACCATCATCGCGGTGGTCGCGCCGGTGTTGGGGACGATCCCCTGGAGCTGGTGAAGCTGGGCCAGGCCCTGGACCTGGGCGCTGCAGCCCTTGATCAGCGACACCTCGGCGTCGATGGCCTTCTGGGCCGGCTTGGCGGCGTAGGGCTGGGTGGCGGCGCGCACCGCGGCCACGGCCAGCGCGGCCTGGATGTCGGCGTAGGTCTCGATCTTGCCGGGATAGGTGGCCTTGTCGATGTAGAGGCCCATCTCAGCCTCGGCCGCCAGCTTGGCCACGCCCTCGTATGCGGTGGTGATCTTGCTATCGAGGGTGGGGTCGTAGGGCGGGGCGAACACCGCGCAGCCGCCCAAGGACAGGGCGCAGACGAGGCCGATCAACGGCCGTCCCATGGTCTCCAGCATTTGTCCCTCCCGTAGGCCGCCAGGGTGGCGCCGCTCCGGGAGGGGCTCAAGCTCTAAAGTTGAAGCCTGGCGTCGCGCGCCTTTGTGGCGAGCCTCAGCCCTCGCAGCCGGCCGGCGGGCCGTCGGCCCTGGAGGCGGCGATCTCGGCCTTGGCCTTTTCCAGGTCGGCCGCGAAGGCGGGGTCGGCGTGCAGGCGCGAGACCATCACCCCGCCCAGCAGGCGGCCGGCCTCCAGGTCGCTGGGGAAGTGCACGCCGCAGATCACCCGGCTGTCGCCGAACGCGCGGCCGCGGGCGGCGAGCTGGGCGGCGCGATCGGGGACCAGCTCGGCCAGGACGAGGCCCCACGACCAGCCGATCAGCGCATGGCCGGAGGGATAGGAGCCCTCGGTCTCGATCCACGTCTCGCGCGGCACGCAGATCGGCTTGTTGTTGCCCACCGGCGGGCGCGGCCGCGAGAAGGCCTGCTTGGCCGGGCGATAGATCGTGCCGGCGTCGTCGGTCATGCGCAGCAGCAGGTTGGCCAGGGTCGGGGTCTTTTCCGGGCTGATCGTCACCTTGGCGGCGCAGGAGAAGCTCTTGAAGCCGCCTGCCCCCGACAGGTCGGCGTCGGCGATCGCCTTGTCCCAGGCCGGCGTGCCGGCCAGCTTGCGCGTATCGTCATAGGCGGCGCGGTCGGCCTTGCCGCGCGGCGAGTTCGGTTCCGGCGGCGGGCCGACGATGTCCGGCGCGTCGAACGGCTCGGCCAGGGTCAGGTAGCCCTTCGGCGGCTTGGTCCAGGTCGTCGAGCCGCCGGCCTGGGCGTAGGTTTTGCCCTGGGCCTGGCCCGGCGCCTGGCCCGACAGGGGCGCGCAGGCGGTCAGCAGCAATGCGGCGGAAATGGGGGCGCCGACGAGGGCGAGCGACGAAAAACGCATCATGAAAAGCCCGAAGTGAGGTCGTCCGGACACAGAGCGAGACGACTTGGCCGCGTCAAGCGAAAGCGGATTGACGAGTGGATATGTTATTTCATAACGCATTTTCGCCGCTCCCCCGGCAAGTTGGGATTTTCCGTCCATGACCCGTTCCATGGTCCGTCGCCAGGCGCTCGCCGCCGCAAGCCTCCTCGTCCTCGCCGCCGCCGGGTCCGCCCCGGCCTGGGCCGCCGACGTCCCCGCCGCGCCGGCGGCCGACGCCGATCCGACCGACACCTCGGTTTCGCAGGTGGTGGTCACCGCCGCCCCCTACGCGGTCTCGCTCGACACCGTGACCAGCAGCGTCAACGTCGTCACCCGCGACAAGCTGGACGTGGCCCCCCCCGCCGGCCTCGGCGACGTGCTCAACGGCCTGCCGGGCCTGCGCTCGACCTTCTACGGCCCCGGCGCCTCGCGGCCGGTGATCCGCGGCCTGTCGGGTCCGCGGGTGATGGTGCTGCAGAACGGCGTCGGCCAGGTCGACGCCTCGGCCCTGTCGCCCGACCACGCGGTGGCCTCCGATCCGGCCGAAGCCTCGCGCATCGAGGTGCTGCGTGGTCCGTCGACCCTGGCCTATGGCGGCTCGGGCATCGGCGGCGTGGTCAACATGCTCGACGACCGCGTGCCGTCCTCGCGCGCCAGCGCCCCGGTTGAAGGCCGCGTGGCCGGCTCGATGTCCAGCGTCGACAGCGGCTGGGGCGTCAGCGGCGCGGCCAAGTTCAACGCCGGCCCGCTGGTGTTCGCCGTCGACGCCGTACACCGGCAGAGCGACGACTACGACGTGCCGGTCGCCCCGGTGTCTACGCGCCTGGCCGCCCGCGACGGCCTGACCGTCGATCCGGACAAGACCGTGCGCAACACCGACGTCGAGATGGACGCCTACGGCGCCGGCGTCTCCTATGTGCGCGACCGCGGGTTCGTGGGCCTGTCGGTCAAGCGCACCGACACCACCTACGGCGTTCCCTACCAGCAGATCCTCAGCCCCATCGATCCCGACGCCGAGGGCCCGGTCTCGATCCACCTGCAGCAGACCCGCTACGACCTGCGCGGCGAGCAGGAGCTCGACACCCCGTGGTTCGAGAAGGTGCGCGTCTCGATCGGTCATGCCGACTACCAGCACGCCGAGGTTTCCGTCGAGGACGGCGAGGTCGGCACCCGCTTCCTGTCGGACGGCACCGAGGGCCGCGTCGAGCTGGTCCATCGCGAGCATGACGGCCACCAGGGCGCCATCGGCTTCCAGGCCCTGACCCGCAGCTTCGAGGCGATCGGCGACGAGGCCTTCGTGCCCAGCGTCGACATCAAGGAGTACGGCGTCTTCACCCTGCAGCGCTTCGATCGCGGCGACTGGGGCGTCGACGCCGGCCTGCGCTTCGACACCCGCTCGCTGGAGACGGCGACCCAGAAGCGCGACTTCGACAACGTCTCGGCCTCGCTGGGCGTGTTCTACAAGCCGGCCGAGCACCAGTTCGTCGCCCTGACCCTATCGCGCAACGGCCGCGCGCCGACCGAGTTCGAGCTGTTCGCCGACGGTCCGCACCCGGGCACCGGCGGCTACGAGAAGGGCGACGACAGCCTCGACTCCGAGACCGTCACCTCGCTGGAGGCCACCTATCGCTGGACCGGCCCGCGCCTGCGCGTCGAGGGCCACCTGTGGGGCGCCTGGTACGACAACTTCATCGAAGAGGCGCCGACCGGCGAGGTCGAGGACAGCCTGCCGGTGTTCCAGTACTTCCAGACCGGCGCCAAGTTCCACGGCGCCGAGCTGGAGGTCGGCTACGACGCCTGGCGCGGCAAGGACCAGTCGATCCGCCTGGAGGGCGTGGCCGACTATGTGCGTGGCGAGACCGATATCGGCGTGCCCGCCCGCATTCCGCCGTGGTCCCTGACCGGCCGGGCGATCTGGACCGCCTCCAATGTCGAGGCCGAGCTCGAGGTGCGTCACGTGGCCGAGCAGGACCGGGTGGCCGACTTCGAGCTGCCGACCGACGCCTACACCACGGTGAACCTGCGGGTGACGGTCAAGCCGTTCGAGGACAAGCCGCTGCGCTGGTTCGTCGACGGCCGCAACCTGACCAACGAGGAGGTGCGCGAGCACGCCTCGTTCCTGAAGGACATCGCGCCCTCGCCGGGCCGGTCGATCCGCACCGGGATCGCCTGGAAGTTCTAGGCCCGATCGTCCCGCGGCCCTCGCCCCAGACGCGAGGGTCGCGGCGGCGTTTCCCCGTCCGGACGTGTCGATTGCCGGGATATCGCAGATCGGCTAGAAGCGCTGACCACCTAAAGGCCGCCCGCGATAGAGCGTCCGTTCTTCTTGGCCCTTCTGTAGAGCTTCTTATGGAAACGACCCAGTCCGCCGGCGGCATCACCGGCAACGTTCTCTTCTACTCGACGCCCGAGCCGCTGAACCGCGACCTGCACGGCAAGCTGGCCCTGGTCCACCAGGACAAGCCCTACGCCTTCGCCGCCGCGGGCACGGCCGTCCCGCTGACCGTGACCGAATTCGGTCCGGCCGGCCTGTCTTACCCGATCATCTTCGCCGGCGAAGAGCGCACCCCGCTGGCCGTCATGGGTCTGAACCAGGGCGAGAACCTGTTCATCCACGCCGACGGCTCGACCGAAGTCGGCGTCTACATCCCGGCCTATGTCCGTCGCTATCCGTTCGTGCTGGCCAATGACGAGACCCAGGGCCGCATGATCGTCTGCATCGACCGCGCCTCGAGCCTGCTGTCGGAAGCCGGCGAGACCCCGCTGTTCGACGCCAAGGGCGAGCCGACCGAGTACACCCAGAACTGCATCAAGTTCTGCGACGACTTCGAAGTCGAACGCCGCCGCACCGACTCGTTCGTGCAGCTGCTGAAGGACAACGACCTCTTCGAACTGAAGACCGCCACCTTCACGCCGGCCGGCCCCGACGGCCAGCCGGGCGAGCCGCAGGTCGTGGCCGAGTACTACGGCGTCTCGGAAGAGAAGCTGAACGCCCTGCCGATCGAGAAGCTGAAGGAGCTGCAGACCTCGGGCGCCCTGGCCCAGATCTACGCTCACCTGGTGTCGCTGGTCGGTTGGGATCGCCTGATCGCCATCACCATGTTCCGCCAGGCTCAGGCCCCGGCCGCCAACCTCAACTGAGGTCCGGCGTAAGGACAAAGAAAGAGGGCGGCGGATCGCAGGATCCGCCGCCCTTTTCATTTGGCGCGTCTTCTTATGAGAAGCGCGTTAGTGCACCGACACCGGCGCCAGCTCGTGGGCCAGGGCGGCGGCCATGGCCGCGTCGCGGTCGGTCAGCACCGCCAGGCGGGCGCCGTCGGCCCGGCATACCGCATAAAGCGTCTGGTCGGGGGCCAGATCGAAGTCCTCCACCCCCTCGGGGGCGTCGGCGAGGATCTCGGCCGCCTTGATCGGGCGCACATAGACGAGGTCGGGCGCGCCCAGCGCGGCGAAGGCCTCGGTCGAGAAGAACGGCGTGTGCGAATTGGGCGTCATGTGACCACCTCCTTCGATAGGGGAACGCTCCGAAGTCCCTGTGGTTCAGGCGGCTGGAGCGTAAGTGTTGCGCAAGGGCTCAGCCCTGCGAGCGGATGGGGATGCGCCTGACCTGGCGCTCGGGCGGCGGGCGGGCGACGTCGACGTGAAGCAGGCCGTGCTCGAGGGTGGCGGCCGAGACCTCCATGCCTTCGGCCAGGACGAAGGTGCGCACGAACCCGCGGGCGGCGATTCCCCGGTGCAGGTAGGCGCGCTCGGCTTCGGTGCGGGCCTCGCCGTCGCGGCGTCCGGCCACCACCAGCTGGCCGCCCTCGACGGTGACCTGCAGCTGGTCGGGCGAGAAGCCGGCCACGGCCAGGGTGATGCGCACGCCCTCGTCGGTCTGTTCGACATTATAGGGCGGATAGCTTTCACCGGCGGCCTTGGCGGCGCGCTCGATCAGGTCTCGGGTGTGTTCGAAGCCCAGCAGGAAGGGGCTGTCGAACAGGATCGTCCGGGTCATGCGAAGTCCTTACGCATCAAAGCGACTTCGTTCGCGAAGGTCCGGGGCCCTGCAGCGGCGCCCCGGATCCGCGATCGTCCATCATGAAGTGGCGACGCGTAAGGCGGGGTTCAAGGCGCAGGTAGGGAGGGGCGGGCCGGCGCGACGGTGCGTCGCGGCCCGTCCGGATCACGGACCTGTGGATGCGTGCGGGTTGATGCTTGTCATCATCCGGTCACAGGCCTATATGCGCTCCTCCTCGGAACGGCGCTGACGAAGACGCTCGAAAACGGGGCCCACAAGGCCCTTGCTTCGGTTGGATCTCATCGCTAAGTTCCGCGGCCTCAATCGACTCGGGCAGCTGGATTGCCGACGGCCTTTGGCCTTCGGGAGGGAGCGCTTTTGTTGCTTTTGGAGGGCTTTGGTTCTTCGGAAGTTTCTGAAAAGAGTTGGTTGACGAGGTTGGAATGCTTCAATAGAAGCGCCGCCTCGTTCATCGGGATCGAAGAGTTCGCAAGAATTCGGAAGTGCTGGTGAAGAAGTTGAGCAGAACTTTCTTAGAAAGAATTGCTTGACAGGGTTTGGTGGTTTCTTTAGAAGCTGCCGGCTCGCTGGTCCGGGGACTTTCCCTGGTTCGGCATCGGGTCGAAAAGTTTTGAAAAAAACGATTTGACACGGAATTCGAGGTTAGCTAAATAGCCGCCTCCGCCGACACCGGGCGCTAAACGGTGGGGCCGCTCCCCGGTTACGGAGGCGGCTCGGAGCTCCG